>DASZQO010000053.1:0-4445 GCA_035549615.1 Acetobacteraceae bacterium
AGTCGACGAGTAGCCCGGCCGGGATCTGGCTCAGTAGCGTGACCATGGTGCCGAGCGAAAGCACGCTGCCGATCGCGAGCCCGGTCCAGTGATGCAGCGTCAGATAGACGGCAATGAAAGCCCCGAAACCGGTCTGCACCTCGGCGGTGAAGAAATTGAGCCAGTCGAGACCGGCGAGACTGCGCCTGGCGGCCATCCCCGGGCTCTAGCGTGCGCTCGCCGCGCCGTTTGCGGCTGTGCTGCGCCCGGCCGAGGTGGCCACGGGCACCGACTTCGCCGCCGGCTTGTAGAGCGGCATCGCTTTCAGAGCTGCGGGTTCGAGCGCGACGCCAATCTCAATCTGGTCCTTCTGGACCGAGAAGCGCAGTGCTTTCCAATCCACCGCGACATCGCGGTTGCCGAGACCCAGAAAGCCCGCAAACTCGATCACCGCCGCCTGCGGCCGGCCCTCGGGATCGATCAGAATGTCAACGATATGGCCGATCGTCTGGCCCTTGGCATCCCGCACCGGCTGGCCAAGGACCCCCTGGGCGCGGGTCCTTCCCATCGTCTTCACTTTTGGCGGCAAAGGCTTCTCCGCAGGAGCGAAGGCGCTTTGCGGGCTCGCCGCACCGCTGGCCGGCCTTGGCACCACCGCACCGTCAAGCGCGACCATCGCAAGCGCGAGGCCGGCGCCCGCCAGAGCGCGACGAATTCGGCCTGTCACGCTCTTCCGTTGTCTCCAGTGAACACTCTCAGGGCCTTGGCGGTTTTCTCTCAGAGTTCGCCGCAAGGCACCATATCGGTATGCTCTCGTCGCGAGGCCCTCCCGCCTCCCTCCCGGGCGATGACAGGGCTCCCGGCACGGTCCGACAAATCGCATCCGTCCGCGTCGGGTCAACTAAACATTGAACAATGTAAAGTGGCGTCTCCTGCCCGCGAAAAATGCGGAACCGCTCTTGATGCGGCCAAAAGCACAACGAGGTCTTTGCTGCGAACAGGGATTCGCAATGCCTTGAAGCTGATTCAAGGAACGGTGCGGGCTCCTCGTCATTGTCGATCGCAACCCGGCAGTCCAGCGCCTTGCGATCGTACTTGCCGATCCGCGCGGGCCCTGGCAGGCCATTGGCGGGGGTAAGGTTTCCACCGGAGAGGCGGGTGTACGCGGCGCCTTTGTCACGCCGACCGGGGTCTTCGTGCATGACGGAGGCATCCTGGATTACCGCGCGCTTGGCACCTTCAATGCGAACCACATCCGCGGCCTCGGCATCAAAGGCATGCGGGTGCGGGATTTCGGCTGGCAAACGGCGGAGGGTGGCTGGGGTCCGCCCGATGAGACAGGCCAGATCCGCATGCTCCTCCATGCACCGATCCCGACGCGCTCGAGCCGCTGTTCGGCAAGCCAACATCGAATGGCTGCATCCATGTCTCCCCGGCAATGAACCGATTTCTCGACATCCACGGGATACTCGACAGCGATTATGAGCTGCTCGCCCGCTTTGATTCGGACTATGACTGCATGCTTTCGCCGGATCGCACCCCCTCGATCCTTGGGGGAGACAAGCTCGTCGTCGTCGATTCGCGAGCCCCGCTGGCGCGGGATGCGCTGGCCCCCGCATCCCACTTTTGATCCTTGCTTTCCCGCGCGATTGAGACCCGCGGCATGACGTTCTCACGCTCCTGCCATCAGGGGCGGGATGACGGCAAGGCGTCGGCGGCGGTTTGCCGCCCGGACGCCGCCGCGGCCGTTTCCAAGGGAAAGGCCATCTGCCAGCCGCCCCCGAGCGCCTTGTAGATCGCGACGAGATCGGTCGAGACGGCAGCGGTGCTGGTCGCCAGCTGCTGCTCGGCGGTGAGCACGTTCTGCTGCGCGGTCAGCACCTCAAGAAAATCGGTAAGCCCGTCCGCATAGCGGCTTTGGGCGAGCGAGAGTGCCCGCTGATCCTGCTGGACGGCTTCTTGCAGGCTGGTGCGCCGCTGCTGCTCGCCGTCATACGCGGCGAGGGCATTGTCCACGTCATGGAAGGCGGTGAGCACGGCGCGCGCATAGGAAACCGCCGCGGCCTTCTGCTGCGCCTTGCGCAGGCTGAGCTGGCCTTGCAATTGCCCACCTTCGAAGATCGGCAGCGAAATCGTCGGGCCAAGCGCGTAGGTCCGCGAAGCGATATCGGCGAATTGATTTATATCAATAGACTGTAGATCGATATTTCCGCTTAAGTTGAAATTTGGAAAGAAATCGGCGACCGCCACCCCGATCTCGGCCGTGGCCTGGTGAAGCTGATCCTCCGCCTGCATGATATCGGGCCGCCGCGTCAGCAGTTGCGAGGGAAGCCCAATCGGCACCTCCGGCGGCACCGGAGGCACGGGGCGCGCAGGGCTCAACGCGCTTGCAAGCGCCTGCGGCGGCAATCCCAGCAGCAGGCTGATGGCATTGATATCCTTCGTGATCCGTGTCTGGAGCGGTGGGATCTGGGCGGCGATGCTCGCCTCCTGGGCGCGGGCATTGGCAACATCGAGGTCCGCCACCAGCCCGGCGGCCGCCCGCTGCTCAGTGAGCCCAAGGCTCTGCCGCGCCGTCCCAAGATTGCGGCGGGTGATGGAGAGAAGATCCTGCGCCGCGCGGAGATCGATATAGTCCCGCCCCAGCTCGGCAAGCGCCGAGAGCAGCACGCCGCGCCGGTCGGCCTCCGCCGCCGCGTAGTTCGCCTTCGCCGCCTCCACGCTCCGCCGTGTCTCTCCCCAGAGATCGACCTCCCACGCAGCGTCAAATCCGGCCTCGAACAGATTGAAAGGAACAGCTGGAATATTGAACGGAAGGAGCGGCTCGCTGGTGAACGGGCCGTTGGAACTGTAGCGCTCGTGCGAGTAAGAGCCCGTCGCCGAGATCGAGGGCAGCGCCGACGCCCCGGCGACCTCTATCTCCGCTCGCGCTGCGAGCAACCGATCGGTCGCCTGCTGGACATCGAGGTTCTGCGCCGCCACCCGTTCCTCGAGCGAGGTCAGCACCGGGTCATCGAAGGATTGCCACCACTGAACCGCGACCGCCTCCGGCACGGTCCGGCTTGCATCGCCCGCCGCGCTCGCCCGCCAGGATGCGGGGGTGGATGGCTGTGGCGGGACGAAATTCGGACCCACCGTGCAGCCACCGACCACAGCCGCCAGTCCGGCCACGAGAGTGACGCGGCATATCATCAGCCAGTCTATCATCAGGCCTTCCTGTGCGCCTGCGAGAACCGTAGGTGAAATGAAATCCCGGCCAGGGAGCCATGCGGCCAATGGGAAGCGGCCCCGGCTCTTGCGATTGCCGCAATTTTCATGCCCTGCTCGCCGCCCCTGTCCGCGGCGGAGTCCGGTCCGGGCAGGAGCCTGCCGAGCAAGGAGGCATCGATGAGTTCTGCCGCTTCTCTCCACCCAACCTTGGCGCGTGTCCTCGACGCGCTCGATTCCGGCCTCGATGCCACGCGCGAGCGGCTTTTCTCCCTGCTCTCCATCCCGAGTGTCTCGACCGATCCGGCCCATGAAGAGGATTGCCGGCGCGCGGCCGAATGGGTCGCCGCCGATCTCCGCGCCTCGGGCTTCACCGCCGCCGTGCGTGAGACGAAGGGCCGCCCGCTGGTCCTGGCCCATCATCCCGGCCCGCAGGGGAATGGCGGGGGACATGCGCCGCACCTGCTCTATTACGGGCACTACGACGTTCAGCCGCCCGACCCGGTGGCGCTCTGGAAGACCCTGCCCTTTTCCCCCGCCCTCGTCGCGGGGCCGCACGGCCAGCGCATCGTTGCCCGGGGCGCGGTGGACGATAAGGGCCAGGTGATGACGTTTCTCGCCGCCTTCCGCGCCTGGCACGAGGCGACCGGCTCGCTGCCCGTGCGCGCCACGATCCTGATCGAGGGCGAGGAGGAGATCGGTAGCCCCAATCTCGAGCCGTTCCTGACCGAAGAGCGCGCGGCGCTCGCCGCCGATGTCGCCGTGATCAGCGACACGGGCATGTGGAACATCGACACGCCCGCCCTGACGACGCGGCTGCGTGGCATGGTCTATACCGAGATCAGGCTGAAAGGTCCGGACCGCGACCTCCATTCGGGCATGTATGGTGGTTCAGCACTCAACCCGATCAATGCACTGACGCGTATTCTTGGCACCTTGCACGATGAAGCCGGCCGGGTTCGAATCCCCGGCTTCTACGATGATGTCCGTCCGCTCGATCCCGCGACCGCCCGCCAGTGGCAGAGCCTCGGGTTCCAAGAGGATGCGTTTCTCGGCGCGATCGGCCTTGCGCATCCGGCGGGCGAGGGCAATTTCACCGGCCTGGAACGTCTCTGGGCACGGCCGACCGCCGATCTGAACGGCATCTGGGGCGGCTATACCGGTCCGGGCAGCAAGACGGTCATCCCCTCCGAAGCCGCGGCGAAGCTCTCCTTCCGTCTTGTCCCCGACCAGGATCCGGAAAAGATCCTCGCCGGCTT
>DASZQO010000054.1:0-16231 GCA_035549615.1 Acetobacteraceae bacterium
GAGCAGGAGCGCGCGGTACTCGGGGTCGGTCCAGGCCTTCGCCACCATCCGCGCGCCCTGCGCGGGCGTGGCCTGATCGGTTGCGGCAATGCGCTCGGCGATTTCCTCAGAGCTCGCAAGTCCTTTGGCCGCGAGCAGGGAGCGCACCGCGCCGAGCAGATGTTCAGGCTCGAGCGAGAGAAGATTCAGGCCGGTTGCAGCCATGGCTCATAGATCTCCACCAGAATCTCGTCGCCCTTCTCTCCCTCCTGCCAGATCGGCGCCTGCTCAAAGAGCACGTGATAGAGCGGAAGCCGTGGCGCCGGCCGCGCGAAGGCGAGCTCCTCCGGGCTCGGGAAATCGCCGAGATGGCAGACGACGCGGCCGATCCGCCCGCGCAGATAGTGCGGCGTGCGGATATGAACCTTCCCGCGCGTCTCCGGCCAATCGTCGCGGACACGCACCATGGTGCCGCTCGCGAGATGCGCGGTCATTTCTGGGAAGCGAGGGCGGCCGCGAGTTCTTCCTCGGTAATCACGCCGCGGGTGAGAAGATTGTCGGCGATCGAGCAGATCCAGCGCTGATAATAAGTGAGCCGGTGGTAATCCGCCTCCGGGATTGCCTCGATCCCGCGCCGCAGCTCGTCCACCGTCATGATGCCCTTGGCGCCGAGAATCTGGCGGATCGCGTCCACTGCCTTGTCGAAGCCGGTGAGCGCATGCGCGTCCCGGTCGATGCCCTGACAGAGATATTTTGATGCGCCGCCGAGATCGTGATGGGCGCGGGGCGTTTGGAGATCCATGTCACCAGATTATCAGGGCACGGCCTCGCCGGGAAAGGTGCCCCAGAAATCGGCGCGCGGCAGGTAGCCGCGCTTGCCATCCGCGCTCACCTCGCACCAGGCGTCGCCCGCCTTGCAGCGCCGGATGACCCCGATCACCCCCATCTGCAGCATGGCGACCGTCGCCGCCTGGTCGTTCGGCTGGCGCCGCAGGATTCTGTCCCCGCCGGTGACGATGAAGGTGCGGGTGCCGGAGACCGTCGCCTCATGCACCCAGCCGCGTCCGCCGTCAGGCGCGAGAACGAGGCGCCAGACATCGAACTCCCGCTCGACCTCCACCGGCAGGCCCCGGCGCTTGTAAACCCATTCGATCGGATACTGGAAACCCGGCCCAACACGCATGTTCACATCGTCGGTGAGCAGCGAGATGAAGCGCGGGATCGGCAGCCCCGTGCTGCTCCCTTTGAAGGGATGCGCCGGTTCCCAGAGAGCAGCCGGATCGAGCAGCGAATTTTTCTCCGCAGGGGTCGCCGCTTGGACGGACCCCATGACCAACCCTCCGTCCAGCAGAGCAGCGGAAAGGGAGCGAATCGCTGACGCCGCAATTTGTACGCGCATGCGGAAGCGGTGCCGGGGCCGGCGCGCCGGGTCAAGTTTCGGATCGCTCATCCCACAGAAATAAACTGGCCTTCGCCCACAGCTTCGAGGAAGGTGGCAACCCCCGCGACCTCGACATCCGCGAGGAGCGGTTCCTTCTCCAGCGCCTCGGCGCGCAAGCCCGCTTCACAGACGATCATGCGCACGCCGAGCTCGGAAGCCGCCGCGCGCAGCGTCTCTAACCCCGCAACGCCGCGGCCGCGGATCAAAACATCCCGCTCCGCCTCGGCGAGGCCGGACCAATCCGCGAGCAGCGCATGGCAGCCGCGATTGGTTGCGAACAGCACCACCCTCCGCCCGAGCGCGGCGGCGCCGCTCGCCAGCACGAACGCGTAATGCGCCTGCTCATGCTGGCCCGACAAAAGCAGGATCCCGAGCGTCTTGTCAGGCGGCACAGGCGGGTGCGTGCGCATGCCGCGCGAGATCATGAATCTCGCCCGCCGGGCCGCACAGCAGGCAGGCCGGATCACGCCGGAGGCGCACGGTGCGCATCCGCGCCGCGAGCGCGTCCCAGATGAGGAGCCTTCCAGCGAGGCTTTCGCCGATGCCGAGGATTTCCTTGAGCACCTCGGTCGCCTGAAGCGTCCCCATCACCCCGGTCACCGCGCCCATCACTCCTGCTTCCGAGCAGCTCGGCACCAGTCCCTCGGGCGGCGGCTCGGGATAGAGGCAGCGATAGCAGGGCGCTTCAGCACTTGCGTGCGGCTTGAACACCGAGAGCTGCCCCTCGAAGCGGAGCACCGCTGAGGAAACGAGCGTTCGCCGCGCGAGGAAGCAGGCATCGGCAAGGAGGAAACGGGTCGCGAAATTGTCCGATCCGTCGCAGACGATGTCGTAGCCGTCGATCAGCGCCAGCGCGTTGGTCGCGTCGATCCGGCAGGGATAAGCCTCGATCGTGATGGCGGGATTGATCGCGCGCGCCGCTTCGGCTGCCGATTGCGCCTTGCCGAGGCCGAGCCCGTCAGTCCGGTGGGCGATCTGGCGCTGGAGATTGGAAAGCTCGACCCGGTCGTCATCGACGATCCCGATCCGCCCGACCCCGGCCGCCGCGAGATAGAGAAGGAGCGGCGAGCCGAGCCCGCCCGCACCGATGATGAGCACCCGCGCCGCCCGCAGCTTCGCCTGGCCGATGCCGCCCACCTCCTTGAGCAGGATATGGCGGGAGTAGCGCTGGATCTCGTCCTCGGTGAAATCGGGTGCCATACCTGGAAGATAGGCGCCGCAGGGGCGCCGGCGAAGAGGTGGGCGCATGGTGGCGGGGGATCAAAGCACAGAGGGCGCGCTGGTGCTGTTCTCCGGCGGCCAGGATTCGACGACCTGCCTCGCCTGGGCGCTCGCCCGCTATGAACGGGTCGAGACCGTGGGCTTCGATTATGGGCAGCGCCATCGCGCCGAGCTCGATGGCCGTGAGGCGCTGCGAACCGGCATCCTGGCCCTCGGCGGCTGGCGCGGCACGCTCGGCCCCGACCATCTCGTGAATATCGCAGGGGGGATGACGGCGATCGGCGAGACCGCGCTCACGGACGCCATGGAAATCGCAATGAGCCGCACGGGCTTGCCCAACACGTTCGTCCCGGGCCGCAACCTCCTGTTCTTCACCTATGCCGCGGCCATCGCCTATCGCCGCAACCTCAAGCGCCTGATCGGCGGCATGTGCGAGACGGACTATTCCGGCTACCCGGATTGCCGTGACGATACGCTGAAGGCGATGCAGATCGCACTCAATCTCGGCTTGGAGCGAAGATTTGTCATCGAGACGCCGCTGATGTGGATCGACAAGGCGGGCACCTGGCGGCTGGCGGAAGCGCTCGGGGGCGAGCGGCTCGTCGCGCTGATCGTCGAGGGCACGTTGAGCTGCTACCAGGGGGAGCGCCATCTCCGGCATGAGTGGGGCTATGGCTGTGGAACCTGTCCCGCCTGCCGGCTGCGCGAGGCTGGCTGGCGGCGCTGGCGGGAGCGATTCCCGGACAGGGAATAGGAAAGAGAAGCTCCCCGCTCACCCGACAGGGACATTGTCGAGCAGCCGGACGGTGCCCAGCCTGGCGGCGGCGATGAGCCGCGCGGGCGGCCGGGCGGCCGAGATCGGAACCAGGGTCTCGGCATCGACCAGGGCGAGATAATCGGGAAGAAAGCCGCAAGCGGCGAGCTTGGCGGTCGCTTCGGCAAGACGCGGCTCGGCCGCGCAACCCTGCGCGAGGGCATCGGCCAGCGTGGCGAGCGTGCGGTAGAGCATGGGCGCGAGCGCGCGTTCGGCGGGCGTGAGAAAGCGATTGCGTGAGGAGAGGGCCAGCCCATCCGGGGCGCGAACTGTTGGAACCGGAACAATTTTGATATCGAGATAAAGATCGCGGCAGAGGCGCCGCACAACCTGGACCTGCTGCCAGTCCTTCTCGCCGAAATAGGCGACTGCTGGCCGCACTTGGCCGAACAGCTTGGTGACCACGGTCGCCACGCCGCGGAAATGGCCCGGCCGGGCCGCGCCTTCCCAGCGCTCGGCCGGCCCGCCGATCTCGATGGTGGTGGCGGCATCCGCCGGATACATCACCGCGAGCGGGGGCAGCCAGACGAGATCGCAGCCGGCCTTCGCCAGCGCTGCGAGGTCGCCCGCCTCATCACGAGGATAGCGCGTGAAATCCTCCGTGGGCCCGAACTGCAGGGGATTGACGAAGATCGAGGCGGCCACCGCCGCGCCACTCTGCCGTGCGGCGGCGATCAGGGCGAGGTGGCCGTCATGCAGGGCGCCCATGGTCGGCACGAGGGCAAGAGGACGGGTCCCGCTTCCCAGTCGGACACGATGGCCTGCAAGCGTATCGAGGTCTCTCGCGATCAGCATGGAAGGAATGTTAGCGGCGAGCGCCGGCAAGGATCAGCCGGGGCCGCCACCCTGCGGCAGATCGGTCCCTGGCATATCACCCCCTGGGACCCCCCCTGGGACCCCCCCTGGGACCCCCGCGGGGGCACGGAACAATTTCCCCGAAATTATTACTGAATCGAGATATAGAGTGCCCTTAATGTTCTATTTATATTCCTGTAATAGTCTCACCCTGGGGCATTTTGCGCCGAAATCGAAACGATTGCCGCCCTCGCCATCAAATAGGGCTTCCCGCGGATCCATAAAGCGGTCTGCCCGAAGCCTTGAAATCGATCAGCCAGCGCAAGGCAAAACGCGCGGCAGCCCCCACCGTCATGCTCTAGCCGTTTGTTTTTCCGTGTAATTCCCGCTTTCTGTCAATCCGCCCCGGCGGTCATGCTCTATGCGGCCGAGCCGCAATGGGCCAGAATTTCCGCCTTTCGCAAAAAGGGTGGACAGCATCATGCAGGTCGGTGTGATCGGGCTTGGTTCCATGGGCATGGGTGTCGCGCTTTCCCTCCTGCGTGCCGGCCATGCCGTTTTCGGCTGCGATCTCCGCGAGCCGGCCCGTGCCGAGCTTGAGGCCGCCGGGGGAACCGCCGTCGCCCGCCCTGCCCTGCTCCCCGCGGATCTCGGCGCCGTGGTTCTGCTCGTCGTCAATGCCGCCCAGGCCGAGGAGGTGCTGTTCAGCGCGGAGGGTTGCGCGCCCCACCTGAAGCCGGGAGCAGTCGTCATCTCCTCCGTCACCATGGCCCCCGAGGCGGCCCGCGCGCTCGCCGCGCGACTCGACGGAAGCGGGTTTCTTTCGCTCGATGCGCCGATTTCGGGCGGCTCGGCGCGGGCGCGGGAAGGAGCGCTCTCCGTCATGGCCTCGGGCTCACCCGCCGCCTTCGCGGCCGCAGAGCCGGTGCTGGCCGCGATCGCTCAGAAGGTCTGGCGGCTCGGCGAGACGGCCGGCGTCGGCAGCACCGTCAAGATGGTCAACCAGCTTCTTGCCGGTGTGCATATCGCCGCCGCCGCCGAGGCGCTGGCGCTCGGCATCCGTGCCGGGGCCGATCCGGAAACCCTCTTCGAGGTGATCAGTGCCTCGGCCGGCAGCTCTTGGATGTGGCAGAACCGCGTTCCCCATATCCTCGCCGGCGACGATACGCCGCATTCGGCCGTCAACATCTTTGTCAAGGATCTCGGGATCGTGCTTGATCAGGCGCGCGCGCTGACCTTTCCGCTTCCGCTCGCTGCCGCGGCCCATCAGCTCTTCCTGGCCGCTTCCGCCTCCGGGCATGGCGGCCGGGATGACGCCTTCGTCATCAGGGTCTGGCAGGCGCTGACCGGGATCGCGCTTCCACACGGCGGCTGACGAAGATAAGGCGGGCTCGGCATCCATCTCCCGTTCCGTTTGAAGGGATAGGAGCCGTCTTGCTTGATTGCGCGCCCCGCTGCGTGCAGCGTCTGCGCTGGCCGGGTGGCAGAAGAAGATCAGGAGAAGACGATGTTGCGGGGAGGATGCCTCTGCGGAGCAGTCCGCTACGAGACCGATGGAGCCGCGTTCCATGAGTCCATCTGCCATTGTTCGATGTGCCGCCGCGCAAGCGGGGCGCCGGTCGTCGCCTGGTTCAGCGTGCCGCGACCCACTTTGCGGATCGTCGCGGGCAGCCTGTCCTGGTACCGCTCCTCGGCGAAAGCCGAGCGTGGCTTCTGCCCCTCCTGCGGCTCCCCCCTCTTCTTCCGTTCGAGCCTGCTGAGCGGGGAGATCGACGTCACCACGGCGAGCCTCGACGATCCTGCGCAAGTCCCGCCGAGGGACCAGATCTACGCGGCGGCCAGAATTCCCTGGGTTGCGACCATCGACTCCCTGCCTTCCTTCGCCGAGGCACGGAAATAAGCCGAGGCCCGGGCGCGGTCGGGCAGTGATCGCTCCCCAACGCCGGTTTTGTTGACCGCGTGTTGAGACCTGTGCTGGCGTGTGGCTTGCGAGATGCACGCGCGCGGCCTGCGCCCGCCAGGCCAGCATTGGGAGGAAGGAATGAAACTGACCGAAGAGCAAATCGCGCATTTCCACCGCGAGGGATTTCTATTCTTTCCTGAAGTTTTCATGCCGAGCGAGGTTGCTGCGCTCGCCGCCGAAGCGGTTGCGATTTTCGACCAGGACCGGAAGGAAATCTGGCGCGAGAAGTCCGGCGCGCCGCGCACCGCCTTCGCCGCCCACACTTACAATGTGGCGTTCGGCCTGCTCGGCCGCCATCCGCGCCTGATCCACCCGGTCGAGCAGATCTTTGGTGAAGCGCTCTACATGCATCAGTTCAAGATCAACGCGAAAGCAGCGTTCGACGGGGATGTCTGGCAGTGGCACCAGGATTATGGCACCTGGCTGCGCGATGACGGCATGCCTGAGCCGCGCGCCATGAACATCTCCGTCTTTCTCGACACGGTAATGCCGATCAACGGCCCGCTGATGCTCATCCCGCGCAGCCACCGCCATGGTACGCTGGCTGCCGGTCATGATCTCGAAACGACCTCCTATCCGCTCTGGACGCTCGACAAGGCAACGGTGACGCGCCTCGTCGATGAAGGCGGCATTGTGGCGCCCACCGGCAAGCCGGGGAGCGTTCTGATGTTCCACGGCAATCTCGTGCATGGCTCGGCCGGCAATATCACGCCCTATCCGCGCAAGATCGTCTATCTCACGCTGAACGCGGTTTCCAACTTCATCCGCACGCCGACCCGGGCGGACTGGATCGCCCATCGCGATTTCGCACCGATCGTGCCGGTGCCGGATGAGGCCCTGGGGCACTATGCGAGAACGCGCCGCGCCGCGGCCTGAAGGGACCACGATCAGGATTGGCGATCGGGCCCGACATCATTCCATCCCTTTACCAATGCGCCGAAGCCGATGCGCTCGAATCCAAGTGCTGCGGCACCGAGCAGAGCGCCGGAGGCACCGAGCGTGGAAACAGCGAGCGGCGGCGGTGCTCGCCAGAGAAGACCGGCGCGCAGCGCATCACGCAACGGAACGAGCAATATCTCGCCTGCTTCGGCCAGGCCGCCACCGATGACGAGGAGCGCGGGATCGAGCAGCATGGTGAGGATGACGAGTCCCTGGCCGAGCGCCGCGACCGCTTCCCGCCAGACCTTGCCCGCCCGCTCGTCCACGCCGACCGCACCAGCGATCTCTGCCGCCGTCAGGCGCGGATCGCCGCCCGCCGCGCGAAAGCGCCGCACGATGCCGCCGGCGGAGCCATAGGCCTCCAGGCAGCCGCGCTGGCCGCAAGGGCATATCTCACCGCCGGGAATGACGGGCATATGCCCAAACTCGCCGCCCATACTGCGCGCGCCCGCAATCGGCTGCCCATTGGCGAACAGCGCGGCGGCAATCCCCGTGCCGAGCATGACCATCGCGAAATCCTGTGCGCCGCGCGCCGCGCCGAATCGCGCCTCCGCGGCGCCGGCGGTTCGCACGTCATGCCCCGTCGCGACCGGCAGCGAGAAATATTTCTCGAGACGATCGCGGAGAGGCATGTCGCGCCAGCCGAGATTGGAGGCGAACATCACGCAGCCACGGTCATCCATGCCCGGCGTGATGACGGAGACGGCCCTGGCAGGTTGGCGGTGAAGCGCCGCCTCCTGCCGCAGGCGATCCAGAAGATCCCGCAGGAGCTCGAAGATCGTCTCGCCCCGCTCGCCGTCGAGCGGCACTGCTTCCTTATAGAGAAACCGTCCGTCGTCACCGACCACCGCGCCCTTGAGGCTGGTGCCGCCCACATCGACGGCCAGAACCGAAAGCCCCAAGCTCATGCCGCTTCACTCACGCAGAGTCTCGGGCAATCCGATTTCCTGTCATTTGCGCTGTTTTCTCTCGAACGATCGAAACCAAGCCGCGGCCCATTCTAGGGTGTGTTGGGCGCTTCCTTAAAGGATCAGAGAGGGGGAGGTTTCTTTTTCTGAAGAAAAAGAAGCAAAAAGACTCTTCTCCATTTTCCGGACCAGGCGCCGGCCGAGGACTCCGAATGAAAGGGAAAAATTCTTTAGCTCTTTCTTTTAAGAAAGAACGACATCTCTTCGTTTTCTGCCTTGGGCTTGGGAGAAGATTCCGGACTTCTTCAATATCCTTTCCAATATTGTTGCTATTATGCAATAAATTGTCGCTGGCAAAAACGACTGCGTGATGACCGGAGACCGAATCACCCTGAGCCTTAATCACGTGGAAAACAAATGACAGGGCGGGAGACGCGAATCCAAGCGAAGCCACTGCCATCCCTTTGAACAGAAGACAGAGTCCGGAAATTCTCTCGCTTGCCGCTTCGGTCCGGCGTATCTTTGTTTCATGGCGGGTCGCGAACCTGTTCGTGACCGGCCGCCGTTCGCGGCAATTCTTTTTGCGAACCCCGCCGCGAACCTGGGTCGAGGACCGGATTCGCCCGGCGTTCCGCGGTTGTTGCGCAACACGCGGAGCGCGGCACTCCGATCCCAGGACCGATCCTTGGGCGGCCAGCCACGGCCCCGAACGCGGCCCCGAACCACGGTTCGGGAGGGAAAATCATGGCCGTCCGCAGCCGAAGTCCCGTCGAATGGGTATGGGAAGAGCTCAAGATCGCGGTTGCCGCGGTGGGTTCCGTCGTCGACAATGACAGCCCGGCCGAGGCCCGCCGGCGGGGAGAGGCGCCGCTCGTGCGGCGGATCGGCCTCGCCGATCCCTGGGAGGCGCTGAAGCAGGGATATGCGGATTTCGCGACCTTCCGCGGCGACGCGGTGTTTCTCTGCGCGATCTATCCGGTGGCCGGACTTGTCTTCGCCTGGCTCGTCGCCGGCTATAACGTGCTGCCGCTCGTCTTTCCCCTGGTCGCCGGTTTCTCGCTGATCGGGCCGCTCGCCGCCGTCGGCCTCAATGAGATGAGCCGGCTCCGCGAAGAGCGCGAGAACGTGACCTGGATGGATGCGTTCCGGGTCTTCCGCTCGCACGCGATCGGCAAGATCACGGTGCTCGGCCTGCTGCTGATGCTGATCTTCCTGCTCTGGCTGCTCGTTGCCGGGCTGATCTACCAGGCGACCCTCGGCCCACGCCCGCCAGCCTCGCTCTCCGTCTTCGTGCATGAAGTGTTCCATACCAGCGCGGGCTGGACGATGATCGTCCTCGGCATCGGCATCGGATTCCTCTTCGCCGTCCTCGTGCTGGCGATCGGCGCGATCTCGTTTCCGCTCCTGCTCGACCGCGATGTCCGGCTGGAGACGGCGATCGGCACCTCGGTGCGCGCGTTCACGACCAACCCGATGGCGATGGCGGAATGGGGGTTGATCGTCACGGCCGGGCTGGTGATCGGCTCGATTCCGTTCCTGCTCGGCCTCGCCATCACATTGCCGGTGCTCGGCCATGCGAGCTGGCATCTCTATCGCCGGCTCATCTGGTAAGTTTTATGAACGCGGCATCGCCTGGGAGAGCCGCCCGCCCAGCCGCAGCGGCTCGATCCGGCTGGCTAGGCCGGTCGCATCGTCGGTCTCGACGAAGACGCCGCAGAGCGTGGCTTCGCCCTCGGCCGGGGAGAGGCGTTCGCCTCCCACGCGGCCCCAGAAGCGTGCGGTCGCCGGCGCCTTCTGCATGCCGATCACGCTGTCATAATCCCCGCACATGCCGAGATCCGAAATGAAGCCCGTCCCCCCCGGCAGGATTTGATGATCGGCCGAAGGGCAATGGGTGTGGGTGCCGACGATAAGAGATGCCTTCCCATCGAAGGAATGGCCGAAGGCCATCTTCTCGCTGGTCGCCTCGGCATGGAAGTCGATCACGATGGCCGCGACCGTCACGCCGAGCCGATGCGCGGCGAGCATCCGCTCAGTGCCACGGAACGGGCAGTCGGCAAGATCCATGAAGAGTCTGCCGATGGCGTTCAGCACCAGCGCCTTGCGCCCATCGGCGAGTGAAACGAGGCTGGCGCCCGCGCCGGGCGTGCCCGGCGGAAAATTGAGCGGACGGATGAGGCGCGGCTCATCAGCGATGAAGCCGATGATCTCGCGCCGGTCCCAGGCATGGTTGCCGAGCGTGAGGACATCCGCCCCGGCCGCGAAGAGCGCACGCGCCATCTCGGGCGCGAGCCCGAACCCGTGCGAGGCGTTCTCGGCATTGACGATCGCAAGATCGACCGCAAGGCCAGCCCGCAGATCCGGAAGCGCAGCCGCGACGGCCTCGCGGCCGACGCGGCCGACCACGTCGCCAAGGAAAAGAATGCGCATCCCTCAGCCATCGTCCGTGCAGAAAATGACACCATTCTCCGTCGCGACCGCCGGCAGCCGGATGTCGGCCGGCCCGGCCGGGACTTCGGGAATCTCCTGGATGGAAAAGGCCGCACCGAGGCGCGGCACCATTGGCAGTTCCTTGAGCGTGCGGTCGTAATAGCCGCCGCCATAGCCGAGGCGGCGCCCCGCGCGGTCGAAGGCAAGCAGCGGCACGATGATCCAATCGGGGGCCATGATCTCGCCGCGCGGGGCAAAGGTGCCGAATCGCTCCCGCATCAGCGCGTCTCCCGGTGCCCAGCGGCGAAAGCGCAGGGCCTCGCCCCGGCGTGGCGTTTCGGGAAGCACAATGGCATGGCCGCGCTCGCTGAGGCGGATAAGCAGCGGGCGGATATCGATCTCCTCGCCGATCGGCCAATAGCCGGCGACGACGGCGCCTGCGGGCGGCGGCATCTCCGCGAGCACGTGCAGGGCGAGACGCTCACCCAGCGCCGGATCGGCACCGGCCCGCCGCGCGAGGGCGGCAATCCGTGCCGCCTTCTTGATCCGCTTGAGGTCAGGGTGCGGAGCCGCCATGGCCGTTGGCGTCTCACCCTCCCAAGGCCTGCGTTTGCAGGTGGGCGCCGGATACCGCGACCAGGATCGCGGCAGCGCCAGCTCCCGAGAGGATGCTTACTGGCCCCGGGGATGAATTGCCTGACGCACCGGGCAGCCCCGCATGGCGCAATTTAGGGTCGCTCCAGGGCGTCGGCAATCGCTTCGGCGCGGCCGGCAAGCCGCCCGAGCCGGCGGGCGAGAGCGGCGTCCCGGTTCTGAGACAAGGCCCCGGGCGCGGGTTCAGACTTGGCAAGCTTCATGTCCGAAAGCTCGTCGGCCAGCAGCAGCGCGGCCAGCAGCAGCAGCCGTGCCTCACCACTCTGCGCGCCGACCGCCTTGATGCTGGCAATGCGCGCATCGACCTCGCTGGCCATCGCCTGCAGGTGCGCCTCCTGCCCGTCTTCGCAGCCGACGGTATAGACATAGCCGTTCACGCGCACGCTCACTTCCGCCATGCGGGCCCCTCACCTCTCATCTCGGCCTGCCAAGAGCGCTGCGCAGGGTCGCAATCAACGCTTCGAGCCGGGATACCACCTCGGCAACCCGCGGGTTCTCTCCGCCCTCTTCCGGCGGCCGTTTCGCGGCCTGCTGGGCAATTCGTTCCAGGGCCGCCTCGAGGCGCGCCGCCGCGGCAGCCACCTCCTCGCTCTCGGGGTTCGTCGACTCCGAAGCCACCGGCTTCCTCGAATTTTCCAGCACACTTGCAATCAACGCGCGCAATTGCTTGAACGTCAAGCATGATCCTGCGGAAGACTATCCCCTCGGGCGCTCCCGCGGTCATGCCGTCAACTGTCCCTTCACTTGCCGCCCCGGCGGTGATCGTGCACGGGCTCGCGGACGCCTGCACGGCCCTGGCGCCGGGCCTGCCGCTCATCCTGCTCTCGGCTCCCGGAGCGGCGCTCTATGCCGGCGCGGGCTGGTGGCAGGCCATGATCGAAGCCGCGCGCAAGCAATTTCCTGGGACCGATGCGTCGGATCTCCTGGATTGCGCGGATGCGCCCGGCCGCGCCCTCGAAGCCTTGCGGATCGGTCTCAAGGGGATCGTTCTCGATCCGCTCTGCCCCGCCTTTCCGGCGCTTGCGGAGAGCGCCGCCCGCCTCGGCGCCTGCCTTCTTCCCACCGCGCCGCCGGCGCTCGATCTCGCCCGGGCGGGGGCCGCGCGCAGACTGGCGGCTTGGCTCCGGGAGACCCGCCGTGAACCTCTCCCCATTCCCCGCGAACCGCCCCATGACAGGCCGGGCAGCATCGCTTAAATGCTGCCAAGCTCTTCAGGGAAAGCGATGAATTGAGCGAAACGGGCGGCACGCGGGCCTGCCGGCTTTACCTGGTCACGCCACCCGCGCTCGCGCCGGAACATTTCCGCGATGATCTCGCCGCCGCGCTCGATGCCGGTGATGTCGCGGCCGTGCAGCTCCGGCTCAAGGATGTCGACGATGCCACCCTGCGGCACGCCATCGCGGTCCTTGCTCCGGTCGCGCAGTCCCGCGGTGTCGCCTTCATCCTCAACGACCGGCCCGACCTCGCTGCCGAGACGGGCTGCGACGGTGCCCATGTCGGGCAGACCGATATGACGGCGAGGGAGGCGCGGCGCATCCTCGGCCCTGACCGCACACTCGGCGTGACCTGCCATGCGAGCCGGGACCTTGCCATGCGGGCGGGTGAGGATGGCGCGGACTATGTCGCGTTCGGCGCCTTTTTTCCCACCACGACGAAGGAGGCGCCGAGCCGGGCGGATCCGGAGATTCTGCGCTGGTGGTCGGAGCTGATGGAGCTCCCCTCCGTCGCGATCGGCGGAATCACCGCCGCGAACTGCGCCCCGCTGGTGACGGCGGGGGCGGATTTTCTGGCCGTCGTCGGCGCCGTCTGGAACCATCCCGAGGGGCCGGAAGCGGGCGTGCGCGCGCTCCACGCGGCGGTTGCCGCGGCGCTCGCCGCATCATGAGGAGAAAGAGATGGTGGAGCCAAAAATCCTCGCGAGTGGTCTGCGCTTTCCGGAAGGCCCCGTGGCGATGGCGGATGGTTCGATTGCGCTTGTGGAGATCGCCCGGCGCAGAGTGAGCCGCGTCGGCGCGGACGGTGCGGTCTCAGTCATCTCAATCCCGGGCGGCGGACCCAACGGGCTTGCGATCGGCCCGGACGGGGCATTCTATTGCTGCAACAATGGCGGTTTCGGCTGGATCGATGACGGCACGATCCTGCGCACCGGCTATCAGCCCGAGGATTACAGCGGCGGGCGCATCGAGCGTATCGACCCCGTGAGCGGTGCGGTCAGCTTGCTCTACGATTCCTGTAACGGGCACAAGCTGCGGGGACCGAACGACCTCATCTTCGATGCGCATGGTGGCTTCTATTTCACCGACCTTGGCAAGAATCGCCCGCGTGAGCGCGACCATGGCGGCGTCTATTACGCTCGTGCCGATGGCTCATTCATCGTCGAGATCGCCCATCCCGTCCTCACGCCGAACGGGATCGGCCTCTCGCCCGACGGGCGCACACTTTATGTCGCCGAGACGGAGACATCGCGCCTCTGGGCCTTCGATATCGAGGAGCCGGGGAAGGTCGCGAAGCAGCCCTGGCCCTCGCCCCATGGCGGACGCCTGGTGGTCGGCCTACCGGGCTATCAGCGCTTCGACAGTCTCGCGGTCACGGCCGCCGGCAATATCTGCGTCGCCACACTGGTGAGCGGCGCCATCACGGTGGTGTCGCCCGGCGGAGACGTGCTCGACCAGGTGAAACTGCCGGATCCGATGACCACCAATCTCTGCTTCGGCGGCCTCGATCATCGCACCGCCTATGTCACGCTCTCCGGCACCGGCCGGCTTGCCGTGCTGGACTGGCCCGAGCCCGGACTGAAGCTCGCGCACGCCCCTTAGATCTATTCTTTGTCACGGGCGCCGCGAGAGGGCGACGCTCTTGCCTCGCCCCCGCCGCCGGGCCTGCTAAAGCCGATCACGATCAGAGGGCATCGCCTGATCGCGGGAAGATGCTCGCAAAAACAAACAGCGAGCGCGGTTTGCGGGAGCCAGGGCGAACGCAAATTGCTTTAGAAGGGCCCATGCTCACCGCCCTTGTCATCCTGCTCGGGGCGATCGCGATCGCGGTCACCCTGAGCCGCCGCCTCGGCCTCGGCAGCATCCTCGGCTACCTGCTGGCTGGCGCCGTGATCGGTCCCGCCGGTCTCGCGCTGGTGAGCAATGTCAATCAGATCGCCGCCGTTTCGACACTCGGCATCATCATGCTGCTGTTCCTCATCGGGCTCGAGCTCCGGCCACACCGGCTGTGGCTGCTGCGCAAATCGCTGCTCGGGCTCGGCCCCGGCCAGCTCGTGCCGACCGCAGTGGTGATCGCGCTGCTTGGCCGGACTGCCGGCATCCCCTGGGAAGACTGCCTCGTCCTCGGAGCCGGCCTCGCCCTTTCCTCGACCGCGATCGTCTTGCCGATGCTCCGGGAACGGAGCCTGCATACCTCGCCCGCCGGGCGGGATGCGTTTGCAGTCCTGCTCTTCCAGGACATCGCCTTCGTGCCACTGGTGGCGGTGCTGCCGCTGCTCGCGCCCGGGCATCTGCCGTCGCTCCACTTGCCCATGCATCTGCCCTGGCTTCAGGTCGGGCGGACGCTCGCGGCCCTTGCCGCGATCCTGCTCGCCGGCCAGTTCTTCCTTCGCTCAGCCTTCGCCGCGGTGGGTGGCGCCCGCACGCCGGAACTCTTCACCGCAACCGCCCTCCTGGTGGTACTGGGGGCCGCGCTCATCGCCGAAATTGCCGGCCTCTCGCCTTCGCTTGGGGCGTTCTCGGCCGGCGTCCTGCTCTCAGACTCCGAGTATCGCCATGAGCTGCAGGCGGATATCGAACCGTTCCAGGGCCTGCTCCTCGGCTTTTTCTTCCTCTCCGTCGGCATGTCCGCCAATCTTGCCCTCGCCAGGGCCCATCCGTTCGAAGTCACGGGATCCGTCATCGGCCTCATCGTGATCAAGGGCGCGATCGCCTTCGGCCTGGGCTTCCTCAAGCGCGAGACGGCGGGTGGCGCGCTGCGCTTCGCCATTGCGATGGCGCAGGGGAGCGAGCTCACGTTCGTCTTCTTCTCCTCCGCGCGCGCGTTCGGGGCACTCTCCCACCAGGCGGCATCTTTCGCCACGCTCGCGGTCGCGTTTTCCATGGCGGCGACGCCGCTGCTCTTCGCCGCTTCGGAACGATTCGTGATCCCCCGTTTCGAGCGGCAGAAACCACAGCCGCCGGACCGGATTCCCCAATCGGACCCGCCAGTCCTCATCTGCGGCTTCGGGCGCGTGGGCCAGATCGTTGGCCGCATCCTCACCCTGCAACATGTTCCCTTCACCGCGCTCGACCGCAGCCCGGCGCAGATCGCCGTGGTGCGGCGCTTCGGCGGCCGGGTCTATTTCGGCGACCCGGCTCGCGCGGATGTGCTGCGCGCCGCCGGCGCGGAGACGGCACGGCTGATCATCATCGCGCCAGACGAGCTCGAGGAGACTCTGAAGATCGTCGAAACCGCGAAGAGCGACTTTCCCCATCTGCGAATTCTCGCCCGGGCGCGCGACCGGCGCGCGGCCCATATGCTCATGGACCGCGGCGTGCGTCAGATCGTCCGTGAGACATTCTTCTCGAGCCTCAAGCTCGCCGAGATGGCGCTCGAGGAGCTCGGCGTGCCAGACGCCGAGGCCAAGCGCACGATCGAGATCTTCACCGAATACGACGAGCGCCTGCTCGCCGAGACGCATGCGATCTACATGGATGAGAAGCAGCTCATCCAGACGACCCAGCAGGCGGCCGAAGAGCTTGCCGTTCTGCTCGAAGCCGACCGCGAGCGCGCATGAGCCCAGGTTTCATGAGCCTGCTCTGGCGCGCGCCACGCCGGCGGTTCATCCTGTCACCATGATCGTAAAGCCGCGCCCGTTTGGCCGCCGCGCCCTCGGCGCCCTCCTCGCCCTCTCGGCGCTTGCCGGTTGCGAGGCCCCTCCGCCGCCGCCTACACCCCAGCAGCAGGCGGCAATCGCGGCCTGCCGCAGCCAGGCGGAGCAGCAGTTCCTCATCCAAAACCGCTCCGGCCTCTACCAGCCGGACACCAGCCTCACGCCTTATGCGTCCACGACGCCGCAGTTCGCCCAGGTGCAGAGCCTTGCCGACCAG
>DASZQO010000055.1:0-1681 GCA_035549615.1 Acetobacteraceae bacterium
ATTCCGCATATGGAATTCCAAGAAAAGGCGAGAGGCTCATGCCCGGACGGCGGTATTCGCGACCCAATCGCAGCGCGGCGCGCCGGAGCGTTCGGTTCCTTGGCGTGCGCTTCCGGCCGCCCGGTGCGATCAGGGGGCTGACACAGCGGGCCTCAGGGAGTGCGCGGCAGGATGTTCTATCTCCGTCTCGCCCGTGACAGGATCCGGCGCCTCTCACAGAAATACCGCGATGCGTGTGATGCGACCGGCTCGCGGCGCGCGGCTCTCTTTTTCGTCCTGCAGTTCTGCCGCCTCCGCTCGGGCTACCTGTTCCGCCATCTTCTCGCCCGCTTGCACATGAGAGGTATCCGCGCGGGGCTTGGGGCCGTCCGCCCGCCAGACCGGCCCTTCCTCGCGGTCAAGGTCACGGGCGGCATCGGCGACTATATCGTCATCGCCCGCTACCTTCGCGACCTTGCCGCACATGTCGAGCCCTTCGTCTTCGACATCTATTGCAGCAATACCGAGGCCGCGGGCTAGATCTTCGCCCCCGTTCCCGGCTTCCGCGAAGCCTATAGCGAGTTCATGTTCGAGGATCTGCTGCCCGACTACGATATCGGGCTCTGGATCATGCAGGCGATCGTCATCTATCGGCGGACCGCCGCATGGCATCGGCTGCGCGCGAGCCGCAGGCTTTGCGCCGCCTTGCAGAAGGTCGCGGATTTCCGGCCGCGGATCGAGCTGTTCCTCGGCCGGCACCCCATGATGGACAATTTCCTTGCCCAGCGCGCCGTTTACATGAACTTCACCCGTGCGACCTTTCTCCAGGGAATGACGGGAATCGCCGCGGGTGGGGACATGCTCGATCTCGCCGTGGATGAGAGCATTCTCCCCTCGGCGGGCCTCCGCTCCGGCCACTATCTCACGATCCACAATGGCTTCGATCCCGCCATGTTGGTGGCGGTCCTCGCCGGCACCATGGCCACCAAGTGCTATCCCCGTTTTGCCGAGGTCGTGCGCCACATCAAGGCCGCGCTGCCCGATCTGCCCCTCGTCCAGATCGGCGTCGCGGCAACGAGCACCGCGATCGAGGGTGTCGATCAGAGCCTCGTCGGCGCGGCGACACTTCCGCAGACAGCCGCACTTCTCAAGCACGCCGCCTGGCACATCGACAATGAGGGCGGGCTCGTCCATCTCGCGCGCTGCTTCGGCACGCGCTGCACGGTCGTCTTCGGTCCCACTCCATTGGACTTCTTCGGCTATGCGGCGAACATCAATATTCCCCCCGCCGCCTGCGGCGGCTGCTGGTGGATCACCGAGACCTGGATGGCGCGCTGCCCGCGCGGCCACCTGGCTCCTCTCTGCACGCAGCAAGACCCGCGCACCATCGCGCGCGCGACCCTCGATGCGATGCGCCGGCTTCCGCTGCCCATCGCCGCCCGGCAAGACGTTGCGTCCGCCTGATCCGCATTTTCCTGGCTGCCCCGGATCCTGCCGCGCGCCCGGCGCGCGCAGCGCCGTCCCGCCGATGCTCGGCGAAACGGGGAAAACCCCCGGTTTCCGCAAGCATCTTCAGCACCGCCGCCGATATGGAACGCCCGCCGGCAGGTGCCGTCACGGCCACCATGCTGCGGCGATGATCATGAGCATCTCCCGGTTTGCGAAAAATACCCTCTCGCCGCTCGGCCACATTGTCGCCGGC
>DASZQO010000056.1:0-11208 GCA_035549615.1 Acetobacteraceae bacterium
GTGGCGGCCGATTCATTCGCCGTCACCTTGACCTTGGCCGATCCGGCGGAACCATGAAGCGTCAGGCTCCCCGCAGTGAAGGCGGAACCGGTCGCCGTGACCGCGGCAGAAGGAGAGGCCTTGAACAGCGGCGCCGCGGCCGTGGCGGAGGAATTCAGGGTGTTGAGGCCGATGGCATTGGCTTCTGTGCTGCTGATCGAAAGATTGATCGTCTGCCCCTCGTCGGCGCCGACCTGGAACTGCACGCCGGAGAATGTGCCGTTCAGCAGGCTGATGTCATTGAACTGCGTCTGATCGGCGATGGTCGTCACCTGCCCGGTGAGCTGGGAGACGACCCCCTGCAGGGACTGCGCCTCCGCGGGCGTCTGCGTGCCGTTGGCGGCCTGCACCGCGATGCTGTTCAGCTTCTGCGCCAGATTGAGCTGCTGCTGCACGGCGCCCTGGGCCGTCTGAAGAAGGGAGATCCCCTCGTTGGCGTTGGCGCTGGCCTGGGTGATGCCATTGATCTGGGCGTCGAAGCCCTGGGCTTCGATGAAACCCGCCGGGTTGTCGGCCGGGCTGTTGATGGAAAGACCGGTCGAAAGCTCCGTCTCGAGAGAGTTGTTATGACCCTGTGTGGAGGCAAGGCCGTCCAGGGCTTCCAGGGCACCGAAATTGCTGAGGATCGATCCGATTGCACCAGACATCGAAGAAGATCTCCATGACATGGAAGGATGGCGCCGGATCCGTCTCGCCGGTGCCTCTCTATATTCGAAAGAGAGCCCGCATTCTTGCAGCCGCCATGGATTACCTTTTTGTAATTCTGATCATTTGATAAATGGTCAGCTAACAAATCATCACGTAATCAACAAATAATTAATGAATAAAGCTGTTGGCAACACTTCCCATCAGCAGGCCCCATCCGCCGATCGCGACAAAGAGAAGAAGCTTGAACGGCAGGGAAATCAGGGTCGGGCTCACCATGATCATTCCCAGCGCCATGAGAATGGATGCGATCGCCAGATCGATGAGGGCGAACGGTATATAGATCAGGAACCCGATCTCGAAGGCGGTCTGCAGTTCGGAAGTCGCGAAAGCCGGGATCAGAACCAGCATCGGAACGGATTGGATATCGGGCTCGGCATTCCTGCCCGAAAGATTGATGAAAAGACGAAGCTCGCGCTTGCGCACCTGGCTCAGCATGAAGGCCCGGAACGGCTGTTGCCCCCGGTCAAGGGCATCCTGGAATGAGAGTGTCCCGGCCAGATAGGGCTGCAGGGCATCGTGGTTGACGGCCTCCAGCGTCGGCCGCATCACGAAGGCCGTGAGAACCAGGGCGAGCGCGATCAGGATCACGTTGGGTGGCGTGGTGGTCAGACCCAGCGCCTGACGGAGAATGGCAAGCACGACGATAATCCGCGTGAAGCCGGTCATCAGCAGCACCAGGCCGGGGAGAAAGGCAAGGCCGGTGATGATCAGCAGCGTCTGGATATCGAGCGAATAGACGGCCCCGCCTCCGTGCGGGGCCGTGGTCATGAGCGCAAGATGCGAGGGATCCATCGGTTTCCGCCTGCTGCGCGCTTCACGAATCACGCGGGGATAGAATGGGCTCCGGCTGCGATGCACCGGATTCACTTACTGCCGGATTTGTTCACTGGATGAGAAAGTCTGTCAGGTAGGCGCTGGCGAATGCGCTCACCCCAAGCGCCGGGCTCGTCTTTCCGATGATGCGGTTCACCGCGAGGAGAGCCTGGTGGGTCATCGCCGTTCTTGCGGATTCATCGCCGGTGGCCAGCGCCGAGCCGTTCTGCATCACTTCGGATATGACCGCCGCCTGAATGATCGGCAGCACATTGCCGAAGGCGTCGACCGCTCGCGGGTCATAGGTGGAGAAGGTGAGCGCGATCTCCGCATATGTACTGTCGCCGGCGCCGTCCGTGCTGAGAACGGCGACGAATTTCGGCAGCGTGGCGAGATAGATATGCCGCGGCGGCAGAAGGGATGCGGGCTGGGAGATGGGCCGGCCCGCGGCTTCGGCGTGCGCTGGTGCCGCCGCCGCTTTCTCCTTCCAGAAGAACACCGCGAGCCCGTCTCCCGCGAGCATGGCAAGGGCCATCATCCCAATGGCGGCCCACAGAAGCCATTTCTTCATGCTCTCGGTTCACCTTCCGATGTCCTATGTTTCACGAGCTCTACAGTGTTCGCCTTTTCGGTGAGGCCATCAGGGTGATGGCCGATGCGGTGAGCCCGTCCATTTTCTGGCTTCTGGGGATCGGGCTCTTGGTTGCCGTGGTACAAGGTGCACTCCAAGTCGAGGATGGAACATTGGTGATGGCCGCGCGCCTGGCCGCAGCTCTTATCGCCGCCACTGGCGCCGTGACGGCGATTTTCCGGGCACTTGCGGGCCTCGCGCATGACTGGATCTCTCATATCCCGGAAATGATTAACCACGTGTGGTCATGAGCCGATGCTGATCAGCGAGCACGCGCTGCTCCAATATCTCGGGGATGGCTTCTGGCCGTTCATGCGCCTGACCGGAATCTTCCTCACGGCACCCATGCTCGGGGATTCCATTCTGCCGGTTCCGTTCCGTGTCCTTCTCTCCGCGCTGGTGGCCGGCTGCCTCGCGAGCTGGGGCGGGCCGTGGCCGCCATTCCCCTCCGGCGCGGCCGCTGTCATGCTCGCGGGTTCCATCCAGCTCGCCTTCGGCGCGCTCATGGGCATCATCGGCCAGATCGTGGTCGCGGGCATTGCCGGCGCCGGCGAGTTCGCGAGCCTCGCCCTCGGGATCAGTTTCGCAACCGCCTCCGGCCTCACCACGGGGCAGGCGACACCGGTCCTCTCCAACATGTTCCAGTGGCTCGGGCTGCTCGTCTATCTCGCGCTTGGCGGGCCGTTCCTGGTCATGGAGGCGGTCAACAGATCGTTCCACACCTTGCCGTCCGGAATCCCGGATGCGCTCAGCCTGCGCGCGATCGCCGATTATGGCGGGGCCGTCCTCCGGGTTGCCCTTCTGCTCTCTCTGCCGGCGCTGGCCGCGGGCTTTGCCATGAATGCGGTCATCGGCCTTGCCAATACCCTGGCCTCTCAGCTCAACATTTTTTCGATCGGGTTTCCGCTGTTGTTTCTTGGCGGCATATGGATCCTCGCCGCCTCGCTCTTCGCTGTTGAGCCGCTCGCGGCGGATCTGCTGCGGGAGGGGCTCGCCGTCATGGCGGCCTTGGTGCATGGCTGAAGAGCAGGAAGGCGAAAAGAAGCATGGCGCGACGGAACGAAGGTTGCGCATGGCGCGAGAGCGGGGCCAGCTTCGCCGCTCAGCCGATTTGCCGAAATCCGCGCTCACCATTCTCTTCGTTCTTGCCGTCACGGCGCTTGGCTGGCTGGCGGCAGATGGCGCCTATACCTGGATGATGGAGAGCCTCCGCCTCGCCGGTGAAGGCGCCTTCTCCCGGTCCTGGGCGCTCGATATGCGTTTTGCGGCGGCATTTTGCGTGCTTCTTCTCGCGGCGGCCGGCCTCGCTCTGCTGTCCGGTTCGCTGAGCGGCGGATGGAACCTGGCGTTCGGGTTGCTTGCGCCCAGGTTTGAGCATCTCTCCCCCGGCCAGTCCTGGGGACAGATCTTCTCGCTGATGAACTTCGTGGAAATTTCAAAATCAATCGTTAAGATCGTTGTCGTCGGCGGCGCCGGGCTGGTCGCTTTCCGTCTTCTGTGGCCGGATTTTCTTGGCTTGGCCGCGCCGCACCCGCTCGCTCTTGCCGCGATCGGCGAGCCGGCTCTGGTGATCATCGCCGCCGCGGCGGCGGGTGCTGCGGTGCTTGCGGGGGCGGATGTCGGTATCCAGGCCTGGCTGAACCGTCGGTCCCTGCGGATGACCGACAAGGAACTGAAGGAGGAGCTGAGAGAGTCCGAAGGCGATCCCCAGACGCGGGCCCGCCGCCGCGCCATCCTGCGCCGCCAGGCCCGCGCCCGCCAGAAACGGTCGGTCCGCACCGCATCGGTGGTGGTGAGCAACCCGACGCACTTTGCCGTGGCGGTACGCTATCGGCGCGATATCGATCCGGTTCCGATGGTGGTCGCCAAGGGAGTTGATCTCAATGCGGCACCGATCCTCGAAGAAGCCCGCCAATACGGGATTCCCATTGTCGAGGCGCCGCCGCTTGCGCGCGCCCTCAATCGCTATGTTGAGGTGGATCACCCGATCCCGCCCGGCCTCTATCGCGCGGTCGCGGAGGTTCTGGCCTATATCTGGCGGCTCGACCAGTGGCGTGCTGGCAGCGGCGTCCGCCCGCGTCCGCCGCATTTCCCCGAGACTTTGGAGACAACGATCGAGGCCGCCCGTCTCTTCAGCGCCAGCGCAGAAGCGGCCACGCCTTAAGTCACGAGAGCGGTTTGCGTTCGCATTGGCTCGCGCAAACCGCTCTCTCTGTTTGTTTCTGCGAGCATCGCCACGAGATCAGAAGATTCCGGCTGATCGCGATCTGCTCCATGGCTTTGGCGGATCGCCGGGCGATCCATCAAAGCCGGATGGCTCTATTCCGCCGCGGCGCTGAGGGCAGGGTAGTCAGTATAGCCCTCCGGGCCTTCAGAATAAAAGGTCGCGGCATCCCACGCGTTGAGCGCGACATTCATTGCGAAGCGGCGTGGCAGGTCCGGGTTGGCGAGGAAGAGCTCGCCGAAGGCAACGGCATCTGCCTCGCCGGCAGTCAGCGCGGCCTCCGCGCTCTCGCGCGTGAAACCGTCGTTCGCGATATAGATGCTGCCAAAGAGGGATTTGAGCTTGGGTCCAAGCTGCGGCGCCTTCACCGATTCGCGCGCGCAAAGGAAAGCGATCTTCCGCTGGCCGAGCGCGCGGCGCGAGATGCATGCCGACACGGTCCGCCCCCACACCAAAACCACCGCATCCGTCACCTCGAGCATCAGCCGCGCCCGATTCTCGATCGAGCCACCATGGCGGTCATTGCGGTGGTTGGTGCTGCACTGAAGGAACTGGTCGAGCAGATAGCCGTTGGCGCCGTGGATCTCCACGCCGTCGAAGCCGGCTTCCAAGGCGTTCTCGGCGCCCTTTCGGAAAGCGGCGACGATGCCGGGCACTTCGTCGGGCGCAGGCGCGCGCCGCACCACATAGGGCCGTTCCGGGCGCAGGAGGCTCACATGCCCCGTGGGCGCGATCGCGAATTCCACAGTGGCCGGAAGCCGATGATCCCGCTCTCATCGGCAAGGCGGCGCAGAATGAACAATGACTATCGTCCCGCAGATGCGCCGAGCGCTGTCGGCGTCCCGATCCGCGGATGACATGCCGATGAGGCGATGCAACAGCATGTCGGCGGGCTGAGCGCGGTCCCTGAAAAAGTACTTCGCTTGTCAAAACGAATCGGAGTAGCCTGGAGTCGAGATCGTTAGCCGGTTTCGTACTGCGGGGCGGCCCGGCCGGCTTGCTGATGCTGGTGATGTGCTTCACGCTGTCCATGCGGCGTAGGGCGTGCCGGGAAGATCAAGGGGGCACGGTGCAGGCAAGGCGGAGCGGTTTCCCGCGCGGGCGAACAATCGTGCAGCCGATCCGTCGTTGCGCAATGCTGGCGAGCACTCTTGGCCTCGCTTCGTGCGGACCGAGCGTCCTCAATCCGCGGGGCTATGTCGGCGCGGCCGATCGGCAGATCCTGCTCGATTCGCTCGCGATCATGCTGGTCATCATCGTGCCGGTGATCATCGCGACGGCCGGTGTCGCTTGGTGGTTCCGTGCCTCGAACACCCGGGCGCGCTATATGCCGGATTTCGTCTATTCCGGCAGTATTGAGCTGGTCGTCTGGTCCATCCCGCTGATGACGATCTTGCTGCTCGGCGGCGTCGCCTGGGTTGGCTCGCATGAGCTCGACCCAGCCGCACCGCTGCCCTCGAAGGCGCCGCCGCTCGATGTCCAGGTTGTTTCGCTCGATTGGAAATGGCTGTTCATATACCCGAAACAGGATGTCGCAAGCGTCAATCGTCTGGTGATTCCGGTTGGAACGCCAGTGCATTTCGTTCTGACATCGGCAAGTGTCATGAACGTGTTCTTCGTCCCCCAGCTCGGCAGCATGATCTATACGATGAATCGGATGGCCGATCGGCTCAATCTGATCGCGGACCATCCCGGCACTTATTATGGCGAATCCGCCATGATCAGTGGCGACGGGTTCGCGACCATGCATTTTGACGTGGATGCTGTGCCCACCGGTCAGTTCGCGGCCTGGGTGACGGCGGCAAAAAGCAATGGCCCTGGCCTCAATGCGCAAACCTATGGCGATCTCGCGAAGCAGAGCATGAGCGTGCGGCCTTTTACCTACCGTACGGTCCAGCCCGATCTGTTTCTCAAGATTGTTACTCAAGCCGTTCCACCCGGCCCCGGTCCTGAAATCTCACAGACGCCTGGCGATGCCGGCAAGGCATTGAGGAATTAGGCGATGCTGGGCAAGCTGAGCTGGTCCGCGATCCCCTTCGACCAGCCGATCCCGCTGGTCGCCGGGGCGCTCGTTCTCATCGTCATTCTCGCCGTGCTCGCCTGGATCCTGGCAAAAGGCTATATGCCCTATCTGTGGCGGGAGTGGATCACCAGCGTCGATCATAAGCGCATCGGCGTCATGTACTGTCTGCTCGCGCTCGTTATGCTGATCCGCGGTTTCATAGACGCAATCATGATGCGTTCGCAGCAGGCGGTCGCGTTTCGCGCGCCAGGCTACCTGCCGCCAGATCATTTCGATCAGATTTTCTCCGCCCATGGCACGCTGATGATCTTTTTCGTCGCGATGCCGTTCGTCATCGGGTTGATGAATTTTGCCATGCCGCTGCAGCTCGGCGCGCGAGACGTCGCCTTCCCGACATTGAACTCCGTCAGCTTCTGGCTCACGGCCACGGGCGCGCTGCTCATCAACATCTCGCTTGTGGTGGGGGAATTCTCGCGCACGGGCTGGCTTGCCTACCCGCCGCTCTCGGAGCTCACCTATTCGCCGGATGTTGGTGTGGACTATTATCTCTGGTCAGTACAAATATCGGGCATCGGCACGCTGCTCACCGGCGTCAATCTTGTCACCACCGTTCTCAAGATCCACGCGCCCGGCATGACCTATATGCGCATGCCGATCTTTTGCTGGACGACCCTCGCGTCAAACCTGCTGATTGTGGCGGCCTTCCCGGTGCTCACCGCCACCTATGCGATGCTGCTGCTTGACCGCTATCTCGGCTTCCATTTCTTCACGAACACGGCTGGCGGCAATATGATGATGTTCATGAACCTCATCTGGATGTGGGGACATCCGGAGGTTTACATCCTGATTCTGCCGGCATTTGGCATCTATTCCGAAGTGGTCTCAACCTTCTCGCGCAAGCCGCTTTTTGGCTATCGTTCGATGGTGATGGCGACCATGGCCATTTGCATCATCTCCTTCATGGTGTGGCTGCATCACTTCTTCACGATGGGTGCGGGCGCAAACGTCAACGCGATTTTCGGCATCGCCTCCATGATCATCGCGGTGCCCACCGGCGTGAAGATCTTCAACTGGCTGTTCACCATGTATGGCGGGCGCGTCGTCTTCGCCACTCCGATGATGTGGGCGATCGCATTCATGATCACCTTCACCATCGGTGGCATGACAGGCGTTCTGCTCGCCGTGCCGCCCGCCGATTTCCTCGTGCACAACAGCCTCTTTCTCGTCGCGCATTTCCACAACGTTATCATCGGGGGTGTCCTGTTCGGTGTCTTCGCGGGCTACACCTACTGGTTTCCCAAGGCATTCGGGTTCCGGCTGCATGAAGGCTGGGGCAGGGCCGCTTTTTGGTTCTGGGTCATCGGCTTCTACGTGGCCTGGATGCCGGGCTATGTGCTCGGCCTTGAGGGCATGACCCGGCGGCTTCAGCACTACGACGTGGCGGCTTGGCATCCCTGGCTTGTGATCGCTGCCTTCGGGACAGTGATCATCCTCCTCGGCATCATCTCGCAGATCGTCCAGCTCTTCGTCAGCATCAGGCTCCGTGAAGAGCTGCGCGACGTGACCGGTGATCCCTGGAACGGCCGCTCGCTCGAGTGGTCCACCGCCTCGCCGCCACCGCCCTTCAATTTTGGTGTCCTGCCCAACGTGGAAGGCGAGGAGCCCTATTGGGGCATCAAGCAACGTGCCATCGAGAGCGGTGAGCTGCGCCCGGAACCTGAATATTCCGAGATCGAGTTGCCGCGAAACAGCCCGACAGGCTTCATTTGCGCCTTTTTCGCGACCTTCGCCGGCTTCGGATTGATCTGGCATATCTGGTGGCTCGTGATCCTCTCCTGCATCGGCGCCTTCATCACCTTTGTCATCTTCGCCTGGAGGGACCGCTCTGAATATGTCGTCCCGGTGGAGGAGGTCGCGCGGCTGGACCGTGCCAACCGAACCGCGCGGGCGGCTTGGCTTGCCGCCAATGTGCAGGCCGCGCAATGAGCGGCGCGCAGGCCGGAACCGGCATAAGCCCCGCCGATCCCTATCGGATTGGGCACTATGCCGGGTTCCGCCAGGGCACGGCCGTGCACGCCGCCCGGGAACTCGCGTCGAAGCGCGTCATCGTCGGGTACGGCTTCTGGATCTTCCTGCTCAGCGATATCGTGATGTTCTCGACCTTCTTCGCGAGCTTCGGGGTGCTGTCCGGGCAGACCGCCGGCGGACCGAGCGGAAAAGACCTGTTCAACCTCACGAACGTCGCTATCGAGACGGCCTGCCTGCTCTTTTCAAGCTTTACGTGCGGTATTGCAAGCATCGGTGCCCGGACGCACGACAATCTCATGTATTATGGCGGCATGGCCGTCACTTTCGTGTTCGGCGCGAGCTTCCTCTATTTTGAGATGCACGAATTCGTCGGCCTCATCCTGCAAGGTGCGGGGCCGGAGCGTAGCGCGTTCCTCTCCGCCTTCTTCACGGTCGTCGGGTGCCACGGCCTGCACGTAACCCTCGGGCTGATGTGGCTGCTCACCATGGTCGCGCAGGTTTTCTCGAAGGGATACAGGCCTGATATTCTTCGCCGCGTGCTGTGCTTCAGCCTGTTCTGGCACACGCTGGATATCATCTGGGTCGCGCTGTTCACGATCGTCTATCTGATGGGGGCAGGCCAATGATCCAGGCCGACCAAGCGGAGCGCTTGCATGAGACCGATATTTCACCGGGAGACGATCGCCCCGACAGAAGCGAAATCGCTCATGGCCTTATCGGCTACGCGGTCGGGCTCGCGCTCGCCGTGCTGCTTTCCATAGTCTCGTTCTTCGTTGCCAGGACCAGCCTCGTCTGGCAGCCTAGCATCCCGATCGCGCTCTTCGTCCTGGCAGTCGCGCAGATCGGCGTGCACCTCGTCTTCTTCGTGCATATCACAACCGGGCCAGACAACACCAACAATGTGATGGCGCTCGCTTTTGGTGTGCTGATCGTCTTTCTCGTCATCGCCGGCTCGCTGTGGATCATGAGCGAGCTCAACGCCAACATGGCGCTGCCCATGAACGAGCTGATGCGAATGCAGCCATGAAGCTGTTTGTTTTCCCGCGTGATCGAGACCTGCGGTGGCGTTCCCTCCGGTGATCACTCTGGCCCGGAAATCGGTTTTTCTTCAGAAAAAGAACCTTCCCTCCGCCTGATCCCCGGTCGGAGCGCATGACACGCTCTCGCTTTGTTTTTGCTGATGGAGATCACCGGCACGGCGCCAGGGTGGCGTCAGGCCGGATAGGCGACGACCTCGCCCGCCACGGCAATGCCAACCGTCTGGCCCGGGCGCGGCACGTCCAGCCCGAAGAGCCGCGCCGCGATATCGAGCTCCGGCGCATCGGGCAGGCGGAGCCGCACCACGGCGTCGTGGCCATAGAAGGTGACATCCTGCACCTCGGCCGGGCGGCTGCCGGTCGCGCCGGGCAGGGTAAGGCGGATCTGCTCCGGGCGGATCATCACCTCCACCGGGCCTTCAGCCCTCGCTTCAGCTCCGGCGGCAAGCGGCAGCGTGCCGAGCGCGCAGGCGGCCTGCCCGGCGGCGGCGGTTCCGGGAAGCAGCACCGCCTCGCCGACGAAGCGTGCCAGCACCGGGTCCGCAGGACGGCGATAGAGCGAGACCGGATCGGCATGCTGGACGATCCGGCCCGCGCGCAGCACCGCGACATGATCGCCCATCGAAAAGGCCTCGGCCTGGTCGTGCGTCACCATCACCGCGGTCGCGCCGGCCTGGCGGAGCGCCGCGGCGACGGTGTCGCGCACCGCCTGGCGCAGCGCGGCATCGAGTGCGGAGAAGGGCTCATCGAGCAGCACGAGGCGCGGCGCCGGCGCCAGCGCCCGGGCCAGCGCCACGCGCTGCTGCTCGCCGCCGGAAAGCTGGTGTGGGTAGCGGCGCGCATAATCCTGCGGCAAGCCAACCATCGCGATCAGCTCGCCCACCCTTCGGTCACGGTCAGGCCGCCGGCGCAGCCCGAAGCCGATATTGGCGCCCACCGTCAAATGCGGGAAAAGCGCACCTTCCTGCGCGAGATAGCCGATGCGTCGCCGCTCGGGCAGCTCGTGCAAATCCGGTCCGGCGACAAGCTCATCGCCGATATGGATGGTGCCGGCATCGGCCCGTTCGAATCCGGCAATGAGCCGGAGCAGGGTGGTCTTGCCGCAGCCGGAGGGGCCGAGCACGACGAGGAGCTTGCCCGTAGGCACGACAAGGTCGAGCCCGTCGAGCACGATCTTCCCGGCGAAGCGCTTGGTCAGGTCCGCGATTCTGAGCTCGGCCATTTTTCCGCTCACCCCCTCAACCGATGGCGCCGAGCCGGACGGTCGCGAGATCGAAGCGCCGCGCCAGCACGAAGCTCGCCGTCAGCGACAGCGCGAGAAGGATCGCGGCGAAGGGCGCGGCGGCGGCGAAGGCGAGGGTGGAGGTATCATCCCAGATCCGGGTCGCGAGCGTCTGGGTGCCGATCGGCGCGAGCAGCAAGGTGGCGGTGAGCTCGGTCGTCACGGCGATGAAGACGAGAGAAGCCGCCGCCCCGAGCCCCGGGGCAGCCAGCGGCAGGGTGATGCGGACCAGCACGCCGAACCAGCCGAGGCCGAGCGAGCGCCCGGCCTCCTCGAGCTGGCGCTCCGCCTGAAGAAGGGCGGCGCGGATGCCGACCAGGGCATAAGGCATGAAGAGGATGGCGTAGGCGATCAGCAGCAGCGGCGTGCTTTCATAAAGCCAGGGAAATGTTCGCACCGTTGCCGAAATGAGCGCGAGCGCGA
>DASZQO010000057.1:0-10145 GCA_035549615.1 Acetobacteraceae bacterium
TTCTTGGAAGAAAGAATCAAAGAACTTTCATTCCTTCATTCGTCATCCATGGCCGGCGCCTGGATCAACATGGCTTCTGGCGGATTGCGAAGCGATCGGACAAAACCATCAAATTGATCGAGAAAACAAAACCAGAGCGTAATGATAAAAATTATCATGCTCTGGTCCGGAAACCAGAAAAAGTCTTTTTGCTTCTTTCTCTTCAGAAAAAGAAGCCTTCCTCTTTCTAAGACTCTACCGAAGTTCCCGAAGAGACGTTTATCGGATGAGGCCGGTGAGCGGGCTTGAGGGATCGGCGCCGAGCCGGCGGGGGATGCGGCCCGAAAGATGGGCGAGCCGGCCAGCCTCCACGGCAGCCTTCATTGCCCGCGCCATGCCGACCGGATCCTTCGCCTGGGCGATCGCGGAATTGACCAGCACTGCAGTGCAGCCAAGCTCCATCGCCACCGCCGCGTCCGAGGCGGTGCCGACGCCGGCATCGACGATCAGCGGCACCTTGGCCTGCTCGATCATCATATGAATCATCGCTGGGTTCTGCACCCCAAGCCCGGAGCCGATCGGCGCGCCGAGCGGCATGATGGCGGCGCAGCCCATCTCTTCCAGCCGCTTCGCCGCCACCGGGTCGTCATTGCAATAGACCATCACCTCGAACCCGTCGGCGATCAGCGCCTTCGCCGCCTCGAAAGTGCCCGGCATGTCCGGATAGAGCGTGGGCGGCGGGCCAAGCACCTCGAGCTTGACGAGCGACCAGCCGCCCGCCTCCCGGGCTAGGCGCAGCGTGCGCACGGCCTCCTGAGCCGTGTGGCAGCCGGCGGTGTTCGGGAGGTACGTATAGCGCTTGGGATCGACATAATCCTGCAGCATCGGCGCCCTCGGGTCAGCGAGATTGACCCGCCGCACTGCAACCGTGACCATCTCCGCCCCGCTCGCCTCGATGGCGGCCGCAGTCTCGGCGAAGTCCTTGTACTTGCCGGTGCCGACGATCAGGCGCGAGCGGAAGCTGCGGCCGGCGACCGTCCAGCAATCGTCTGTCGCCACGGCGGGCGGGGCAATCACGTCCATCTCAGCCTCCACCGATGAAATGCACGATCTCAAGCTGATCGCCGGCCGCAAGCCAGGTTTCGGCATAGAGCGAGCGCGGCACGATCTCGAGATTGCGCTCCACCGCCACCTTCCGCGCTTCGAGCCCGAGATGCGCGATAAGCCCGGCGACCGAGAGCCGGCCGGGGAGTGTGCGCGGCTCCCCGTTCAGGGTGAGGGTCAGTCCCGCCTCCATGAGGCGAGTATGGGGATTGCCGCGCCGGGCGGCAAGGAAGGGCAGACCGGTTGGAGCCGAGCACAGGGTGTGGTAGGGGCCGGCCATGGAGCTTCCCCTGATTTCGGTCCTCAATGGGCCGAACATGAACATGCTTGGCCTGCGCGAGCCCGAACGATACGGAACCGCGACGCTCGACGATGTCGAGCAGCTTTGCGCCGAGACCGCCGAGCCGCTCGGCCTTGCGATCGATTTCCGCCAGACCAACAGTGAGGGCGAGATCGTCTCCTGGGTGCAGGAATGCCGCGGCCGGGCCGCCGGCATCGTGATCAACCCGGCTGGCTATACCAACACCTCGATCGCGCTGATGGACGCGCTGCTCGCGGTCGAGCTGCCGGTCATCGAGGTGCATTTGACCAACATCCACAGGCGGGAGGAATTCCGCCACCGCTCCTTCGTCTCGCTTGCCGCCGTTGGCGTCATCTGCGGTCTCGGCGTGCGGGGCTACGCGCTCGCCCTGATGGCGATGGCCGATCTCTTGCGGGAGACGGGGGAATGAGCGGGCTGCCCTTCGATCCGGAGGTGATCCGCGCGCTGGCGGCCTTGCTCAAGGAGACTGGGCTCACCGAGATCGAGGTGGCCGAGAAGGAGGGCCGCATCCGTGTCGCCCGCCAGCCGGCGGCACCGGCCTCGCTGGCCGTGGCGGCACCGCCCGCCGCTCCTCCCTCCCAAGCGGAGCCTGCGCCTGCCAGCGCGGCAACATCGCCGATCGAGGATGCGGCGAACCACCCGGGCGCGGTGAAGAGCCCGATGGTAGGCGTGGTTTATCTCTCGCCGGAACCGGGGGCGCCTCCCTTCGTCACCGTTGGCCAGGAGGTCGAGGCCGGGCAGACACTGCTGCTGGTTGAGGCAATGAAGACCTTCAACCAGATAAAGGCGCCGAAGGCGGGGCGGCTCGCGCGCATCCTCGTCCAGTCAGGCACTCCCGTGGAATACGGCGAGCCGTTGATGATCCTGGAATAGAGAGGCGGGAAAGAGTCCCAGAGAACAAAAGACCCCCAGGGGATAGCGGCGGAAATCGCGAGATGTTCCAGAAGATCCTAATCGCCAACCGGGGTGAGATTGCGCTTCGCGTGCAGCGGGCCTGCCGCGAGCTCGGCATTCCCTCGGTCGCCGTCCACTCAACGGCGGATGCGGCGGCAATGCATGTGCGGCTGGCGGATGAGAGCGTGTGTATCGGCCCGCCGCCGGCCCGCGAGAGCTATCTCAATACTGCGGCGATTCTTTCTGCGGCGACCATCACCGGGGCTGATGCGATCCATCCCGGCTATGGGTTTCTTTCGGAAAATGCCGAGTTTGCCGAGATGGTCGAGGCGCATGGCCTCACCTTCATCGGGCCGAACCCGACCCACATCCGGATGATGGGCGACAAGATCGAGGCGAAGCGGGTGATGGCATCCCATGGCGTGCCACTGGTGCCGGGCTCGACCGAGGCGCTGACGGATGCGGCCAAGGCGCGCAGGCTCGCCTCCGAGCTGGGCTATCCGGTGCTGATCAAGGCGGCGGCGGGCGGCGGCGGGCGGGGCATGCAGGTGGCGCGCAATGAAGCGGAGCTTGATGAGCGGCTCGTGCTGGCGCGCGCCGAGGCGCTTGCCGGGTTCGGCAATGATGCCGTCTATCTCGAAAAATATCTCGACCGGCCGCGGCATATCGAGCTGCAGATCCTGGCTGACGAGGAAGGCAATGTGATCCATCTCGGCGAGCGCGATTGCAGCCTGCAGCGCCGCCATCAGAAGCTGCTCGAAGAGGCGGGCTCGCCTGCTCTCACGCCCGCCGAGCGCGACCGCCTCGGCGAGCGGGTAACGGCGGCGCTCGGCAAGATCGGCTACCGCAATGCCGGCACGCTCGAGTTCCTCTATCAGGATGGCGAGTTCGCCTTCATCGAAATGAATACGCGGCTGCAGGTGGAGCATCCGGTAAGCGAGATGATCACCGGGATCGACATCGTGCGCGAGCAGATCCGCATCGCCGCCGGCCAGAAACTCGGCTACGGGCAGGCCGATATCCGCTTCACCGGCCATGCGATCGAATGCCGAGTGAATGCCGAGAACCCGGTGAGCTTCGCCCCCTCCCCGGGCCGGGTCGCGGCCTATCACCCACCTGGCGGGCTCGGCGTGCGGGTCGATTCTGCGCTCTATGCGGGCTCGGTGGTGAGCCCCTATTACGACAGCCTGGTGGCCAAGCTTATCGTGCATGCGCCGGAACGGACGGAGGCGATCGCGCGGCTGGCGCGGGCGATCGATGAGTTCGCGGTGATCGGGATCGAGACGACACTGCCGCTTTTCCGCCGGATCACCGATTCCGCGGATTTTCGAGCCGGGCGCTACAATGTCCACTGGCTGGAGCGTTTTGTCGCCGGCAATGCCTGAAGCCGCGCCAGAACCGCGTCAACCCCGGGCAGCACGTCAAAGAGCTCGCGCGCGGAGGGCTCGGCGAAGCCCTGCGTGATCGCCGCCTCGATGAAGGCGACGAAAGATGCTGCGGAGCCCGCGACATCACAGATCAGGACCGGCTTTTCGTGCAGCCCGAGCTGCCGCCAGCTCACCATCTCGATGGTTTCATCGAGCGTGCCGATTCCGCCGGGCAGGGCGATGAAGGCATCGGCGAGATCGAACATGCGCTGCTTGCGGGCGGCAAGATCGCGCGTGACGATCAGGCCCGACAGGCCGGGATGCGCAATCTCCGGCTTGCGTAGGCCTTCGGGAATGACACCGACGACCCGTCCGCCGACCGCCAGCACCGCATCGGCAAGTGCTCCCATCAAGCCAATCCGGCCCCCGCCATAGACGACACCGATCCCGGCCTCGGCGAGGCGCCTTCCGAGCAAAGCGGCGACACGGCGAAAGGCGGGATCGGCCCCGTCACGCGAAGCGCAGAAAACGGCAACGGTGCGAATGAGCGCCATGGCAGCTTTCTAGAGCCATTCGCGTTCGCCCCGGCTCACGCAAACTGCTCTCTCTGTTTGTTTTTGCGAGCCGCTTCACGCGGTCAGCCGAGTTCGTCTGATCGCGATCGGCTCTCGGTCGTGAGGACAGACCGAAGAGAGGGGATTCCTACAACGCGGAAGAGTGTGATTCGAGACTGACCTTCGGGTTGGAGGCCGGCCTTGGTACGCGGCTCATGTGCGAACGGTCAACTGGCCCTAGGGATGATCTGAGCCGGGTGGCCGGCCTGCCGGTGACCTTCGCCGGACGCACGATGGGATTTTCTGGGCGGATCGGCGCGGCAGGATTTGCGCGATCGCGGCGCTGCTCCGGAAGTCCGCAGCTAAGGCAGCCGCAAGATTCCAGACACTGTTGATGCGCCGCTCTATCCGCTGCGCGCCAGCGCCGCGGGCGTCTTCAACCAGCGCAAGCAGCTCCGCCACGTCGCACCCCGCTGCCCAAGCTCCTCGCCAATGTCATGGGCTTCGTCTAACGCGCTGTGAGCACAATCTGGCGCGAATAGTTCGATCGTCACCACGACTGAATACCCCGTCTCAATGCCCCGCCTTGCCTTGATTTTTCTTCGCAAGCCAAGCGAGCGCATCGGTCATCTCGATCAGCCTTTGCGGTGCGGAAATCGACCCCGCGAGCCGCAGGATGATCTCCGGCGATCCGGCAGGCAGGGATGCAAGGGCAAGGCGCAGATCCTCGGTCCCATCCGGCAGATCGACATTCCCGCTCGCCCGGATCGTCCCATCATCTCCGCTCAGCGCGGCCTTCTCGAGCGTGAACCGCCCGGCATTCCCTTTCGCTTCCAGTACAAACCGATGGAACATGCTCGTCCCGCCGCCCAGCGCCTTGTCGAGCTCGTGCCCGGCATCCAGCCCCTGGCCCGCCATCACCGCCCGCACGCCGCCGAGACTCAAGCCGGTAACGGTTCCGTTCTCTCCTGTGAGTTCCGCGCTCCCGCTCAAGGTGGCGAGCAGCGCCGCCGGGCCATAGCCCTCGCCCGTGAAGCCGAGCGTTCCGGAAACCGTGCCGGACGAGAGATCGAGCGGCATATGGAACACCCCTCCGGCGAGACGAACGTCACCGAATGCTGCCCCAAGCCGGAAGCGCGGCACCTCGGTTCTGGTGTCAACGCCCAGGACCGTCATCATGGTGCCTCCACCCGGCGGATTACCGGCCACTTCGAGCGAGACCACCCCGTCCCCCGCGCTCACCCTGCCTTCGGCATTGCCCAGCAGCGGGTGCGGGCCGGCCAGCACTTTCTCCGCCGTAAAGCGGACATTTCCACGCCAACCCGTAAGAAGCGCCAGGGGCAGCACTTCCCGCCCGTTCGACGCTGGCACGGGGACGGGAAGCGCATTCGCGTGGATTGTGCCGGAGATGGTCGGCCCATCCGGGGCAAGGGCGAGATGAAGGCTGCCGCTCGCCGCGAGTGAGCCGCCGATCAGGCGGAAATCCTTGATCGTCCATGCCTCGGCGCCGCCCGCAATCTGGCCGATCAGGGAAAACGAGCCGGGGCCCAGCCACGCTGTCGGGTCCGGCAGGCCGGCCGCAACCATCAGTTCGGCAGCCCCGGGATGGCGCAGCGTCACCGGCCCTTGCCAGTCACCGCTCTGCAGATCGACGACCGGCTCCGCGGTTACCCGCAGATCGCCGAGCGTGGCATCAAGAGAAAGATGGAGCGCCTTCGGTGCTCCCGCGGCTCTTGCATCCAGGGAAATCGGCACCTGCAAGTGCTTGAGGGCTGGCCCGAACGGCGCGGGGAGCAGCGCTGCCGCTGCCGCCGTGCCCGGGCCGGTCAGCGCGAGCTGTCCCGCGGTCATCACGCCGCCGGTGCCGAGCGCGCCGGACGCGATGACATGCAGGCCATCGATGGCCGCGTCCAGTCGGCGCAGGATCACCTGTCCCCCCTCTGTCGCGGCGTCGAGGTTGAGATTGCTGAGCGATGTCTGTCCCAGCGTCGCCTGCCGGGCCGAAAGCCGGAGCTCTATCGCCATCCCGGCAAAGAGGCTGGGCAGCTTGGCGATCGGCAGTGTTTCGTCCTGCCACCAGGAGAGCCATGGCCGCAGGTCGAGCCGGTCGAGCGTGAGCCCGGCGCTGATCGCGGGCGTGCCGCCGAGTCCGAGGCTGAGGCCGCCGCCGAGATGACTTTGATTGAAGGTGCCGGCAATGTCCTCAAGCGCGATCCGGCTCGCGTCGATCGTCACCCGCGCGCTGAGATCGGCCGCGCGCAGCAGGCGCGGGGCGAGCCGCGGCATCACCCCTGGTGCCGCGGCTTCCAGCCAGTGTGCCGTCGTATCGAGCGCCGGGGCGTCCAGATGCGCGGTGCCGACGAACTGCCACGCTGCGCCGTTGCTCTGCGCGGCGTGGCCGCTTTGCGCGTTGCCTGCGGCAGGAGCCTGGGCGGAAGCGAGCTGTCCTTCGGCCGCGAAACGGGCCCCCCCGGGCAGGATCGCCTGGAAGGCGCCGATTTGCGCGCCCCCGGGGGCAAAGACCGCTGCCAGCCGCACATCCTGCAGCAACCCGCGCGCCAGTGTCGCACGCGAAGCGTCAAGCGTGAGCCCGACCGGCAGGCGGCTCTCTCCTCCCGCGCGCAGCACCGCAAGCCAGGGATCGAGCGGGACCGCGTCCACCGCCGAGAGCGCGAGGTTGAGCCGCAATCCCGGCGCGAGCGCAAGCACCCCGCTGCCGATGGCCGAGGCTCCCCCGAGCCGCAACGCGAGATCGGTGAGGCGGACCGCCCTCGAACCGGTCAGGATCGTGCCGGCGGCATGGAAGGGCAGGGGCGGTGCTTCCGTCACCCTTGAGAGATCAGGCCCTTCGATGACGACGTGTCCGCGGATACGTCCATCGGGTTGCAGCACGCCCGCCAGGCTTGCGGCGATGCCCGCCGCCGCTTCGGCGCCGCCCAGGTTCGCTGCGATCGGGGCATTGCCGTCCTGTTCCGGATCGCCGAGCCGCAAGGAAAGCTGCCAGAGGTTCGCGCCCATCGCGGCGGTGCCCGAAAGCACCAGCGCCTCGCTGCCCCGGCCGGCGGCCAGGGTCGCGTTCACGTGGGTGAGCGAGAGGCCGCCGGCCTCGATCGTTCCATCCTCGATGCGGGCGGAGAGGGCGGCAAGCCATGGCGGCGTGGCAAAAGGCAGGCCAAGCCGCGGTGGCCACGGCAGGCGCAGATCGGGCTGGCGCAGCGTGAGCTCGCTTGCATCGATCCGCCCGGCGAGGAGCGGCATCAGGGCGACGCGCAGCCGGAGCTCCGCGACCAGGATTCGGGTCCCGTCCTCGCCTCCGTCGACGCGTACGCGCGAGGCGGTCAGCATCGGTTCGGGCAGGATCGAGAGTGAGACGGGGCCGGAAATCGTCACCGGCCGACCGAGCGCATCCCCGGCCAGCAGCTCAAGCGTGCCCCGATAGCGGTTCCAGTCGAGCACCGAGGGCAGCACGGCCACGGCGGCAACCGCGAGGACGATCACCGCCACGACGGACAGAAACAGGATGCGCCCAAATCGCACCGTCTCAGTCCCCGTCGAGACGACCGTAGCCGCCACCCCCGGGCGTCTCGATCACGAAGGCATCACCCGCCGCGAGTTCGGCCGAATCCGTGCCGGAAAGCGGGAGGATCCGGCCATCCGCCCGCTCGATCCATTGCCGCCCCGGCGCCCCGTCGGCGCCACCGGCGAGCCCGAACGGCGCCACCTCCCGGCGCGAGGCGACAATCACGGCGGTCATCGGCGCGAGGAAGCGGAGCTTTCGGATCGCCCCGTCGCCGCCGCGGTGCCGGCCCGCGCCGCCCGAGCCGCGGCGGATCGCAAACCGTTCCAGCCGCACCGGATAGTTGAGCTCGAGAACCTCGGGGTCGGTCATCCGCGTGTTCGTCATGTGAGTCTGCACCGCGGCGGTGCCGTCGAACCCTGGGCCCGCGCCGGTGCCGCCGCAGATCGTCTCGTAGTACTGGCGCGTTGCGTCGCCGAAAAGGAAGTTGTTCATCGTCGCCTGGCTGCAGGCGATCGCGCCGAGCGCCCCGAACAGCGCATTGCACACCGCCTGGGAGACCTCCGTATTGCCGGCCACCACCGCATGGCCGGGCGATGGCGAGAGGAAGGTCCGCGGCGGGATGACGAGCCGGATCGGCTTGAGGCAGCCATCGTTCAGGGGAATGTCCTCGCCGACCAGGGTGCGGAACACATAGAGCACGGCGGCCCGAGTGACCGCGGCGGGGGCATTGAAATTGTCTTCCCTCTCCGGGCCCGTGCCGGAAAAATCCACCACCGCGCTGCGGCTTTCGCGATCGACACGGATCGCGACGATGAGCGGTGATCCGTCATCCATCCGGTATTCGAAGCGCCCATCGCCGATCCGCGTGATCACCCGGCGCACGCTCTCCTCGGCATTGTCCATCACGTGGCGCATATAGGCGCGCACGGTCTCCCATCCCTGCTCGGCGATCACCCGGAGCAGCTCCTGCGCCGCCTTCTCATTGGCCGCGATCTGGGCCTTGATGTCGGCGACATTCACATCCGGACTGCGCGCCGGATAGCGCGCATTGGCGAGCAGGGCGCGGAGCTCCGCCTCACGCATCCGCCCTTCCGCCACGAGGAGAAAATCGTCGATCACGACTCCCTCCTCCTCGAGGGTGCGTGCCTGCGGCGGGGTCGATCCCGGGGTGATCCCGCCGATATCGGCATGATGAGCGCGCGCGCCGACGAAGAACCGGATTTCTTCGCCTTTTTCGTCGAAGACCGGCGTGACGACCGTGACATCCGGCAGATGCGTGCCGCCGTTATAGGGGTTGTTGAGCGCAATCACATCACCGGGGCGGAGGCTGTTTCCCCGGCGCGCGAGCACCGTCTTCACGCTCTCGCCCATCGCGCCGAGATGCACCGGCACATGTGGGGCGTTGGCGACGAGATTTCCTTCCCCGTCGAACACCGCGCAGGAAAAATCGAGCCGCTCCTTGATGTTCACCGAAAGGGAGGTGTTCTGCAGCACCGCTCCCGCCTGCTCGGCCACATTGATGAAGAGGTTGTTGAAGAGTTCGAGCAGCACGGGGTCGGGCCGCGTCGGATCGTGCGCCAACCGCCCGCGGCGCGGCGCAATCCGGCGCAGCACGAGCGCGCCCGTCCCGATGACCTCCGCCTGCCAGCCGGGGAGCAGCGCCGTCGTCGCGTTCTCCTCCGCGATCAGCGCCGGCCCAGCAATCCTGTCATCCGCGAGCAGATCGCTCCGCGCAAACACCGGCGTCTCGTGCCAGGCGCCATCGCTCCACATCCTCACCCGATCGACCGGCTCGGCCGCGCCTTTTTCGCGCCGCGCGAGCTTCGCCTCCGCCACCGCCTCGCCTCCGGCACGCGCTTCCATCGCGACCAGCGCGGCGATCAAAGGCCGCTCGGGCGTCGCAAAACCGAAGCGCGCGCGGTGCAGCTGGGTGAAGGTCTCGACCATCTCGGCATGAGCGCCGAGCGGCACGGGAATGGGCGCATCGGTCCCCGCATAGCGAAGATGCACCAGCGCCTCCGTCGCAATGAGTCCGGCCTCCGCTCCCTGTTCAATAAGCGAAGCGCGCGCCTCTTTCGCCAATCGCTCAGCAAGCTCGGCAAGCCTTGCCGGCGCCTCCTCACTGAAGGGAATCTCCACCGCCTGCTCGCGAAGCTGCGTCTGCGGCGCGAGCGCCATGCCATAGGCCGAAAGCACGCCGGCGAGGGGATGCAGTGTCACCGTCTCCATCGCCAGCGCATCGGCGACCGCGCAGGCATGCTGCCCGCCCGCGCCACCGAAGCAGACGAGCGTGAAACGCCTCGCATCCTGCCCCTTGGCAACCGAGATTTCCTTGATCGCGTTTGCCATGTTGGCGACCGCGATCTCCACGAACCCGGCCGCCAGCGCGGCCGGTTCGCGCGGTG
>DASZQO010000058.1:0-8531 GCA_035549615.1 Acetobacteraceae bacterium
CATCGTATTGCATATTTGATCCAAGAATTCTAATATCTGCCGCATGATCTCGGCGGGACAGATGCGGGCTGCCCGGGCGCTGCTCGGCATTGACCAGAAACGGCTGGCCGAACTCTCGGGCCTTTCCCTCCCAACCATCCAGCGCATGGAGGCGAGCGAGGGGGTGATCCGTGGCCAGGTCGAATCCCTGATGAAGCTCGTCTCCGCGCTGAACCTCGCCGGCGTCGAGCTGATCGGCGAAGGGGCCGCGAGCCCGGATGGCGGCCGCGGCGTTCGCCTCGCCCATCGCGGCCCGTGATCCCCGTCCTTCTCGCCGGCACCGCGGTCCTGCTGGCTCTCGCGCTTGCCGGGGCGGTGATGAAAGGGCCGGGGCGAGCGCTCTACGCCGCCGCCTCTCTCGTCGCTTTCCTTTCCGCGTGTCTCGCCCTCATTTCGCTGCCAGCGCGCCCCGAGACCCTCGTCCTTCCGCTGGGGCTGCCCTGGCTCGGCTGGCACTTCCGGCTCGATCCGCTCTCCGCCCTCTTTCTTTTCGTCGTCGATCTCGGCGCCGCCGCATCGAGCCTCTTCGCCATCGGCTATGGCCGGCATGAGGCGGATCCCGGTCGCGTCCTGCCCTTCTTTCCGCTCTTTCTCGCCTCGCTTCAGCTCGTCGTCCTCGCCGCCGATGCCTTCTCCTTCCTCTTCTCGTGGGAGCTGATGTCGCTCGCCTCATGGGCGCTCGTGCTCGCGCAGCATCGCGACCGCGAGAGCATCCGGGCAGGCTATGTCTATCTCGTGATGGCCGTGCTGAGCGGCCTCGCCCTGCTTCTTTGCTTCGGCCTGCTCGCCTCCGCCGCCGGCTCCTACGCATTCGCCGCCATGCGCCTCGCCCATCCCGCGCCTGGCCTGGCCGTGCTGGCGCTGCTGCTCGCCCTGATCGGCGCGGGGGCGAAGGCCGGCCTCGTCCCGCTTCATGCCTGGCTGCCGCTCGCGCATCCGGCCGCGCCGAGCCAGGTCTCCGCGCTGATGAGCGGGGTGATGACGAAAGTCGCGGTCTATGCCTTTCTCCGCATCGCCTTCGGCCTTCTGCCCGTCCCGCCCGGCTGGGCCGGTCTTCTCGTGCTGGCGCTCGGCGGCATCACCTCCGTGCTCGGCGTGCTCTATGCGCTGATGCAGCATGATCTGAAGCGCCTGCTCGCCTATCACACGGTCGAGAATATCGGGATCATCTTCATCGGCATCGGGCTTGCCATGGTCTTCCGCGCCGCCGGCGGCGAGGAGGCCGCGGCCGCGCTCGCGCTCACCGCCGCGCTCTTTCACGTTCTCAATCACTCGCTCTTCAAGAGCCTGCTCTTTTTTGGCGCCGGCGCGGTCGATCGGGCGACAGGCACGCGGGATATGGAACGAGGGGGCGGCCTGATCCACCGCATGCCGCAAACCGCCTTCTTCTTCCTGATCGGCTGCGCGGCCATCTCCGCGTTGCCGCCGCTCAACGGCTTCGTCTCCGAATGGCTCACCTTCCAGGCCATTCTGCTGGGGCCGGGCCTTCCCGCATGGGGCCCGAAAATCATCATCCCGGTGGCCGGCGCGCTGCTCGCGCTCGCCGCGTCGCTCGCCGCCGCCTGCTTCGTGAAAGCGTTCGGCATCACCTTCCTCGGCCGCCCGCGCTCCCGGGAAGCCGCCGAAGCGGCCGAGACCGATTCCTTCTCGCTTTCGGCGATGGGCGTTCTCGCCACGCTCTGCTTCCTTGCCGGCATTTTTCCGGCCGCCGTGATCAATGCCTTCGCGCCAGTCAGCCACGCGCTGCTCGGCGTGGCGATGCCCGCCCAAAGCCATCTTCCCTGGGGTACCATCATTCCCGTCGCCGCCGCCCGCAGCTCCTATGACGGGTCCGCGATCTTCCTTCTCATCCTCGCCGTCACGGTTCTCGCCATTGCCGGCGCGCGCCGTCTCGCCGCGCATGCGGTGCGCCGTGCCCCCGCCTGGGATTGCGGCTTTCCCGATCCGCACCCGGTGACGCAGTACACGGCGAGCAGTTTCGCCGAGCCGATCCGCCGCGTCTTCGGCCCCGTTCTTTTCGGTGCCGCAAGCATCGTGCGCATGCCGCCGCCCGGCGCGACCGCCCCCGCGCAGATCAGGAGCGTGCTGCACGACAGGCTCTGGGAGCTGTTCTACGATCCCCTCGCCACCGGCGTCGCGCGCCTCGCCGAGGCTGCCAACCATCTCCAGTTTCTCACCATCCGCCGCTATCTCTTCTTCGTCTTCGCCGCGCTCGTCATGCTTCTCTTCTCGCTCGCGCTCTTTCAATGATGGGCGCGGTCGCGATCGAAGCGCTGCAGATGGCGTTCGTCCTGCTGGCCGCGCCCGGGCTTGTCGGGATCGTCCGCGCGGTCGAGGCGCGGTTCCTGCGCCGGGAAGGCCCGCCGCTCATCCAGCCCTATCGCCAGCTCGCCCGCCTGCTCGGCAAGGAGGTCGTGCTCGCGCACAACGCTTCCTGGCTCTTCCGCACCGCACCCTATCTCATCCTCGCCCTGACCTGGGTGGCCGCGTCGGTGGTTCCCACCTTTTCCACCCACATCGTTTTCGCCCGTCTCGGCGATCTCATCGTCATCACGGCCCTGCTCGGCGCCGCGCGCTTTGTCCTCGCCCTCGCCGGGCTCGATATCGGCACGAGCTTCGGCGGCATCGGCGCAAGCCGGGAGGTGATGTTCGCCTCGCTCGCCGAGCCGGCGATGCTGATGATCGTCGTGACTCTCGCGATCACCGCGGGCTCGACCCAGCTTTCCTCGATCGCCGCCTTCATGCTCTCCCCCGTTCTGGGCCTGCGCATCTCGCTTGCGCTCGCCCTCGTCGCGCTGGTGATCGTGGCCCTCGCCGAGAATGGGCGCATCCCGGTCGACAATCCCGCGACCCATCTCGAGCTCACCATGGTGCATGAGGCGATGGTGCTCGAATATTCCGGCCGCCACCTGGCGATGATCGAGCTTGCCGCCGCGCTCAAGCTTCTTCTCATGATCTCGCTCATCGTCTGCATCTTCTTTCCCTTCGGCCTCGGCGGCACGGGTGCTGCGGGGTTCCTGCTCGGCCTGGCGAGCTACGCCGCCAAGCTCGGCATCGCCGCGGTCCTGCTCGGCATCTTTGAGGTCTCGCTCGCCAAGATGCGCGTCTTCCGCGTGCCCGAGCTTCTCGGCGCCGGCCTCATGCTCGGCCTGCTTGCCACACTCCTTCTCTATGTCTCGCGGAGTCTCTGACGATGGGGCTCGGTTTCGACATCGCGCACATGCTCGCCGGCCTGATGGTGCTGGCGAGCCTTCTCCTGCTCTACCAGGACCGGCTGACCGCGCTCATCAACGTGCTCCGCTTGCACGGCTTCATCCTCGCCCTCGCGGTGGCCTGGCAGGCGCATATCCAGTCCGCGCCGGAGCTTTTCGTCTCCGCGGCGATCGCGCTTCTCGTCAAGGCGCTCGTCATCCCAGGCGCGCTCGACCGTATCGTGGAGCGGCTCGGCATCCACCGGAATGTCGAGACGGTGGGCGGCATCGGGCTCACCATGTTCGCCGGCATGGCGCTCGTCGCGCTCTCGCTCCGCGTCATGCTGCCCGTCACGGCAGCGGCCGATCCGGTGTCGCGGCAGGATATCGCGCTCGCGCTCTCCGTCGTGCTGATCGGGCTTCTCATCATGGTCACAAGGCGCAATGCGCTCGGCCAGGTCGCGGGCTTCCTCTCGCTTGAGAACGGGATCGACCTCGCGGCCGCGGGGGCGCGCGGCATGCCGCTCGTCGTCGAGCTCAGCGTCGCCTTCTCGGTGCTGATCGCCTTCATCGTCATCGGCATCTTCCTCTTCCGCATCCGGGAGCGGTTCGACACGATCGATCTCGCGGCCCTCGAATCCTTCCGCGGAGAGCGGCGATGATCGCGCTCATCGCCGTGCTCGGCGTGCCGATCGCCGCCGCCTTCATGCTTGCGCTCATCGCCGGCTACCGGCTTTCCGCGCGCATCAACGGGCTCGCAAGCTTCCTGAGCTTCGCCGGCTCGCTTCTTCTCCTCATCCATCGGCCGGCGCCAAACGTCCTTTTCCTGGTCGATGACCTCAACGTCGTCTTCATCGTTCTCAACAGCTTCGTGGGCTTCACGACAAGCCTTTTCAGCGCCGGCTATATCGGCCACGAGCTGGAAAGCGGGAAGCTCACGGCGGGCTATCTCCGTTTCTATCACGCGATGTTCCAGCTCATGCTCTTCGGCATGAATCTCGCGCTGGTCGCCGCGAATATCGGGCTGATGTGGGTCGCGGTGGAGCTTGCCACGCTTTCCACCGTGATGATGGTCGGCATCTATCGCACGCATGAAGCGATCGAGGCGGCGTGGAAATATTTCATCCTCGGCAGCGTCGGCATCGCGCTCGCGCTCTTCGGCACGATCCTCGTCTATCTCGCCGCCCATCCAGTGATCGGGGAGGCAGGGGCGGGCATGCGCTGGACCACGCTTCTCGCCCACGCCTCCCGCTTCGATCCCGCGCTGCTCGATACCGCTTTTGTCTTTCTCCTGATCGGCTATGGCACCAAGATCGGCCTCGTGCCGATGCATGCCTGGCTGCCGGATGCGCATGCCGAGGGCCCAACCCCGATCTCCGCCGTGCTTTCAGGCCTTCTTCTCAATGTGGCGCTCTATGCGCTGCTGCGCTTCAAGATCCTGCTCGCCGCCTGCCCCGGCGCCATCGCGCCCGGGCCGCTGATGATCGCGCTCGGCCTCGTCTCCACCCTGCTTGCTGCGCTGATGCTCTATCGCCGGCGCGACATCAAGCGCCTCTTCGCCTACTCCTCGATCGAGCAGATGGGCATCATCGTCTTCTCTTTCGGGGTGGCCGGGCCGCTCGGCAATCTCGCCGGCCTCCTGCAAATGACCATGCACAGCCTTACCAAGTCGGCGATCTTCTTCTCGGTCGGCCATGTCGCCCAGGTGAAGGGAACCCAGCGCATCGCCGAGATGGGCGGGCTCACCGAATCCCACCCGCTGCTCGGCTGGACACTCGTGGCCGGCGTCATCGCCATCGCGGGGCTCCCGCCCTTCGGCGTCTTCACCAGCGAATTTCTCGTCGTAAGCTCGAGTTTCTCGCGCGCGCCGCTGCTCACCGCGTTTCTCGTGCTCGGCCTTCTTCTCTCCTTCGGCGCGCTGCTGCGCCATCTCGGCGGGATCGCCTTCGGTCCCGTGCGCGGAGAGACCGCGCCGGCGCGCGCTGCGAGCGCGCCGATCTTCGCCCATCTCGCCCTCGTCCTCACCGCCGGGCTCTGGCTGCCGCCACCTTTGGTCGCCTGGTTCCGGCACGCGGCCTCCTTGCTCGGATGAGCGCTTGGGAAGAAGCGGGGCGGGCACTCGCGGCCGGCCAGACAAGCCTCGTCTCCCTCTGGGCGGACGGATCCCGGGCGCGGCTTGCTCTCCTTTCCGGGCCGGACGTGCGGATCCTCGATCACGCGGCACCGGGCGGGCACTTTCCCTCGATCAGCCGTCTCCATCCGCCCGCGCTCCGGCTTGAACGCGCGCTCGCCGAATCCTCCGCGCTCGTGCCCGATGGCCTGCCCGACACGCGGCCCTGGCTTCTCCATGGCGCCGCGGCGGCGTCCTATCCGTTCCTCCCGGTGAAAGGCGCCCATCTGCATCAGATCCCGGTTGGCCCCGTGCATGCCGGCATCATCGAGCCCGGGCATTTCCGCTTCACCTGCGCAGGCGAGACGATTGTTCGCCTTGAAGAACGTCTTGGCTATGTCCATCGCGGCGTTGAAGCGCTGATGGAGGGAAAAAGGCCGGAAGAAGCGGCGAAGATCGCCGCCCGCATCTCCGGCGACAGCACGGTCGCCTACGCGATCGCCTTTGCCCGCGCGGTCGAATCCGCGCTCGGCGTGGCGCCGCCGCCGCGCGCGCTCTGGCTCGCGTCATTGATGGCGGAGCTTGAGCGGCTCGCCAATCATCTCGGCGATTTCGGGGCCATCTGCAACGATGCGGCCTTCGCCCTCATGCTCTCTCATTGCGGAATCCTGCGGGAGCGCGTGCTCCGCGCCAGCTTCTTCTGCTTCGGGCATCGGCTGATGATGGACCGCATTCTTCCGGGCGGCGCCATCACCGATCTTTCCGCGGACGGCATCGCCCATCTGCGCGCGCTCGTGGCGGAGATCGGGCAGAAATTCCCCCGCCTGCTCTCTCTCTATGACCGCACCGCCTCGCTGCAGGACCGCACGGTCGGCACCGGCATTCTTCGCCCCGATCTCGCTCAGCTCTGGGCTGCCGGCGGTTTCGTCGGCCGGGCCTCGGGGCGGGATTTCGATGCCCGCCGCCTTTATCCGCCCTATGACTCGCTCGCCTTTGCGACCGCGGTGCGGAGCGAAGGCGATGTCGATGCGCGGCTTCGCATCCGCGCCGTCGAGATCATGGAAAGCCTCGGCCTGATCACGCAAATTCTTGATCGCCTGCCCTCCGGTCCGATTCGTTCGGCCCTCCCTGACGGCGCGGGCGAGGGGTTCGCCCTGATCGAGGGTTTCCGCGGCGATATCTTTCTCCATGTTCGCCTGGAAGGGGGCCGCATCGCGCGCTGCCATGCGCGCGATCCCTCCTGGTTCCAATGGCCGCTGCTGGAGGCGGCGATCGCCGGCAACATCGTCGCCGACTTTCCCATCTGCAACAAATCCTTCAACTGCTCCTATGCGGGCCACGATCTCTGATCATGCTGCGCACGCTGCTTGAGGGCCTCCGCCAGCCCGTCACCGAAGCGCTCCCGACCGATCCGGAATTCGCCGAGCTTGCGAAGAAGCTCTCGCGGGAGACGCGGCGGCGGCTCGGCCGCAGCCTCGCCATCCGCATGCTCGATGCCGGTTCCTGCAATGGCTGCGAGCTTGAGATCAACGCGCTCGCCAATCCTTTCTATGATCTCGAACGGTTCGGCCTCTCCTTCGTCGCCTCGCCGCGCCATGCGGATGTGCTGCTGGTCACCGGCCCAGTCACGCGCAACATGCGTGAAGCGCTGCTCAGAACATACGAGGCGATGCCGGCGCCGAAATGGGTCGTTGCCGCCGGCGATTGCGCGTCCGGTTGCGGCGTCTTCGCGAAAAGCCCGGCCTGCCTCGGCGCGGTCTCCGCGGTGATCGCGGTCGATCTCGTCATTCCGGGCTGCCCGCCCACGCCGGCGCGGCTGCTCGCCGGCCTGCTCGCGCTCCTCGGCACCAATTGAGTCGGGAAGGGAACGGTTTTCTCCTGGGGTCAACCCCTTGCAATGCAGCGTTGCACCGCCAATCAAACAAGAATCCGCGCAGATTTTATGACAGCGAGGAGGATCCGAAGTGAGCCGAGCCTTCGTCCGCGAACCTGACGCCGAGACACCGCCCGAGCCGCTGGCGGAGATTCCCCTGCCACCCCCGCCGAACCCGGTCACCAGGCGCGGCCTTGCCCTGATCGAGGCGATGGTGGCCGATCTCCAGGAACGCCTGGCCCGTGCGCCGCCCGAGGAACCGGCCGAGCTCGCCGAGCTTCGCCGCCGGCTTCGTTACTGGACGGCCCGGCGCGCGACGGCCCAGCTCACCGCCCCGCCGGCGGACCCGGAGGAGGTGGGGTTCGGCTCGCGCGTCACGCTCGCCTGGCCCGGAAGGGGCGAAGTCAGCCTCGAGATTGTGGGCGAGGATGAGAGCGATCCGCCGGCCGGCAAGGTGAGCTGGCGCGCGCCCACCGCCGCCGCGCTCATCGGCAATGGCAAGGGGGACAGCGTCGATGCCCCGATCGGCGGAGAGATAAGGCCGCTTCGGATCCTGTCCGTGGACAATCGCGGGTGACGGTGACGCCCGGGGGGCCGCCACGCGGCCGCCGCGCGGTCTTTCGCTCTGTCCTGGCCGGGCTCGCTTCCGCCGCCCTTCCTGGTCTTCCCGCTCCCTCGATGGCGGCCTCCGCTGCCCTGGAGCGGGTTATCTTCGCCCACGCTCACCCATCCCGCTCCGGCCGTCTGTTTTCGCGCGTCAATCAGGCTGACGGGGACGTGAGCTCCGGTCATCGCGCGCCGGCGGAAGTGCCGGCGGGCTTCATCGGCCTCAGCTATGAGACGAGCGAGCTGCTCGGCACGCGGCTTTCACCCGGGAATACGGAACTCGTGGCGCTCTGCCGCCGGCTCGGCCCGGAAGGCGTGCTCCGGCTCGGCGGCAATTCAAGCGACCGCGACCGCGTCCACCCGAGCCCGGCCGCGCTCTCGCGGCTCGCCGGCTTCCTCCGGGCCACGGGCTGGTCGCTGATCTATGGGCTCGATCTTGGCAGCGGCACGAAGGCAGAAGCCGCTGCGGAGGCCGAGTCCGTCGCCGAAGCCGCCGGCGCGGCGCTGATCGCGTTCCAGATCGGCAACGAGCCCGATATTTTCACACCCATCCTTCGCCCGTCTGGCTGGTCCATCCCTGATTATCTCGCCGAATGGCATGGTTTCGCCGAGGCAGTGCGGCACCGCGTCCCGGCGGCACGCTTCGCCGGCCCGGACCTTGCCGGCAAAGGCGCCTGGATGATGCCCTTCGCCCGCCAAGCCGATCCGCGCC
>DASZQO010000059.1:0-9303 GCA_035549615.1 Acetobacteraceae bacterium
GGCAGCCTTGATGAGAAGCGGCGCCGTCGCCGGAGCGACACCGGAGAACACGATCAGGTCTGGCTTCTTCTTGACGATCGGCGAGACGATAGGGAAGAAATCGGTGGCGCTCGCCTCGTAGGTCGCGTCCTTCACCAGGACATCGAGGCCGAGCTTTTCGGCCGCCGCGACCCCGGCCTGCTGCTGATTGAGCGGATCGGGCTCGTTGTCGGCGAGAAAGGCGATCGTCTTGATGCCCTTCTTCTGCATCAGATATTTGTAGATGATCGGCCCTGCCTCGTAGGAGGCGATCATGCCGAGGATCGCGTTCTCCGCCGGCGGCGTATAGAGCGTCTTGTTGAAGGCGTAAGGAATGTAGATCGCCTGGTTGCGTTCCATCACCGGCTTGATCGAAAGCGCGGTGGTATCCACGTTCGGCCCGATGACATAGCGCAGCCCATCTTCCTGGGTGAGCTTCTCGGCCCCGGCGACGGCGATCTTCGGATCGAGCTGGTCGTCCGTCGTCACCACCTCGATGCCATATTTGTCATCACCGATCGGGAAGCCGCCGGCCGCGTTGTACATGTTTGCGGTCGCGATCGCGGAATATTTGTTATGCAGGCCCCAGGCGGCGTCCGGCCCGCTCATCACGCCGAGCACGCCGACGCGGAAGGTTTTCATTGCGGCGATCGCCGGCCGCGCGAGCCCCGTCGCGGCAAAAGCTGCGCCGCCGGCCACGGCCAGCAGATGGCGACGTTTCAGAGCGTGATGAAATCGCGCGCGCTCTCCCATCCCGCTCTCGGTCTTTGTCTTCTCGCGTGATTCGGACCCTGGGTGTGTCCTCTTTCGGTCATCACGCGCTCGTGGTGGTGCTTTCATCGTTCCGTGCCTCCCTGTCCCTGGCAGAAGGCCGCTCCCCCCAAAGGCATTTTGGTCCGCAGGGCTCTCTTGTGAATGACGGGAGCCCCCTTCCTGTCGTTACGGGAAGGCTAGCACCGCCGCATGCTCGCGTGCAATTATTGTATGCAAGTTTGGCATGGAATTGTATATCCTTACCCCCTTGCGCCGCGGCGCGAGGAAGGAAGCGCCGATGCGGATCCAGCTCATCAATCCCAACACCACTGAAAGCATGACCGAGACGATCGCCGCAGCCGGGCGCGCCGCTGCCGCCCCCGGCACGGTGATCCAGCCGGTCACGGCCGCGACCGGCCCGGTTTCGATCGAGGGCCATTACGAGGAGGCGGTCGCCGCGATTGCCGTGCTCGAAGCCGTGCGCGCGGGCGAGGAAGCGGGCGTGGCGGCGCACGTGATCGCCTGCTTCGGCGATCCGGGCCTGCTCGCCGCCCGCGAGATCGCGCGCGGGCCTGTCATCGGCATCGCCGAGGCGGCGATGCATCTCGCCAGCCTGATCGCGACCGGCTTTTCGGTGGTCACCACGCTCACCCGCACCCGCATCATCGCCGAGCATCTCGTTCTGGCGTACGGGATGGAGCGAAATTGCCGGCGCGTGCGGGCGACCGACCTGCCCGTACTCGGTCTCGCCGATCCGGGCCTTGATGCGCGCGGCGTGATCGCGGCGGAATGCCGCCGTGCCCTGGCTGAGGACGGATCGGGGGCGATCGTGCTCGGTTGCGCCGGGATGGCCGATCTTGCCGCCGACCTTTCGGCCGAGTTCGGCGTGCCGGTGATCGATGGCGTCGGCGCCGCAGTGAAGCTCGCCGAGGCGCTGGTCGCGCTCGGCCTCGCCACGAGCAAGCGGGGCGATCTCGCCCCGCCCGGTCTCAAGCCATATCGCGGCTTCCTCGCCCATATGGCCCCACGCCCGGCGGACGCGTCGCCACCCGCCCCCGCCGAGGCGCGAACAATGACGCGAGATCCAGCTCTCGCGAGGCCGGACGCGGCTTGAGACCGGCCTCCAGCCGGGCGAGATGCGCCGCCATCAGGTTCTGGGCCTCGCGCGCCTTGCCGGCGGCAATCGCGGCGAGCAGGGCGGCATGGTCATGCCTGGAGCAGGGGGGCGTGCCGGCATTTTCGTAGAGCGCGAGAATCAAAGCCGAACGTGAAACGAGCTGCCCGACGAAGCCGGCCAGTGTCCGATTGCCGGACATCGCAGCGATCAGGCGGTGAAACTCTCCGGTGAGGCGCAGTTCGGCCGTCCGGTCGCCAGCTTCCGTCGCGGCTTTTTCCTGCTCGATATTGCGTCGCAGGGAAGCGATGTCCGCCGCGCTGGCGCGCCGTGCGGCAGCGGCGACCAGCGGCACCTCGATCGTTGCGCGGGCAGCGAAGACCTCCCGCACCTCGTCGAAGTCGGGCCGCGCGACCGCGGCGGTACGGTTCGGAAGCTGCTCGAGCAGCCGGTCATGCACGAGAAGCTGCAAGGCCTGGCGGACGATGGTGCGGCTGCAGCCGAAGGCGGCGGCCAGCCGGTCTTCGGTCAGCCGCGTGCCGGGGGCCAGGCGATGATCGGTGATGGCAGCAAGGATAGCGCGATAGACGACGCGATCCGCAGCCCCGCGTACCGGTTTTTGAATCCCCTTGGCCGTCCGCCGCGTGGCGGCGCCGGATTTCTGCTCGCCGTTTCGTGCCGCCATACGCACTGCCCGCCCTCCGTGGGGACGGCGTTATAGATCAAGATGGCTCCGGGTGAAGGTTCCCTTGCTTCAGGCTTTCGGCGGATGGTTTTCATGCCAGTGGCGCGCGATGTCGATCCGCCGCGCGAGCCAGACGCCGGGCTTGCTTAGCACGTAGTCGGCAAACCGCGCCAACGCCGCCGCGCGCCCCGGCCGTCCGGCAAGCCGGCAATGCAGCCCGATGCTCATCATCTTTGCCTGCCCCTCACCCCCCTCCTGCCAGAGCAGGTCGAAGGAATCCTTGAGATAGGCGAAGAACTGCTCACCGGAATTGAAGCCCTGGGCGGTCGCGAAGCGCATATCGTTCGCATCCAGCGTGTAGGGAATGATGAGCTGCGGGCGTTCGGGCCCCGCAATCCAGTAGGGCAGGTCATCGGCATAACTGTCCGAGGAATAGAGGAAGCCGCCATGCTCCATGACGAGATCGAGCGTGTTCATGGAGCAGCGGCCGAGATAGAAGCCGAGCGGCGCCGAGCCTGTCACCTCTTCGTGCAATGCGATGGCTTGGCGCAGATGCTCACGCTCGGTCTCGCGCGGCATATCCTTGTATTCAATCCATTTGAGACCGTGCGATGCGATTTCCCAACCGGCCTCCCGCATCGCCGCCACCTGCTCGCGCCCGCGCATGAGCGCGGTGGCAACACCGAAAACGGTGATGGGGATGCGCCGCTTGGTGAAGAGCCGCCAGAGCCGCCAGAATCCGGCGCGTGCGCCATACTCGTAGATCGATTCCATGTTCCAGTGCCGCTGGCCCGGCCAGTTCGCCGCCCCGACGATCTCGGAGAGGAAGGCCTCCGAATGCGGGTCGCCATGAAGGATGTTGTTCTCTCCCCCCTCTTCATAATTGATGACGAACTGCACGCAGATCCGCGCTCCCTCCGGCCAGCCGGGGTCGGGCGTGCTTCGTCCGTACCCGGTCATGTCGCGGGGATAGGCGGTCATGGGCAGCCTCCGATGCGGTGCGCGCTCGCCCGGGGACGCTATCCGGGGCCGAGCAGGGTGGCGAGCGTGAGCGCCACAATCTCGGTCGCCTTGTGGAGGTCGGCAAGCGGCAGGCGCTCATCGGCGCGGTGCGCGTTCGCCTCCTCGATCGTGCGCGGACCGGCGCCATAGAGCACGACCGGCACGCCGGCCGCAGCATAGTGCCGTGCATCGGTGTAGAGCGGGACGCCCGCCGTTCCGACGGGCTCACCCATCACCCGTGTCGCATGGCCGCAGAGGATTTCGGCCAGGCGCTTGCCGCCCGGAAGGGGAACGAGAGGGGTGGCGAGAAGAATCCGCTGCACCTCGATCCGCGCCTTTGGGAAAGAAGCGGCCGCCGCAGCGATCTCCGCGGTGAGCGCCGCCTCCACCTCTTCCGGATCTTCGTCCGGGATGATGCGCCGGTCGAGGCGGAAGCTCACCCGGTCGGGCACGACATTGGTGTTGATGCCCCCATGGATGAGCCCGACCGTGAGCTGCGGACTGCCGATGCCGGGAATTGTGGAGATGCGCGCCGCAAGCTTCGCCCGGCCGCGATAGAGCTGAGCGAGGATCGCGTTCGCCACCTCGAGCGCATCTACCCCACTCGCGGGCCGCGCCGCATGGGCTGATTTGCCGTGCACCGTGATTTCGAGATGCAGACAGCCATTGTGGGCGGTCACGACCGCATAGGAGAAGCCGGCGCCGATTGCGAGATCGGGGCGGGAGAGGCCTTTGCTCAGCAAGAGCGCCGGGCCGATTTCGCCCCCCGATTCCTCGTCATAGGTGAGATGAAGCTCGACCGTGCCGCAGAGTCTCCGGCCGAGGCTTTTCAGCGCCAGCAGCGCCCAGGCGTAGGTCGCGAAATCGGATTTCGAAACGGCGACACCCCGCCCATACATCCAGCCATCGACGATTTCGGCGCCATAGGGATCGCGCGTCCAGCCCTCACCCGGTGGCACCACATCGCCGTGCGCATTGAGCGCGATGACCGGCCCCCCCGCGCCGAAACAGTGGCGTACCACCAGATTGGTGGCGCTCCGCATTCCGTGGGCGCGCACAAGCTCCGGCGGGACCGGATGGCGCTCGACGATGAAGCCGAGCCCTTCGAGCAACGAAGCGGCACGCTCGGCATGCGGCGCGCAATCGCCGGGCGGGTTGTCGGAAGCTGTCCTGACCAGCGAGGCAAGAAATTCCTCCCGCCGGGCGCGTTCGCCGGCAAGGAAATGGGCGATGGCTTGCGGCTCGGTCATCGCGCCCTCCGCACGACCGGTCCGATCACGGCAAAAGGACGATTTTCCATGGATGGAAGTTGTTGCTCCGCCCGACCCGGCCGCACTGCATACACATCGTTACGGCTCAGGCCAAGGACGGCGCAGTGAGGGGAGCGCAGAAACAACGTGGCTTATTCTCCCGCAAGCACATCCGGGGAACGGCACGAACTGTCGAAACGCGCCGCTGGAGAGAGCTGCTCCTCTCCATTTCGGCATTGGCTCGCCCGCAAAGCTGCGGCAGTGTTCGGCCGAAATCCGGCGCCATCAGCCACGCCTCATGTCTGGCCGGAGGGACCGGCCCGGCGAGCGGAAGCGGGGTCGGTTTTTCGCGCCGCTGGCAAACGGGGGGCAAGGATCCGAACGCCTCTCTCGCGGGGAGCAAGCTGACCCTCTTGTTACGCACGTCGCTCTTTTCGGCAATGGGTGATCTCGCCATCTACCACTCACGGTGCCAACAGAAGGGTCTGGCATCTCCCTGACGGGACAAAGACCGGAAGATCGCGAAAGGAGTTGAGAACGATGGCGATTCAGTTGGGGCAGATCGCTCCCGATTTCGAGCAGGACAGCACCGGAGGCCGGATCCGGTTTCATGAATGGCTCGGCAATTCCTGGGGTATCCTGTTCAGCCATCCCAAGGACTACACGCCCGTCTGCACGACCGAGCTTGCCGAGGTCGCCCGGCTGAAGCCGGAATGGGCGAAGCGCAACGTCAAGGTCATAGGCCTGTCCGTCGATCCGGCCACCAGCCATAAGGGCTGGGAGCAGGATATCGAGGAGACGCAGGGCCAGAGGGTGAATTTCCCGATCATCGCCGATGCCGATCAGACGGTCTCCAAGCTTTATGACATGGTGCATCCGCTTGCCGATCCGACGGTGACGGTGCGCAGCGTTTTCGTGATCGATCCGGCGAAGAAGGTGCGGCTCATCATGACCTATCCGCCGAGCGCAGGTCGCAACTTCCAGGAGATTCTCCGCGCCGTCGACAGTCTCCAGCTCACCGACCGGGAGAAGGTCTCCACCCCCGTCAATTGGACGCCGGGCGAGCCGGTCATCATCTCTCCGAGCCTTTCGGACGAGGATGCCAAGGCGCGTTTCCCGCAAGGGTGGAAGACCTTGCGGCCTTACCTCCGGATCGTCGAGCTGCCGAAGGCAGCCGAATAGCGGGCCCGATCGCTCGGGAGCGGGATGGCCGGAGACGCCAGGTCTGTCATCAAAGCTTCATAAAACTGCAATAGTGGCGTCTCCAGCGCCCCGTAGGTTCACCGGAATGAACGATGCCTCAGGCCAGCCCGTATCAGCCCCCGCGAAGATGGATGGGGAGCTTGCTGACGCAACGCCGGGGCAGACGCGGATCGCGATCCGCAATCTCGATTTCTTCTATGGCGCAACCCAGGCCCTCAAGCGCGTGAATCTCAATTTTCCGGAGCGGCAGGTGACCGGGATGATCGGGCCCTCGGGCTGCGGAAAGTCCACCCTGCTCAGGGTGTTGAACCGGATGTATGACCTCTATCCGGGGCAGCGGGCGAGCGGGGAGGTGCTGCTCGACGGGCGGAACATCCTCGATCCGGACATGGACCTCACGGTGCTTCGCGCGCAGATCGGCATGGTGTTCCAGAAGCCGACCCCTTTTGCGATGTCGATCTTCGACAATATCGCTTTTGGCGTCCGGCTGCATGAGCGGCTCGGCCGGGCCGAGATGCGCGAGCGGGTGGAGTGGTCGCTCACCCGCGCCGCCCTTTGGGGCGAGGTGAAGGACCGGCTGGGCAGCCCGGCGGCCGGGCTTTCCGGCGGACAGCAGCAGCGGCTCTGCATCGCCCGGACGATCGCCGTTCGCCCGCAGGTCATCCTGCTCGACGAGCCGACCAGCGCGCTCGACCCGATCAGCACGCTCAAGGTTGAGGAGTTGATGGACGAGCTCAAGCAGGATTTCACGATCGCCCTGGTCACGCACAACATGCAGCAGGCGGCGCGCTGCGCAGACCAGGTGGCTTTCTTCTATCTCGGTGAGCTGGTCGAGGTGGGGCCGGCGGCGGCGATGTTCACTGCGCCACGCGAGAAGCGCACGCAGGAATACATCACCGGGCGGTTCGGCTGAGGACGCCCGCGATGTCGGAACCCGCGGAACATATCGTCAAGAGCTACGAGCAGGAGCTGACGCGCTTGAGCGACCTGATCGCCCGCATGGGCGGCCTGGTCGAAAGCGAGGTGGCGCTCGCGGCGGCGGCGGTCGTCGATCAGGACGTGAACGCGGCGACGCGCGCCGTCGAGACGGATCCGCAGGTGGACGCGCTGGAGCGCGAGGTCGAGCAATTCTCGATCCGGATGCTGGCCCTTCGCCAGCCGGTGGCGAGCGATCTGCGCCGCATCGTCGCCGCGCTCAAGATCACCGCGGGGCTCGAGCGGATCGGCGATTACGCGGTCAATGCCGCCAAGCGGAGCATGGTGCTCTCGCACATCCCGCTCTCCTTCAGCCTCACGCCCATCGCCTCGATGGCGCGGATGGTGCAGGAAAATCTCAAGACCGTGATCGACGCTGCGAGCCAGAACGATCCGGAAAGGGCGATCGAGGTCTGGCGGTCCGACCGGATGATCGATGATCTCTACACGGCGATCTTCCGCGAGCTGATTACCTACATGATGGAGGATCCGCGCAATATCACGCCCTGCACGCATCTTCTCTTCATCGCCAAAAATCTTGAACGAATCGGAGACCATGCGACCAATATCGCCGAGACCGTGCATTTCGCTGCGACCGGCGAGGTCCTCCCCGATGAGCGGCCGAAAGGTGTGAGCTCCGCCTTCGCCATCGACCGCCCAGAGGCCTGAAAAGGAGACGCGGGATGGGAGAAGCACTGAACGGGTTGGGCAAACCACTCGTTCTGGTGGTGGAGGATGAGGCCGCGCTGGCGACAATGCTGCGCTACAACCTCGAAAGACAGGGATTCCGGGTCGAAGAAGCAGGGGATGGCGAGGAGGCGCTGATGCGTATCTCCGAAACCAAGCCCGATCTCGTGCTGCTGGACTGGATGCTGCCGGTGATGTCTGGAATCGAGGTCTGCCGCCAGATAAGGCGCCGGCCGACGACCCGGGACCTGCCGGTGATCATGGTGACGGCGCGGAGCGAGGACCAGGACGCGGTCCGCGGGCTGAATATCGGCGCCGACGACTATATCACCAAGCCCTTCAGCGTGGAGGCGCTGCTCGCCCGCATGCGGGCGCTGCTGCGGCGTTCCGGCGCGGTGCCTGCCAAGGGCCAGCTCCGCTTCCATGACATCACCCTCGATCTGGCGCAGCACCGCACCAGCCGCAACAACCGCGCGGTGCATCTCGGCCCGACTGAGTTCCGCCTGCTCGAATTCCTGATGCAGCACCCTTGCCGTGTCTTCTCGCGCGAGGAACTGCTGGACGCCGTCTGGGGCCCGGACATCCATGTCGAGCCCCGTACCGTGGATGTGCATATCCGTCGCCTCAGGCGGGCGCTCAACGGGCCGGGCGAGCAGGATGTGGTGCGTACTGTTCGCGCCGCGGGCTATGCGCTCGATACCGAGCCCGTCTAGGCCCTGAATCGCGGGCAGCGGGGCGAAACAGCGAGACTCACGCCGTAAGGCGGAAAGCGGCTTCCCGGGATCGGTTCTTCGGGGCGGGCTCGACCACGCGGGCAGCGCAGCGCATGATGCGCGCTTTCGGCGGCGCAGGATCGCCCGCACCCGCTTGCGGAGGAGGAGAGTCATGTATTCCGATGTCTCGCTGTTCATCGACGGAACCTGGAGCGGCGCCACCGCCGGCAAGACCATCGCTGTCATGAACCCCGCCACGGGTGAGCCGGTCGGCAAGGTCGCGCATGCCGAGCAGGCGGATCTCGATCGCGCGCTCGCCGCCGCGGCCAAGGGTTTTGAGACCTGGCGCCGCATCTCCGCCTATGAGCGGGCGAAGATCATGCGCAAGGCGGCGGCTCTGATGCGCGAGCGGGTCGAGGCGATCGCCCGCATCATGACCATCGAGCAGGGCAAACCCCTGGCAGAGGCGCGCGGTGAGACCACGCTCGCCGGAGACATCATCGAATGGTTCGCCGAGGAAGCGCGCCGCGCCTATGGCCGCGTGGTGCCGGCGCGTGCTCCGGGGGTCTATCAGCTCGTCGTCAAGGAGCCGGTGGGCGTCGCCGCCGCCTTCACGCCATGGAACTTCCCGGTCAACCAGGCGGTGCGAAAGATCTCCGCCGCCCTCGCCGCCGGCTGCGCGATCATCATCAAGGGCCCGGAGGAAACGCCCGCCTCCTGCGCAGAGCTGGTGCGCGCGTACGCCGATGCCGGCGTGCCCGAGGGGGTGATCAACCTCGTCTTCGGCGTGCCTGGCGATATCTCGGGCTACCTGATCCCGCACCCGGTGGTGCGGAAGATCTCGTTCACCGGCTCGACCGCGGTCGGCAAGCAGCTTGCGGCGCTCGCCGGCGCGCACATGAA
>DASZQO010000060.1:0-1785 GCA_035549615.1 Acetobacteraceae bacterium
CCTTCTCGAGCGCCTGGTAGATCGGCACGGTGCCGATCGGCACCGGCGAGTTGCGGATGATCCACTCCCGGATGGTGTGGATGTTGCGGCCGGTGGAGAGGTCCATCACCGTGTCCGCGCCCCAGCGGATGGCCCAGACCATCTTGTCGACCTCCTCGGCGGTGGAGGAAGCGACCGCGGAGTTGCCGATGTTGGCATTGATCTTCACCAGGAAGTTGCGGCCGATGATCATCGGCTCGGATTCCGGGTGGTTGATGTTGGCCGGAATGATCGCCCGGCCCGCGGCCACCTCGGCGCGCACGAACTCGGGAGTGACGAGATCCGGGATGGCCGCTCCCCAGGACTGGCCGTCGCGTGTGGCGGCGGCGCGACGCTGCTCCCGGCCGAGGTTCTCGCGGATGGCCACGAACTCCATTTCCGGCGTCACGATCCCCGCGCGGGCGTAGGCGAGCTGGGTGACGGCGGCGGCCCCTCGGGCCCTCAGCGGACGGCGGCTCACCGGGAAGGGCGGTGCGGCGCCGGCGGCGCCGGGCGCGAGGCCATTGTCCTCGGGCCGCACCGGACGGCCCTCACCGAATGCCACATCCCCGCGCGCCATGATCCATTCCTCGCGCAGCCGTGGAAGTCCCCGCTCGATGTCGATCCGCGCGTCCGGGTCGGTGTAGGGTCCCGAGGAATCGTAGACGACGAGCGGCGGCTCGCCCGCTGAAGGGTGCAGCGCGATCTCGCGCAGGGGGACCCGCAGCTGCGGATGGATGCGGCCGGGCGCGAATACCTTGCGGGAGGCGGGCAGCGAGTCGGAGACGACGGATAGCGGAACGGCATTCATCGTGGATGCTCCTCGAGCGGTTGGACCGCGGAAGATCCAGCGAGCCGTCGTCAGAAAGCGGACGGAAAAGAACTTTCCTACGCCAGCATGAACTGGATCAGGTTCGAAGGGTCGCCATGCCGCGCCGTACCGGCGCCATTGGCCTCTCAGCCCCTTGCCGGGGCTCCCCTAGTCTCTGCTGGGACGGAACATAGTCCACAGGTGGGTGGGGGTCAAGGCACCCCGGGAGGCACCTTGGACGGGAGCGGATCGGTAAGAACTGCAATCGGGAGGGCAATCTTTGCAAGAAAAAACCCGAGAGCCGCGGCTCGATGGCCGCCGGCAATCTCGGGCACCGAAGACGGTTCCGGAGAACTTAGGACCGGGATTCCCGGTGGGCCTCGCTCCCGCCTCCTCCGTGACTCGCCTGCCCGCCCTTGCGGCCCGCCTCGGCGGCGAGCTCCGGATTCTGCGAGAAGCTGCGCTTCTCATCCGGCACGCTCTGCCCGCCTTTGCGGCCGGCGGTCGCGGCAAGCTCGCGATTCTGCGAGAAACTGCGCTTCGAGCCGGGCACGCTCTGCCCGCCTTTACGGCCGGCTTCCGCGGCGAGACGCCGGTTCTGCGAGAAACTGCGTTTCTCGTCCGGAACCGCCTTGCCGCCCATGCTGGCGATCTGGCGCTGCCGCTCCGCGTTCATGGACGCGAATCCTCTATTGGACGTACGGCCCTCCGGGCTGCGTCCGTCGTGACCTGATACCTGAGCCATCACTACTCTCCTCACACAAGCTGGGTTCGTTGGGGCTCGCAGCCGACCACAGCGGCAGCAATCGATGTGCGGCCCACGGACTTGGAGAAAATCCGGCCAGCGAGCGGTCATGACCCAGCAAGAGCCATGCCGGCCGCAATCCCGCTTCAGTTGGGACCACCCGCGGGGCGGCCGGTTCCAACTTCCGTTGGATGGGTCAGGGCTTCTTTGT
>DASZQO010000061.1:0-10108 GCA_035549615.1 Acetobacteraceae bacterium
TCACCTCGCTCCGTGATGGCGGCGGATAATCGAGATGCGTCATCAAGGGCAGGCCTGCGGCGCCGGCCACTTCCAGCGCGACATCCATCGGCCCGATCCCGGATGTGCCGGAGCCGGTGCGGCCGAGCCGAACCTTGATCCCCACCACGATGTCTTCATGCTCGCGCGCCGCATCGAGGCAGGCACGCGGATCGAGCAGGCGAAGGTCAGCCGATTCGCCCACCATGAAATAGCGGCTGAACGCAAAGATGCCGGGAAAGGAGATATGCAGGAATGGACGGATGCGCACCTCCGCCCGCTCGATCACGTGGCGGCGGAACCCGGCGATATTGCCTGCGCCCGCCGAGCCGGCATCGATGAGCGTGGTGATGCCAAGCGGCTTTGCATAGGTGTCCGGATCGACGCCGAGCGATGTGCCGCCCCAATAGACATGCGTGTGCAGATCGATCAGGCCGGGCACGACGATGCGGCCGGAAACGTCGCGCACCTCCTTCGCCGTGCCGAGATCCGGCCCGATCGCCGAGACCTTGCCGTCGGTGAAGGCGATATCGGCAATCGCATCGTGATTCTGCCCAGGATCGATCACCCGCCCGCCGCGCAGCAGCAAATCGTGCATCCGCTTTGTCCTTCTTCCCTCGCCCAAGGACTCTCCGGGCGTGCGGAGGAGGATCGCCGAACGCGAAGCGCAAGGCCAAGGGGCGGTATCCCCTGATCCTGTTATTCGTGCATCAACTCGGTGACGGCTTCCCGCCCAAGGACCTGCGCCAGCCGGTCCAGGCGCCGGATCACGCCCTCGCCGGCGAAGACACCGGTGCCTTCGGAGAGGCGGAGCACGAGCCGCGAGCCTTCGAGGGAGATCGACGTGCCGGCGAGCAGCGCGGGCGTGCCCGCCGAAAGCGTGTAGGCGAGGCGGAGCGCGATGCCGAGCGCTTCGGCACGATTGGCCGAGGCCATGTCGAGCAGCGAGCGCACCGGGGCAAGGAAGCTCGCGCTGCGGTCCGCCTCATAGCGGAGCGCGAGCACCATGGCGAGGAAGGCGCGCGCGTGATGGTCAAGACCGATGCCCGGCTGGCGCAGAACACGAAGAAACGTCTGTTCGGCACGGTACTCCGGATGGTCGCGGCTGCCGATATCGCTCATCCAGCAGGCCGCTTCGCGGAGCCTTGCCGACTCTTCCGGCTCGTCCGGGAAAAGCGGGTTGGTCCAGGCCACCAGCGCGGGCGCGAGATTGGGATCCCGTCCAAGCCGGTCGCCATAGTCACGCGCCGCCGCGAGCAACGGGTCTTCCCCACGTACCTGTTCGGGGACGTGGCGCATGAACCAGCCTTCGCGCATCCCGTTGGCGGAGAACACCACCCGCGCCGCCGCGGTAATGCGCAGGAGGCGCCGCAGCGTCACTGCGGCGAAGGGCAGATCTTCCAGCCGGCGGCGCGGCGCCCCTGGCAGACGCTCGAGCGCGCGCTGGGAGGCCGCGGCGATCACCCCCGTGAGGTCGCGCGCCTCGTCCCGGCCGAGCGTGTAATGGTGGACCATGGCGAGCGGATAGCTCGTCTGGGCGATGTGGATGCGCGCGAGCGCGCGGAACGTGCCGCCGACGAGATAAAGGTCGCGGCCCGCGCCCTCGGCAAGCCAGCGCACGGCGGAAAGATCGCTGTCCACGATCGCGCGGGCGCGCAGGACATCTCCGTTGGAACGTTCGGCAAGCCGGATCACGCCGAGCCGCAAGGTCGCGGCCTCGCCCGCCCGACCGTGATCGAGGCGCACCAGTTCGAGCGAGCCCCCGCCGACATCGGCGAGCACTCCGTCCGCGGCCGGGATGCCGCACAGCACGCCGGCCGCGGAAAGCTGCGCCTCCTCCTCGCCGGAAAGAATGCGAATCGGCACGTCGGGCATGCGCGCGGCGAGGCGGGCGATGAATTGACGCCCGTCCAGGGCGTCGCGCACGGCCGAGGTCGCCAGCACCTCGAACGGTGAGGCGCCCATGGCGGTGACGATCGCCCGGTAGCGATGCATGACGGTCATCGCCTGGGCCGCGGCACCGGGATCGAGCCGGCCGCTCGCCTCGAGCCCACGGCCAAGACGGATCACCGCCTTTTCATTGACGATTGCGAGCGGATTGCGCCCACGCCCCTGAAAGACGACGAGCCGCACCGAGTTCGAGCCGAGATCGACGACCGCAAGACGATCCTTCGCATCATGCTCACGGCTGAGCCGCGGCGGGCGGTCGAGATCGAACAGAGAGGTGGAGATATCGTGGGCCACGGCTCAGTCCTGGCTCACCCGGTCCTGCCGGCGCGCCGCTGGTTGCGATCCATGGGTCAAAGGACCGTGCAATGCCGAGCCACGTCCGGAGAGCGAGGGGTTGGTCATGAAATATTCGTGCGCCGAAACCGGCTTGCGGCCGGGATCGAGCCGCTGCCAGACCGCATCCGGCCCAAGCTCCCAGGATTGCATGGTATCGCGCAGGTTCACGACCATGATCTGGTCCAGCACCTGCGCATGGACGGTGGGGTTGTGGATGGGCACCAGCGTCTCGATCCGCCAGTCCATGTTGCGTGTCATCCAGTCGGCGCTGCTGATGAAGACGAGCGCCTTGCGCGAAGGCAGGGAATGGCCATTGCCGAAGACGCAGATCCGTGAATGTTCGAGGAACCGGCCGACGATCGACTTCACCCGGATATTGGCGGAAAGCCCGGCAACCCCCGGGCGCAGGCAGCAGATGCCGCGAACGACCGCCATCACCTTCACCCCGGCGGCGGAGGCGGCATAGAGCCGGTCAACCAGCTTCTCATCCACCAGGCTGTTCATCTTGAGCCAGATGCCCGCAGGCTTGCCCTCCCGGGCGAAGTCGATCTCGCGCTCGATCAGCTCTTCGAGCCGCGAGCGGATGGTGAGCGGAGAGAACGCGAGCGCTTCCATCCGTTCCGGCTCGGCATAGCCGGTCATGTAGTTGAAGAGCCGCGCCGCATCGCGCGTGAGTTCCGGCTCGCAAGTGAAGAAGCTGAGATCGGTATAGATGCGCGCGGTGATCGGATGATAGTTGCCGGTTCCGAAATGCGCATAGGCGCGCATGCCGCCCCCTTCCCGGCGTACCACGAATGAGAGCTTGGCATGGGTCTTGAGGCCCGGAATGCCATAGACCACCTGCACGCCGGCCGCCTCCAGGCTCCGCGCGAGGCGGATATTGATCTCCTCGTCGAAGCGGGCTTTGAGCTCCACCATGGCGGTGACGGACTTGCCGGCTTCTGCGGCTTCGATCAGCGCTTTGACGATCGGGCTGTCCCGCGTGGTGCGATAGAGGGTCTGCTTGACCGCGACCACGTTCGGGTCCGCCGCTGCCTCACGCAGGAACTGCACCACCACGTCGAAGCTCTCGAACGGGTGATGGACGATGATGTCCTTGGCGCGGATCGCGGCGAAGCAATCGCCCCCGAAATCGCGGATGCGTTCAGGGAAGCGCGGCGTGAAGGGCGGGAACTGAAGGTCCGGGCGATCATCGATGATGAGCGCGCGCAGATCGGCAAGCCCGAGCATGCCGGGCTGGACGAACACATCCTCCTCCGGCACGCCAAGCGCATCAGCAACCAGTGTGCGCAGATCATCCGGCATCGTCGCGGCGACAGAGAGATGAATGGCGACACCGCGCCGGCGGCGCTTGAGGGCGCTTTCATACGAGCGGACCAGATCCTCGGCCTCTTCCTCGAATTCCACGTCGGTATCGCGGATGAGGCGGAAGAGGCCGCTGCCAAGGCGACGGAAGCCGGGGAAGAGGCGGTCGAGGAAGAGATCGACCAGCTCTTCGAGCATGACGAAGCGGATCGGCTCGCCCGGACCTGACGGCAGGCGCGCGAAACGCTCGATCTGGGCGGGCAGCGGCACGAGTCCGCGCATGCCGTACTGATCGCTCTCGCGCACCAGCCTGAGCGCAAGCACGAGGCCCATATTGGGAATGAAGGGAAACGGATGCGCCGGATCGATGGCGAGCGGCGTCAGCACCGGAAAGACCCGCTCCATGAACCAGCTCTCGAGCCAGGTGCGGTCGGCCGCCGAGAGCTGCCCTGTTTCGAGGACGATAAGGCCCGCAGCTTCGAGCTCCTCGCGCAGGCTCGACCAGACGCGATTTTGATCGACCATCAGCGCCCGCGCGCGAACCCCGATTTCGGCGAGCTGCTGTGCGGGGGTACGCCCGTCGGGCGAGAGCGCCGCCACTCCGGCCTTGGCCTGGCCGATCAGGCCAGCGACGCGCACCGAGAAAAACTCGTCGAGATTGGAGGCGCTGATCGAGACGAAACGCAGCCGTTCAAGCAAAGGATGGCGCCGATTCTCGGCTTCCTCGACCACGCGGCGGTTGAAATCGAGCCAGGACAGCTCGCGGTTGATGAAGCGCTCCGGGCTCGCGGGATCGATCGCTGGGGCGGCTGGCCGTTCCTCGCCGGGTGGAACGGCCGGGGGAACCTGCCGGGCGGGCACCGCCGGCGGCTGTTCGAATTCGCGAAGAGAAGCGCTGCCCATGATCTTCCTCGCCTTTCGCGACGATCCTACAGGAGGGAAGGGGAGCCTGGGGAGAACGGCATCAAATCGTCATCTTCCAAGAACGAATCGAGGGCGGCGAGCGCCAACTGCCGCCCCACGCGACGGCCGGCTGCGAGCGAAGCCCGGTCGAGCCGGGCGACTGCTTCGGCCAGAGCGGCGGGATGCCGCGGCAGCCGGGCCAGCAGCCATTCCTGCAGCGCGGGTGCCAGCACGAGCTGACGGGACGAGAGGAGGCGGGCGAAGATCACGCCGAGCAACGCCTCGTCCGGCGCCGCCAGGCAGACCGCATGAATGGAGGCGAGCCGGCTTGCCAGGTCGGGCAGCCGCACATTCCACCGCCCGGGCGGCTCGCGGCTGGCCAGCAGCACTTTGTGCCCGGCCTCATGGGCGGCATTGAGGAGATGGAGGAGCGATGCCTCCTCGGCTGCGAGATCGGCATCGTCTACGGCCACCGAAGTCCGCGGCGCCGGCACCAGGCCGCGCAGCCTTGGCCCGGACAGGACTGCCGCCGCGGCATCGCGGGCCCAGATATGCAGCAGATGGGATTTCCCCACTCCGGCCTCGCCCCAAAGCGCGAGCCGGCCATGCGGCCAGTCTCCGGGCCGGGCGAGCCAGCATCGCGCCGCTTCGTTCGGCGGCGCCGCGATGAAATCGGCAGGCGAGAAATCCGGCTCATGATGGAAGGGCAGGGGAAGCTGGCGAGGAGGCACTATTGCTCCCGCTCCACCGGGGGGTCGAGATAGAGCGGGCTTTGCAGATAGCGGCGCAGCCAGAAGCGGGCGAGGACGCCGATCACCGCCGTCACGGGCACGGCGAGCAGCACGCCGAGGAAGCCGAACGCCGCGCCGCCCGCGAACAGGGCGAAAATCACCCAGACCGCGTGCAGCCCGACCCGATCGCCGAGAAAGCGCGGATAGATCACGTAGCTCTCGATGAGATTGCCGATCACGAACACCGCGGCGACGCGGATCAGCCCGGACCAGAGCGGGAATTGCGCCAGCGCCAGCCCGACCGAAAGCGCCGCCCCGGTGATCGTGCCGACATAGGGGATGAAGGAGAGAATGCCGGCCCCAAGCCCGACGATCAGGCCGAGATCGAGCCCGATCAGCGAGAGCCCGGCGGCATAGAAAATCGCGAGGAAGAGGCAGCAGAGAAGCTGGCCGCGAAGCCAGGCCGAGAGGATTCGGTCCACCTCGTGCGCCTGTGCGCGCAGCACCACCGCGTTGCGGCGCGGCAGCCACGAATCAAGCCGCGCGACCACTCGGGGCCAGTCGCGCAGCAGATAGAAGGCGACCACGGGTGTCACCACGGCGAGCGAAAGAACATTGAAGAGCGCAACGCCGCCGGTGATCAGCCGCGTCAGGGCCTGGGCGACGAAGCTCAGGATGGCGCCGGCCTGGCTGCTGATCAGGTCCTGCAGCTTGCCGTTGATGAATTCCGGGCCGAGGCTTTTCTGCAGATCGGAAATGATCTTCTGCGCGAAATCCCCGAGCCCAGTGACATACCCGGGCAGCCGCGTGGCGAGCACGCCCACCTGCTGCACAACGAGAGGATAGAGCAGCAGAACGGTCAGCAGCCCGACAGCGATCAGGCCGATGATCAGGATGAAAGCCGCAGCGGCACGGGAAACGCCGACCCGCGTCAATTGTCGCGCCAAGGGATCGAGGAAATAGGCGATGCAGGCGGCGGCGACGAAGGGGAGCAGGATCGAGGAAAAAAGCGAAATCACGAGCCACGCGGCGATCGCGAGGCCGAAAATGAGCGCCCAGCGCTGGACGGGTGTTGCCTGCTCTTTCCTTTCTTCCGCCGGCGGCGGCAGGGGAAGCTCGGGCTCGATGGGCGCGGATGTGCCCGGTCCCGCATTTCTCGTGCCTGGGCCCGCTTCCAGGCCCGGCGGGGTCATCGCTGCCATGACGTACGCCGGATATAGGCCGCACCTGAGGCAAGCGTGCTGGCTGCCACCACCCAGAGCAGCGGAACCACCAGCCAGTGCGCCTTCATGCCGAATGCTGCGAGAAGAAGTGCGGCGGCCACCAGCAGGATCTGCAGGACCGTGTTCACCTTCGAGATGAAGAGCGGCCGGATCGTCACCGGCTGGCCCACCACGCCGAGCAGCAGCACGCCACCGACGATAAGGAGATCACGGAAGACCACCAGGATGGCGATCCAGCTCGGCAGCACCCCGACCGAGGCCAAGGTCACGTACATACTGACCAGCAAGGCCTTGTCCGCCACCGGATCAAGGACCGCGCCGATGACGCTCGATCGTCCCTGGCGGGCGAGCCAGCCATCGGCGGCGTCGGTCGCGCCGGCGACGAGGAAGAGCCCGAAGGCGGCGGCAAGCTCGTGACGCAGAACCAGCCATACGGCAAGGGGCACGGTGCAAAGGCGGGCGAACGTGATCGCATTGGGCAGGGTGAGAAGCCCGAGCGACGTGCCGGTCACGCGTGAGCCGTCAGCCATTCCGTCCGGCTCTCCTCGCGCGGCCGCCGCTGCGTTTCCGGTTCCGACACAAAACCACGTTCGTCATGCTCGCTGCCACGATGGCATTTTTTCGCGGGCTCTTGTATCCGCTCGATGCCGGAGGTTGCGCTCCGCCTGAGCCGGCGACGCGTTCCCCCGCGCTCCGGCAATCCGCCATCGCGACCCAGCCTAACGGAGACCATGAGCAACGGCACCACCTATCGCGCCGCCGGCGTGGATATCGAGGCCGGGGACGCCCTGGTCGGGACGATCGGGAAGCTTGCGACGGCCACCGCGCGCCCGGGCGTGCTCGGCGGGATCGGCGGCTTCGCCGCTGCCTTCGATGCCCGTGCCGCCGGCTATGTGGACCCGATCCTGCTCGCCACCACCGACGGCGTCGGCACCAAGCTGATGCTTGCCCATGCCTGCCGCCGACATGACACGGTCGGGTGGGACCTCGTCGCCATGTGCGTGAATGATCTGGTCGTTCAGGGGGGCGAGCCGCTCTTCTTCCTCGATTATTTCGCGACCGGCCGGCTGCTGCCCGAGGAGGCGGCCGCGGTGATCAGCGGAATCGCCGCGGGCTGTCGCGAGGCGGGTTGCGCCCTCATCGGGGGCGAGACGGCGGAGATGCCGGGGATGTACGCGGCTGGAGAATATGACCTTGCGGGCTTCGCGGTCGGCGCCGTCGAGCGCGGGAAAATGCTGCCCCAGGGAGTCGGTGCAGGGGATGTCGTTCTCGGGCTTGCTTCCAGCGGCGTGCATTCGAATGGTTTCTCTCTCGTCCGCCGCATCATCGCCGATGCCGGACGCGGCTGGGATGATCCCGCGCCCTTTGCCCCGGACCTCAAGTTCGGGGAGGCGCTGCTGACGCCGACCCGCCTTTATGTCACGCCGGTGCTGGCGCTCGCCCGTGCGGGCCTGCTCAAGGCCGCCGCTCATATCACTGGCGGCGGGCTGCCTGGCAATCTGCCGCGCGTGCTGCCGGAAGGCACCGCGGCGCGGCTCGACCCTTCGGCCTGGAAGGTGCCGCCGGTGTTTGGCTGGCTCGCGCGCACCGGCCACGTGGCGGCGGAGGAGATGCTGCGCGTCTTCAATTGTGGGATCGGGATGGCGCTCGTGGTGGCATCTGCCGTCGCCGGCGAGGTCGAGGCACGGCTCTCGGCGGCTGGCGAGCGCGTCTTCCGCATCGGCGAGATCATTTCCGCGTCCGGCCCGGCCTCGGTCTCGGTCACGCTTCCGGCCGGCTGGCCGGAATGAGGCAGCGGACCGCAATTCTCATCAGCGGCCGGGGCAGCAACATGCAGGCGCTGGTGCGCGCCGCCGCCGACCCGAGCTACCCGGCCGAGATCGCCCTCGTTCTCTCGAACCAGTCCGACGCGCCGGGGCTTGTCCGCGCGGCCGAGGCCGGGATTCCGACCGCGGTGGTCTCGCACAGGGGCATGACGCGCGCGGCGCACGAGGCGGCGATCGACGCGGTGCTGCGCCGCCATGAGATCGCGCTCGTCTGCCTTGCTGGGTATCTCCGCATTCTCTCTCCGTTCCTGGTGCGCAACTGGCAGGGAAGGATGCTCAATATCCATCCGAGCCTTCTGCCCGCCTTCCCGGGGCTGCAGACGCACACGCGGGCGCTTGCGGCCGGCGTCAAGCTGCATGGCTGCACGGTGCATCTGGTGAGCGAGGCGCTCGATGACGGGCCCATTCTTGCCCAGGCGGCGGTGCCGGTTCTCGCCGGCGATACGCAAGAGACGCTGGCCGCCCGGGTACTTGTGCAGGAGCACCGGATCTACCCGCTGGCGCTCAGGCTCCTGGCCGGCGGCCATGCCGCGGCACCGGCGGCCGACGCCGCTCTTCTGAACCCTTTGCCGGCCAAACTCACCCCCTTGCCGGGGGCTGGGACGGGATCATAAAAATCGCCGCAACGGTCGCGCCTTCGCGCGATGGAGAGGGAACGAGGCGCCACAATGGCTGAAGCCATCCAGGATGCCACCACCAGCATCACGCCCGAAGAGTTCTTGGAGAATCGCCAGCGTTTCTGGAGCGGCTTCTACCATTTCGTCTGGACGGTCGCGGCCTGCCTCGTCGTCCTACTGCTCCTGATGGCGTACTTCCTGCTGTAGGGCAGGAGAGCAACGGGCGCGAGAGGCCGCCAGGGGGCTCCGCCCCCTGGCGGCGGAGGCTTCAGCTTGCCGCCGCGAGCGCGGCGAGCAGCAGCAGGGCGACGATGTTGGTGATCTTGATCATCGGATTTACCGCCGGCCCGGCCGTGTCCTTATAAGGGTCGCCCACTGTGTCGCCGGTGACGGCGGCCTTGTGCGCCTCCGAGCCTTTGCCGCCGTAATTCCCCTCCTCGATATATTTCTTGGCATTGTCCCAGGCACCGCCGCCCGATGTCATCGAGATCGCGACGAAGAGCCCCGTCACGATCGTGCCGAGCAGCATCGCGCCGAGCGCGGCGAAGGCCGCGCTCCGGCCAGCCGCACCCCAGACGATAAGATAAAGAACGATCGGCGCGAGCACGGGCAGCAGAGAAGGCGCGATCATCTCGCGGATCGCCGCCCGCGTGAGCAGATCAACCGCGCGGCCGTAATCCGGCTTGCCGGTTCCTTCCATGATGCCGGGGATCTCGCGGAACTGCCGCCGCACCTCGACCACGACCGACCCGGCCGCCCGGCCGACCGCGGTCATGCCCAAGGCCCCGAAGAGGTAAGGCAAAAGCCCCCCGATGAAGAGCCCCACCACGACATACGGGTCGGAGAGCGTGAAGGAGACGTTGATATTGGGGAAGTAGTGCTTGAGGTCTTCGCTGCTGGGTCCTCGGGACAAGCCCGAGGATGACGTTCTTTAGTGACGGTGCGAGAGCACCGCCAGCAGCAGCAGGGCGACGATGTTGGTGATCTTGATCATCGGATTCACCGCCGGCCCGGCCGTGTCCTTGTAGGGGTCGCCCACCGTGTCGCCGGTAACGGCGGCTTTGTGCGCTTCCGAGCCTTTGCCGCCGTAATTTCCTTCTTCGATATATTTCTTGGCGTTGTCCCAGGCGCCGCCGCCGGACGTCATGGAAATGGCGACAAAGAGCCCGGTGACGATGGTTCCCAAAAGCATGGCTCCG
>DASZQO010000062.1:0-10469 GCA_035549615.1 Acetobacteraceae bacterium
TGAGTTCCGTTCGTACGGATACACGTTCCTCGCTCGCGTCCGTGATCGCGACGACGAGCCTCGGCTTCGTGCTGGTTCAGCTCGATGTCTCGATCGTCAATCTCGCGCTTGCGCGCATGGGCAATGCGCTTGGCGCGAGCGTCTCCGGCCTGCAATGGATCGCCGACGCCTATACCATCGCCTTCGCCTCGCTGCTGCTGACCGCGGGCTCGGCGGGCGATCGGTTCGGTCAGCGCCGTGTCTTCGAAGCCGGCTTTGCGCTTTTTGCGCTCGCCTCGCTTGGCTGCGGGTTCGCGCCGGGGCTCGTCTCACTGATCGCCGCGCGGGTTCTGGAAGGGGCTGGGGCTGCCCTGCTCGTGCCCTGCTCGCTTGCGCTTCTGAGGCACGAAACCGGTGGGAACGCGGCGGCGCGTGTACGCGCGATTGCCCTCTGGACGGCGGCGGGAAGTGCCGCGCTCGCCGCCGGGCCGATTGTCGGGGGTGTGTTGGTTCAGAGTGTCGGGTGGCGGGCCATCTTCCTCGTCAACGTACCGCTCGGTGCGGTCGGGATTTGTTGCGCGCGGCGTTTCCTGACCGAGACGACGCCGGAGCCGACCGGCTTCGACGCGGCTGGGCAAGCGCTCGCCTTTTTGACGCTGCTCTCCCTGGTCGGGGCGGCGATCGAGGCCGGCCCGCTCGGCCCTGCTCATCCGCTCGTGCTCAGCGGTTTCATGCTTGCGGCTGTCGGGGCCGGAGCGTTCCTGCGGGTTGAGCGCCGAGCGGCGCGTCCGTTCCTGCCACCGGGCTTCTTCCGGCACGCTTCCTTCCGCGGCTGCTCGCTGATCGGTCTTGTCGTCAACGCCGCGCTCTATGGCGCGCTGTTCGTGATCGGCCTTTGTCTCCAGAGGGTTTTTTCCTTCTCGCCGAGCGAAGCAGGACTGGCGCTCCTCCCCTTCGCGATTGCGCTCGGGCTTGGCAATCTCGCGGCCGCCCGCCTCGCCGGACGTTACGGTGCCCCGGCGACGATGGCTGCCGGGCTGTTGCTTGGGGCGGCCGGCTTCTGGCTGCTGCGTGGGGCGAGCGGGGCGGAGGCCTACACCGCGCTGTTGCCCGGGCTGATCGCCATCCCCGCCGGGATCGGCCTTGTCGTGCCGCTGATGACTTCCGTTCTGCTCGCGAGCGTCTCACCCGGACGGGCGGGCGTGGCGGCCGGCGTGCTCAATACGGTGCGGCAGGCCGGCGGCAGTCTCGGCATTGCGTCTGCCGGCAGCTTTTTCGCTGCTGCCGGCATGAATGGGATGCGGGCAACCTTCGCAGGTTTCGCAGCACTGCTCGCGATGGCATCGCTCTTCGCCTTTTTTGGCCTGTCGGCAGAAGAAAGTTAGATCGATATGGCTTTGGCGGAATCGGGGTCTCCGGCGCGAAGCAAACCAGGGGTGCCTTGAATCCCCTTGGCAAAACGACGCAAGAGCGGATCGTCGGATTATTCAGGGTTCACTTCGCTCAACCTTTGCCCGCGACGGTCGCTCCTCGCAGGTGCCGCAGGGGTTTGCCGCCCCTGGCGCAGCTTTGCCTCGCCGCGGGGCAGGCGCACGACGAAGCGCGCGCCGAGCACCGCTCCGTCAGTGTCGCGCCGGTTCTCGGCGCTGATCCGTCCGCCGAAGGTTTCCACGATCTGCCGGCTGATGGAGAGCCCGAGGCCCGAATGCCGGCCGAATTCCTCTCCCTCCGGCCGTTCGGAATAGAAGCGGTCGAAGATGTGCTCGAGCTTGCTCTCGGGGATCCCCGAGCCCTCATCCTCCACCGCCACTTCGATCATGTTGCCGGTGATCCGTCCGGTGAGGCGGATGTGCCCGTCGCGCGGGCTGAAGGAGACGGCATTGCCGATCAGGTTGCGCAATACCTGGACGAGCCGTCCTTCCACCCCTTCGACGATGAGCCCGCTCTCAGGGGCTTCCACCACGATATGTGGATCGCCATTCTGTCGCGTCGTCTCGTGCAGCTCAGCGAGGGTGGAAAGGATTGGCGCCACATCGACCCGCTCCATTGAGGTGCGCGACATCTCCGCATCAAGCCGAGAGGCTTCCGAAATATCGCTGATCAGGCGGTCGAGCCGCTCGACATCGTCGGCCATGATGGTGAAGAGCCGCTGCTGCTGCTCGCGATTCGTGATCCGCGGCATCGTCTCAATCGCGCTGCGGATGGATGAAAGCGGATTCTTGATCTCGTGCGCCACGTCGGCGGCGAAACGCTCGATCGCATCGAGCCTTGCCCAGAGTGCGGCGGCCGAATCGGCGAGCGCCCGGGCGAGCGCGCCGATCTCATCCCGCCGTTCGCGCAGGCTCCGCGGCACAGCGCCGGTTCGCCCCCGACCTTCGCGCATCTTTTCGGCAGCGAGGGCAAGCCTGAGGATCGGGCGGGCGATCGTGCGTGAAAGATAGATCGACATGATCACCGTGAGCGCCAGCGCCAGCGAGAAGAATTCGAGGATGGAGAGCCGGATGGCGAAAAGCGCGTCCACCACCTCCACCGCTTCGCGCGTGAGCAGCATGATGCCGATGAGCTGCCGCCCGCTCATCACCGGCTCGGCGACCGTCACCAGCAGCCGCCCATCCTGGGTCCGGCGAACATAGGGAGGCAGCTGGTCCTTGCTCGCTTCGGAGATCAATGTCGCCGCGGCTTTGAAATCGGGTGCCCAGTCGAGCCCGCCGGAGCCTGGTCCTCCCTCCACCACCGGGGTCGAGGCGGATTGCGGCAGCAGCGCCTGGAGGTGGTCATAGAGCCAGCCGACGATGGTGAGCAGCGGGCCGCGGATTACCGGAGGCGGCAGTGGGGTGGTGACAATGGCGCCTCCTGGGCCCTCCTGCACGCGGCTGTCAGTGATGAGCTGGCCGTCGGGGGCGTAAAGCCGGGCATCCAGGTTGGGGGTGGGTGCAGCGAGCTGATGCAGCAGCGGGCGGCTCAGATCGGGCACCAGCGCGGGCTGGCCGGGCGTCGCCTCCTTGACGGCGCTCTGCTCGAGCGCGGCGGCGAAGACTCGTGCCTGCTGGCGCAGCGCTTGCACTTCGGCCTCAAGGAGGCCGCTCTGGTACTGATCGAGATAGAGGAGTGCGGCAACCAGCAGGATCAGCGGCACCATATTGACGAGGAGGATGCGCTTGAGCAGTGGGGAGCCGCCGCGATGGCGCGGCATGCTTTCCCGCGCGAACGAGGTTGTGCCCGGAGGGGCTCCACCGCTTTCCGGCATCTTTTTCTCTCTCGCCGGTCTTTTGGCGCGGCTTATGCCTCCTTGTAACGGTAACCGATGCCGTAGAGCGTCTCAATCTGGTTGAATTCGCCGTCCGTGCTCCGGAATTTCTTGCGAATGCGCTTGACGTGGCTGTCGATCGTCCGATCGTCCACATAAATGTTTTCGCCATAGGCGGCGTCGATGAGCTGATCGCGGGACTTGACCAGCCCTGGGCGTGCCGCCAGTGCTTTGACGAGCAAGAACTCGGTCACGGTAAGCTGGATATCCTGCCCCTTCCAAAGGCATTGATGCTTGTTCTCGTCGAGGGCGAGATCGCCGCGGACCATTACGCCTGTCGGCGCGGCACCCGATCCCTCGGCCCGGCCGGCCTCGTTACGCCGCAGCAGCGCCCGGATTCGCTCGATCAGCAGGCGCTGGCTGAAGGGCTTGCGGATATAGTCGTCCGCGCCGAGCCGGAGCCCCATCAGTTCGTCCACCTCCTCGTCCTTGCTGGTGAGAAAGATCACCGGCAGGCTGGTGCGCGCGCGGAGCCGCTGAAGAAGCTCCATCCCGTCCATCCTCGGCATTTTGATGTCAAGGACCGCGAGATCGACGGGACGGGCGCTGATCCCCTGCAGCGCGCTCTCTCCGTCCGTATAAGTGCGGACCTGGAATCCTTCCTGTTCGAGCGTCATGGCGACGCTGGTCAGGATGTTGCGGTCGTCATCGACCAGAGCGATGGTGTGTTTCATATGGCCGTTCCCGGCGGGCCCCTTCTCGGCCTGCTCCATATGGAGCGGGGTGCCATCGCATTGTGGCGCAAGCGCGCCGGGAGGGAAACCGAACGATGGCAGATCCGTCTTCCCTCGCAGCCACCGTCCGCCGGCTGATCCGCCACACCCGCTCGGGTGTGCTCGCCACGCTCCAGCCGAGCGGGGAGGGGGGCGCCCCCTTTGCGAGCCTGGTGACCCCGGCGGCGGCTCCCGACCTTTCGCCCCTGCTGCGGCTCTCGCGGCTTGCCCGGCACACACGGAACCTTGCCGCCGACCCGCGCTGCGCGCTCTTTCTCGCCGGGCCGGCGCATGGCCCTGATCCGCAGACCGCGCCGCGCGTGAGCCTTCTCGGCACGGCAGCACCACTCCCCGACGCACCGGCGCTCGAGGCTCGCTGGCTGGCTCTTCATCCCTATGCCCAAGCCTATGCGGGACTTGCGGATTTTTCGCTTTGGCGGATTACCGTCACCGAGGCGCATCTGGTCGGAGGCTTCGGCGCGATCACCCGCCTGCAACCCGCCGACCTCTTTGCCGATCCGGCCGCGGTCGCCGCGATTGCCGCGGCGGAACCCGCAATCCTTGCCCATTGCAATGCGGATCATGCCGACGCGCTGAACGCCATTGCCGGAGCTGCCAATGGGACAGCCGGTCAGGTCACCGGCTCTCCTCCTCAGCCTTGGCGGCTGGTTGGCGTTGATGTCGATGGCTGCGACCTCGCCCACGGCGAGGCCGTGCTCAGGGTTGATTTTGCCGCACCGGTAAGCGGCCCCGACGATGTGCGGGCAGAACTCGTCCGGCTTGCCCGCGCGGCGCGCGAGGCCGTTCGCCCCAGGTGATCAGCCCGATTTATCAGCCAGATTAATCAGGTTGTACGAGCCACGGTACGTGGCTGCGTGCCTCCGGCAGCCGCGGCGGGTGTCTTTGCGCCGTTGCCTTCCGATGCCCCATTGGCCATTGCCGCAACGTCGAACAGGCAGTCAAAAAATTCATCGTTGATCCTGCGGATTGCGGCCACCGCACGGTCGAACCGCTGGTGGGCCGCCGACCATTGCGCGCCCACGTCCGCCCCGCCGGCAATGACTTCGCTGAGAGCCTTCGGATCAGCGAGGTTCTCCGCCAAAAGCTGCTGGCCGAGCTCCATTTCGTGCTGCCAGACCGAGAGCATGCCCTGCATCAGCCGCGAGTTGGCCGCCGTCAAAGCCTTCCAGCGCTGCTCGGAGCCCGCTGCAAAAGCCGGCCATTGTCCCGTCAGGAATGATGTTTCCTTATCCATCACCGATCCTCCACGCGTTGCGATTGACCATCCTCTCAGATATCCGGCCCGGGATGTGGCGGCATTGATTTCGGTCAGAGATACCCGAGCACTTTACGCTTCCTGTCCATCACACCTCATGCACGTACCGGCCGGGCGCCGCCTCACCGGCCGGGAAACCAGCGGCTTCATTGCCAAGCGAAGGCGGCATGACCGGATCGCCGGACCGCTCGCCAAGCCACGCGACCCATGCCGGCCACCATGAGCCTTCGTGCTGCACCGCGTGCTCGCACCATTCCTCGGGACCCAGATAGCGCTCGCCCGGCAGGCTTCTCCGTATCCGGAAATGCCGATGCGGGTGGCCAGGCTCGCTGACGACGCCGGCATTGTGTCCGCCCGAGGTGAGCACGAAAGTGATATCCCCCGGATTCAACAAATGCAGCTTGTGCACCGAGCGCCAAGGTGCAACATGATCGGTCTCGGTGCCAACAAGAAAAAACGGCAGGTGAATATCGGCGAGCGCGACCGGCCGCCCAGCGACGGGAAATCGTCCTTCCGCAAGGTCGTTATCGAGGAAGAGGCGGCGGAGATATTCCGCATGCATCCGATAGGGCATGCGTGTCGCGTCGGCATTCCAGGCCATGAGGTCGTTCGGGTGCTCGCGCTCACCAAGGAAATATCCTTTAATGACGCGTGACCAGACGAGATCGTTCGCGCGCAGCATCTGGAACGCCCCGGCCATCTGGCGGCTATCCAGATAACCTTGCTGCCACATCAGATCTTCGAGAAAGGCAAGCTGGCTCTCCGTGACGAAGAGCTGCAGCTCGCCAGCCTCGACGAAATCGGTCTGAGCACAGAACAGCGTGAGGCTTTGCAGCCGCTCATCGTTCTCGCGGGCCATCGCCGCCGCCGCGATTGCGAGCAGGGTGCCGCCGAGACAGTAGCCGGTGGCGTGGACCTTGCGGGAGCCCGTGATGGAGGTGACCGCATCCACGGCGGCCATCACGCCGAGCCTTCGATAATCGTCGAAGCTGACGTCACGGTCCTCCGCGGTTGGATTGTGCCAGGAGATGCAGAAGACGGTGTAGCCCTGCCCGACGAGGTAGCTGATGAGCGAATTGTGTGAAGAGAGATCGAGAATATAGTATTTCATGATCCAGGCTGGAACGATGAGCACTGGCTCGGGCCTCACGAGCGGCGTCTTCGGTGAGTACTGAATCAATTCCATTAACGTGTTGCGCAGGACCACCCGTCCCGGTGTTGCCGCCACGTCCCGGCCGACGGCAAGCGGCAGGCTTGTTCGCCCTGAGAGTGTTTCGCTCGCGTCCGCGACGGCGTTGCTGAGCCCATTGAGGAAGTTCCTGCCCTGGGAACGGAGAGTCGCCTCAATCACTTCCGGATTGAGCCAGGGAAGATTGGATGGCGAAGCGGTGTCGAGCACCTGGCGGGTCATGAAGGTGACGATACGTTCGGCCGAGGCGTCCACGCCGCGTGTATTCGCCGACGCATCCGCCCACCATCGCTCGGCACGCAGGAAAGCCTGCGCAAAGGAGCGGAACGGCTCCTGCTGCCAGCCCGGATGGGTGAAACGGTGATCTGCCGGTCCTGGCACCACTTCGCGCGATTTCTCTCCGCTCAACAACTCCACCCATTCGCGCCACGCATGATGCATGAGCTCGAGCCGTCGTGCCGGCTGATTGGTCAGATGCACCGCCCAATCGAGGAAGGAGCCTCCGATCGCAACGGGAGAAAGCCCGCTTGTCAGACGTGCCTCCGCGGCGTGCAGCATCCGGTCGAATGGTTCTTCGCCCGGAGCTTCCCCCGGTCCTGTCCCAGGCTTCTTTGCGGCCATGGCTGGCAAGGGCCTGGTGCCCCGGTTTCCGGAGACATAGGTCATTATTTTCCTTCTCCCCGACACGGTTCGGACGGGTGTGCAAAACAGAGCATATGGACGGAATAGTCTTTACCTGCGATGGCGCAATGATGACATCGCCGAGACGCTTTCACCGTCCCATCAAAAATCAGCCAAGCCCGATATGCCGGATCGCGCCTTGATTTCGATCAAGGTATCCACACGAAGCAGCCCACAAGATAAATGGCAGTCTGTTGGTCGGGGGTTTGCAGGAGATTTGCATGAACGCCGCCGATGTGATGACCGCAAACCCCGTCACTGTCCGTCCTGACACGAAGCTGGACGATGCCGTTGCACTCTTCGTCGAGAAGCGCATCAGCGGGTTGCCGGTTCTTGACGCGGAGGGCAGCCTGGTCGGCATCCTGACCGAGAGTGACCTGCTACGCCGCAGCGAAACCGGGACTGAGCGCGAGCCGGGCTGGCTTGAGCTGGTCTTTTCCCAGCCGCGCCTGGCACTTGAGTACGTGCATACCCATGGACGGACCGTCGCCGAGGTCATGACCCATGATGTCGTCGCGGTCACGGTGGATACGCCGCTCGCCCGCGTCGTCAGCCTGATGGAGCAGCGTCATGTGCGGCGGCTGCCGGTCCTCGATCATCCGGATGGCGCGCTTGTCGGCATCATCGCCCGCGCCGACCTGGTCCGCGCGCTCGGGCGTATCCTCGCCGAGCGACCTGCCCCGCTGGAGAGCGACGAGGCCATCCGCGCGAAAATCCTTGCCGAGGTGGCTGCCCAGCCCTGGGCGCCATCGCTGCGCAACCTCGCCATCACTGTCACGGATGGCACTGTGGAGCTCACCGGCGTCATCGTGCATGATGAGCAGCGCAAGGCTCTCAATGTTCTCATCGCCGGGGTGCCTGGCGTCAAGGCGGTGCGGGATCAGCTCGTCTGGTGCGATGCGGTGACCGGGGGACTCATTCCAGACTAGCTTTTCCGAGGGTTGCGCGACGCGGAGCGGTTTCGCCATGGTCCGCCCTGATGGACAGTTCCGAATCCGAGACCCTGGCGCTCCCGGGGGGCGAGACCCGTGTTCTTTGGCGCCGGAGCAGCCGGGCCCGCCGGATTAGTCTCCGCATCGAGCCGAAGGGCGGCGTGGTGGTCGTGACGCTGCCGCCGCGCGCCGGGCGCCGTGCCGGTCTCGCCCTGCTCACCGCCCATGCGGACTGGGTGGCTTCCCATCTCGCTGCCCTGCCCGGGGCCATCGCTTTTGCCCCGGGCGCGCTGGTTCCAATCGGCGGGGTGGCGCAGCCGATCCGCCATGTCCCGGGCGCGCGCCGGGGGGTCTGGCTGGAGGAGGGAGAGATCCGGGTTTCGGGCGATGTCGCGTTCCTGCCGCGGCGGGTGCGCGATTTCCTCCGGGCGGAGGCGAAGCAGCGTCTTTCCGCCCTGGTGGCGGAGAAGGCGGCCTTGCTCGGTGTGACGGTGCGGCGCGTGCGCGTGCGCGACACGCGCAGCCGTTGGGGAAGCTGCGGGGCCGATGGTTCGCTCGCCTTCTCCTGGCGGCTGGTGATGGCGCCCCCCTTCGTGCAGGATTATGTTGCCGCGCACGAGGTCGCTCATCTTCGCCACATGAACCATGGTCCGCGCTTCTGGGCGCTGGTGCGCAAGCTCAGCCCCCATGCCGATGCCGCCATTGCCTGGCTGCGCGAAGAGGGCACGCGTCTCATTCGCATCGGGTAAGGCGTAAACGATGAACCTATCCCGCTTGCTTGCGCGGCGATTGGCGGCGAAGGGCCCGGTAGGCGTGGGCCTGATTGGGGCGGGAAAATTCGGTTCGATGTTCCTTGCCCAGGTGCCAGGAACGAAAGGACTCACGGTTGCCGGCATTGCCGATCTCTCGCCCGAGCGCGCGCGGGCCGCTTGCCGCGCCGCCGGCTGGGACGAGGCGCGGATCGAAGCGACGCCGATCACCGAGGAGGCGAAGTCTTTGATCGGCCGGCCCGAGGTTGAGGTGGTGGTCGAGGCGACCGGCCATCCGGCGGCCGGCATTGCCCATGCCCGCGCGGCGATCGCGGCCGGCAAGCATATCGTGATGGTGAATGTGGAGGCCGATGCGCTGGCGGGCCCCTTGCTCGCGCGCGAGGCCGAGGCGGCGGGCGTTGTCTATTCCCTCGCCTATGGCGATCAGCCGGCGCTGATCTGCGAGCTTGTGGATTGGGCGCGCGCCGCGGGATTCCCTGTGCTCGCGGCCGGCAAGGGGACGAAATATCTTCCCGCCTACCATGCGTCGACGCCCGAAACGGTCTGGGATCATTACGGGCTCACCGCCGAGCAGGCGGCACGGGGCGGGATGAACCCGAAAATGTTCAATTCCTTCCTCGATGGCACGAAATCGGCGATCGAGATGGCCGCGGTCGCCAATGCGACGGGGCTTGCGGCCCCGGCCGATGGATTGGGGTTCCCCCCTGCCGCCGCCCCGGAGCTCGCTTCCGTGCTGGGCGGCGCCCAAGGGGTGGTCGAGGTGGTTTCCAGCCTGCATCGCAATGGCGAGCCGGTCGGGAATGATCTCCGCTGGGGCGTCTATGTCGTCTTCGCCGCGCCCAATGCCTACACCGCGCGTTGCTTCGGCGAATATGGGATCAGCACGGATGCGAGCGGCACCCGGGCCGCGCTTTGGCGTCCCTTCCATCTGATCGGGCTCGAGCTCGGCATTTCGGTGCTCTCCGCTGTTTTGCGCGCGGAACCGACGGGGGCGCCCGAGGCTTTCCGCGCCGATGTCGTCGCAACCGCCAAGCGCGATCTTGCCGCCGGCGCGCTGCTGGATGGTGAGGGCGGGGCGATGGTTTGGGGCCGGCTGATGCCTGCCGCGGCGAGCCTGGCCATGGGCGGGTTGCCGATCGGGCTTGCCGGCGGCGCGCGTTTATGTCGTCCCGTAGCGGCCGGCCAGCCTCTCACCTGGAATGATGTTAGTCTCGATTCTGCAGACGAGACCTATCGTTACCGCCGCCGCATGGAGGCGAGCTGCGCCGCGTGAATGCCTTGCTTGGAGGAACGGCGCTTGTCCGCTGAATCCCGATCGGACGAAGCGGCAAACGGAGGAAAAGAGACGCGCGCGTGGCTCGAGGCGGTCGCCCGCTCGGTGGACGATGCGGTCGTTGGCAAGGACCTCAAGGGCATTGTGACCTTCTGGAACAGGGCCGCAGAGGTTTTGTTTGGTTACGCTGCCGAGGAGATGATCGGCACGCCGATCCTTCGCATCATTCCCCCCGATCGGGTCGACGAGGAAGAGGCGATTCTGGAACGTCTTCGCAACGGCGGATCGCTCACTCGTTTTGAGACGCAGCGGCAGTGCAAGGACGGCAGGGTTATTCCTGTTGCGCTCA
>DASZQO010000063.1:0-8350 GCA_035549615.1 Acetobacteraceae bacterium
GCTTTGAGCTTTTCCTCTGCGGAATCGAGCTTGCCAACGCCTTTGTCGAGCTCACCGACGCGGCGGAGCAGCGCGCCCGCTTCACGGCTGACCGCGCCCGCCGCCACGCGCTCACCGGACCCGATTGGCCGATGGACGAAGAGCTTCTGGCCGCGCTTGCCTCGGGCCTGCCGCCATGCGCCGGCATTGCCCTGGGTTTCGACCGGCTTGCGATGATCGCCGCCGGCGCGCCGCGGATCCGGGATGTTCTCTGGCTGCCCCCATCGGGGCTTGCGTGACAATCGTGGGCCTGGGCCCCATCTTGCCGCCATGCGCCGCGCCGCCTCTCTCATCCTTCTTCTTTCCCTCTGCGCCTGCGCGGACCAGGCGCTCGAACAGCGCCGCGCCTATCTCGCCTCCTTTGTCGGGCAGAGCGAGGAGGCTCTCGTGCGCGCGCTCGGCGTGCCAACGCGCAGCGTCTCCGTGAAAGGGGAGACCTTCCTCGCCTATGACGATCGCCATCTTGAAGTGCTGCCCGGCTTCTATGGCGGCCCGCCCTGGTGGGGACCAGGATGGGGACCAGGATGGGGCCCCGGTTGGGGCTGGGGATGGAGCCCGCCCATCGTCATCGCCCGCGGCTGCGAGACGACCTATGAGATCAACCACGGCAAGGTGATCAGTTTTTCCATGCGCGGTCCCGATTGCTGAGCGGACGGGCTATTTGCCCGCGTTCGAAAGCCATTCCCCGCCGACATGGCGGTAGCGCTTCTTCACCGCGGCCCAGGCAACCCGGAAAGCGATCTCTTCCCGATCCTCCCGCTCCGCATATGATTCCCAGGCAGCATTGAATGCGGCGCGAAAAATCTCCTGCGCATGCCCCGGCAACCGGCGCACGGCGGGCGGCAGATCGAAGACCGAGGCATAGGGCATGGCTGCATCCTCCGCGCGCACGAGGGGTGATTTCTCGCAGAGAACCCCCCTCCTTCCGCGAATTCTGCCCCGCGGAATTGACTTGCCCGCGCATTGCCCGCATGCGGGCCGGCACTTCATAGGGAGCGCAGGATGGGCGGGGAAGAGAGAAAACCGCTCGCGGGCAAGGTCGCGCTGATCAGCGGGGCCGGCAAGAATATCGGCCGGGCGATCGCGCGAAGGCTGGCCGCGGACGGCGCCTTGATCATCGTCAATGGCAGGAGCGATCGCGGCGCGGTGGATGGCGTGGTCGACGAGATCGTGGCCGCCGGCGGGAAGGCGCTCGCGGCGATGGGAGATGTTTCCGATCCCGCGCAGGTGTCGCGGATGGTCGAGAGAGCTTCGGCCGAGACGGGCGGGATCGATATCCTCGTGAGCAATGCCGGGCTGCGGCGGCAGACACCGTTCCTCGAGATGGGATACGCGGAATGGCGTGAAATCCTCTCGGTGGCGCTTGACGGCGCCTTCCTCATGGCCCGGGCGGTCGTCCCGGACATGATCCGCAAGGGCGGCGGCGCGATCGTCGCCCTCTCGGGCATCTCGACTCACATCGGAACGCCGAATCGCTGCCACGTCTCCGCCTCGAAGGCGGGCCTCGAAGGGCTGATGCGCGCGCTCGCGATCGAGCTCGCCCCCCACCGCATCACCTGCAACACCATCGCACCTGGCACGATCGACACGGTGCGCGGTGCTTCGGCCGGGCCGGTTCCGGAACGGCTGGCGGCGGGCGGCGTGCCCCTTGCGCGCAAAGGCCGGCCGGAGGAGATCGCGGCGATGGTCCGGCTGCTTGTCGGGCCTGACGGCAGCTACATCACCGGCCAGACGATCCACGTGAACGGCGGCAGCTTCCTTACCTGATCAGGGTTCGGGGCGGGACGGATGAGCGGAGGGAGGAACACCGGGGTCTCAGTCGCGCGGGAAAGACAAAGTCCGGGGCCAGGAGAGGGAGCGCGCGAAGGCATCCCGCGCGCGTGCCGCGATTGCAGGGCCCACCGCAACGGAAGGCTGCCGGAAGCGGAACATTTTTTCTTTATTTTCGGCGGCCTGGTTCTCTACCCCATTCGTCGCGGGAAGGGCCCCAGGCCCCGCCGGGTAGGCGGCGCAGACGGCATCGGCTAGCGTGCCGGCGACTCGAAAGGGGGAAGGCGATGTCCGAAAAGGTCGCGGTGGTTACGGGTGCAGGCAGCGGAATCGGGCGGGCGGTGGCGCTGGCCCTGGTGCGCGAAGGCTATGCGACCGTGCTTGCCGGGCGGCGCAAGGATGCGCTTGAGGAGACGGCTTCGCTCGCTGGAGCGGAGGCGAAGCTGCTCGCCGTGCCGACGGATGTCACCGACCCGGCTTCGGTCGATGCGCTGTTCGCCGCTGTGCGCGAGACATTCGGCCGGATCGATCTTCTCTTCAACAATGCCGGCGCGGGCGCCCCGGCCGTCGGGTTCGACGAGCTCAGCTTCGCGCAATGGTCGAACGTCGTCGCGACCAATCTCACCGGCTCCTTCCTCTGCGCCCAGGCCGCCTTCCGGATGATGAAAGCCCAGCAGCCGATGGGCGGGCGCATCATCAACAACGGCTCGATCTCCGCCCATGCGCCGCGCCCGAACTCCGCGCCCTATACCGCGACCAAGCATGCGATCACCGGGCTCACCAAATCGATCAGCCTGGATGGCCGGAAATACGATATCGCCTGCGGGCAGATCGATATCGGCAATGCGCTGACCCCGCTTGCCGCGCGCATGTCCAAGGGCGTGCCACAGGCTGACGGCAGCGTGCGGCCCGAGCCGCTGATGGATGTCGAGAACGTGGCGAAGTCGGTTGTCTTCATGGCGAGCCTGCCGGCGGAGGCGAATGTGCAGTTCCTCACCGTGATGGCGACGAAAATGCCTTTCGTCGGCCGCGGATAGGCATCTCTCCACTGCCCGAAAGCGGGATCGCCGCAGGCGTGAATCAGGCGGGAAAACAAATCGCAACAACGGGATGCGCAAGCATGAGCGAACGCATCCCGCGTTTGCGGTCTCATTTGAAGCTTTTGTTCACGGTTTCGTGATGGAATGTTCTGGCATGTGAGATGTCTTCCGGTGAGTTGTCGGACTCCGGCAACTCACAAAGGGAGTTCACCATGCCTCACCGTCCCATCCGGCTCTTCGTGGCCAGCACCGCGCTTCTCGCCACCACCGCCCTTGCCGCCACTGCCCTCGCCGCCCCGGCCAGCGAACACGTGCGTGGCACTGTCACCGCGATCAGCGGTGACACGCTCACCGTACATACGCGGGGCGGCGCGGATGTGCCGGTCACTCTCACCGGCGCCACGCATTACGCTGAAGTCCTGAAGTCGAGCCTCGATAAGATCGAGCCCGGCAGCTATATCGGCACGGCGGCGAAATCGATCGGCGGCGGCGATCTGGTGGCGCTCGAAGTCGTTGTCTTCCCACCCGCGATGCGCGGCGTCGGTGAGGGCCATTATGCCTGGGACCGCGTCAAGGATACGACGCTCTCAGGTGGCGCAATGACGGCCAGCACCATGACCAATGGCACGGTGAGCACTGCCGCTGCGGCCGGCGGCGGCAAATACGTCAACAGCACAATGACCAACGGCACCGTCTCGACCGCCAGCGCAGACGGTGGGGCGAAGCAGATCACCGTCACCTACAAGGGCGGCCGGCAGGTGGTCATCGTGCCGCCGACCGCGCCGATCGTGACTCTCCATCCCGGCAGCCTGTCTGAGGTCGTGCCCGGCAAGACCGTCTTCGTCAACGGCCGGAGCGACGGCGGCAAGGTGACTGCGGTTTCAGTCGTGATCGGAACGAAAGGCGTCAACCCGCCGATGTGAGGCCGGACGGACCGGTTCGAGAACGGAAGCAAGACCGTGGAACGATCCCGCGGGACCGGACGGCCGGCGCATCCGCTGCCGATCCGAATCATGCACTGGGTGGGGGCCTCGGCGATCATCTGCATGATCCTGAGCGGCTGGGCGATCTACAACGCATCGCCCAGCCTGCCCATCATCTTTCCCCGCTGGATCACGCTCGGCGGTTGGCTCGGCGCCGGAATCGCCTGGCATATCAGCGCCATGTGGGTGCTGTTCGCGGATGGTCTTGCCTATCTCGCCTACGGTTTTCTCTCGGGGCATTTCCGCCGTGATCTCCGCCCCACCGGGCCGCGCGCCCTCCTGCGGGATATCAGCGCGGCCCTGACCTTCCGCCTCGGCCATCAGCTCGGCCACTACAATGCTGTACAGCGCTTGCTTTATAGCGGCGTGATCCTGGTGATCTCTCTCGCCGTCCTGACCGGCCTCTCCATCTGGAAGCCGGTGCAGCTCGGCTGGCTCACGGGGGTCTTCGGCGGCTATCCGGTGGCGCGCGGCATCCATCTCGCGCTGATGCTCTGCATCGTCGGATTTCTTGTGCTGCATCTGACACTCGTCGCGCTCTTCCCGCGCACACTCATCTCGATGATCGCCCCGCTCGAGGCGGAGGAAAGGCCATGAGCGCCGATCCCGCTGTAAGCCGCGCCGAGATCGCGCCCGAGCTCGCACGGTTGAGCCGCAGAGGGTTGTTGCGCCAAGGATTGACGCTCGGCAGCCTCGGCCTGCTTACCGGCTGCGATCTTTCCACCCATTCGGGCATCGATGCCGCGCTCTGGACGATGCTGCGCTTCAACGACCGGGTGCAGGAGGCGCTCTTCAGCAAGCGCAGGCTTGTCGAGACCTATCCGGCGAGCGCGATTACCAAATCGTTCCGCTTCAACGCCTACTACGCGGTGTGGCAGGTGCGGCCCGTGCCGGACAATTGGCGCCTTGCGGTGGCCGGGCGCGTCGCGGACCGCACGCCCTGGAGTCTGGAACGGTTGCGCGCCTTGCCGCAGGAAGCCCAGATCACGCGGCATATCTGCATCGAGGGATGGAGCCAGATTGGACAGTGGAGCGGCGTGCCGCTGCACATCTTTCTCCGCCATATCGGGGCGGACCTTCGGGCGCGCTATGTCGCCTTCACCTGCTTCGATGGATATTTCACCAGCATTGACATGGCGAGCGCGCTCCATCCGCAGACCATTCTCGCGCTCGATTTCGACTGGCAGCCGCTCACGCCCGAATGGGGTGCGCCGGTGCGGCTTCGCATCCCGGTGAAGCTCGGGTTCAAGAGCGCAAAAAACCTGCAATCGATCGAGGTAACCAACCACAATCCGGGCGGATATTGGGAGAATCAAGGATATAACTGGTTCTCGGGAGTCTGACGCCGCAGGCTGGTGCGGCGCCCCGGCGAAGATGCGTGCGGATTTCCTCGCTGCCATTCTCGTGTCTTCGCACGCCAATGGATGAGGGGAAGGGCTGGCAAGAACGTGATCGCCATGGTGGATTCACCGGTGGCGTGAATCACGCGGGAAAACAAAGGGCGGAAGCGGGATGCGTGAGTGGAGGGAAACGCATCCCGCTCCCCGGCGCTCTGCCGGCTCTTCCTCTCCGTCAGTCCCCGCCGCCGGTCGCGTTCACGAGGCCGAGGGTGCTGTCATAAACCGGCGCCGGCGCTGCCGGAACACTCACGCTCGGCGGAATGGAAATGTTTCGACGGTATCCCGAAAAACCTTGCGAATCACCAGCGGATTGGGCGGCGACCGGCGGGAGGCTCTCCGCACTTTGGAGAGTGTTCTGCTGTGGGACACTGCCGACGGCACTGCCGCCATTGGGCATGTCCGACGGGCTTGCGAGCGCGCTCGCTGCTGAGAAGGCGAATACGGCAAAGGCGAGAGCGAGTGATTTTGTCATTCTTCTGGTCCTTTTTGTTGAGCCTGGATTTCGTTTTCCTCGGCTGTCATTGAATAGACATTTGAAGGACCCGTTTTCTTCTATGCGTTTCCGCGCCGGCTGGACTCTCCTCAGGACATGGGTCGATCCGGATCAGATCGGCGGTCCCATCTCGCTCCGGATCTGATTGGCGAGGGTGTGCAGTGTCCCCAGAGGTTCGCTCGCGACGAGGCCGAAGCCGAGGCCGTCGCGTGCCCACACATAGCCAACCGTATCCTTGCCGTGCATCGGCCGCATCGGTGCATTCATATCGCGCCTCTCCATCGGGCGCATGAAGAGCGTGATGCGCAGCCCCTGCGGGCCATCAAAGAGATACATGCAGGCAGGCCCCTGCATGGTGGCCACAAGCTGAGCGTTGACCAGCCGGAAGCCGGACCGGGAGAGATCCGGGGACGCGACCTTGTGGCCCGTCTTTGCGATGAGCCAGTTCGTGAGCTGGGATTGCGCGATCGTGTCTGGCGCGGAAGCGGCGATGTTTGCTGCAAAGGCCCGGTGCACGGCCGAGGCCTCCATCGCGATGGACGTGATGCCGTCCGGCAGGCTCGGACCGCGCGCCATCCATCCGCCACCGGCGCCAACCGCGAGGGCGAGCAGGATGGCGGCGGCAACCCGCATGGGCTGCCAGCGCCGAGCCCGGCGCTCTGCGAGAAGGCGGCCGAGATCGAGCCTTGCCGGGATGGGCTCCCGCGCCTTCCAGGATGTCGCCTTGCGCAGCGATGCGCCGACGACTCCCCAGGCGACAACCCGGGCCGCCGCCTCCGGATGGGCCGCAAGGTGACGCTCGACCAGGGGCCGGCGTCCGGCATCGAGGAATCCATCCACGTAAGCGTGGAGATCGTCATCGGTCACCGGACCGTCGTTTTTTTCTTCGTTGTTTTCTTTCATTTGACTCTCTGCAGGACGGGCTGGGTCCGTCCCTCCACGAAGTCCCGCAGCCGATCCCGCGCGCGGCTGAGGCGTGACATGACGGTTCCGATCGGGATGCCCAGTATCTTGGCGACTTCGGAATATTCGAAGCCCTCCACCGCCACGAGGAGGATCACCTGGCGTTGATCCACGGGAAGCTCCCTAAGGCCGCGCAGAACCTCGCGCATCTCGAGGCTCGCCGGTTGCGGCGCTGGCATGGAAACCTCGGCGTCCGCGTCTGCGGCCGGGATCTCGGCGCGGATTTTCGCGCGCCGCCAGCGGTTGACGTGGAGATTGTGCATGATCGTGAAGAGCCAGGGCCGGAGCTGCCCCTCCTCGCGAACTGTTCCGAGCCGATCCAGGGCGCGGACAAGACACTCCTGGACAAGATCGTCGGCGTCGTTGGCGTTGCGCACCAGCGACCAAGCATAGCGGCGGAGCGAAGGAATATTCTCCTCCAGCGTCGCGAGTGCTGACATCCATGATCGCCCATTTCCGATCTTTCCGAATGACGTTTGGCGGCCCTCCTTCATCCATGCATATAAGTCTGATCTGTCATGAATTTATACCGTGTGCCAGCGCCGCGCGCATGAAAGAGAGGGGATGTCATGGGCAATCATGAGGCGACGGTTCGCTGGACGCTCCCGGACGGCGAGGTCTTCACCGACCGGCGTTATGGCCGCGGACACGAATGGGCGTTCGATGGCGGTGCCACGGTGCGTGCCTCCGCCGCGCCGGACGTGGTGCGGGTGCCCTATTCCGATCCGGCCGGGATCGATCCGGAGGAGGCCCTGGTCGCCGCGCTGGCCAGCTGCCACCTGCTCTCCTTCCTCGATTGCGCGGCCCGGGCCGGCTTCGTCGTTGCTTCTTACGAGGATCACGCCCTGGGCTCGATGGCCAAGCGTGAGGATGGGCGGATCTGGATGGCCCGGGTGGTGCTGCGGCCGCATATCCGCTTCGCTGGCGAAAAGCGGCCGACAGAGGCGGAGGTGGCGGGGCTGCACCATCAGGCGCACGAGGTTTGCTATATCGCGAACTCTGTCAGGACCGAGGTCAGCATCCAGGGGCAGGCCGAAGGAATCCGGTGAAGCGGACAAACTTGCTGCGAAAGCGAAAAGACGGCACTCTCCCTCCGGATGACAGCGGTTCGGCCATATCATGGCAGCCCGCACGAGGAGGACCCGGGCGCACCGCCCGCTTCTGGGACGTCACTTGCGCGGGTGGTGCTGGTGGGCGAGGCGCCGAGCGGGCTTTCGCCCGCGCTGGAGGCGGATCGCGCGCAGGCGATCGCCGATCTTGAACGCGAGAACTGCTTTCAGCCAGTCGGCCTCGCGCCGGGGCCCTATGAGCTTCGGCTTTCGATCGAAGGCGGGCTGCTGCTGGATATTCGCGACTGTGGCGGCCGCCCCCTGATCGCGCATCTGCTGGCGCTCGGTCCCTTCCGGCGCCTGATCAAGGATTACCATTTGCTGGTCGAAAGCTATGCCAAGGCCGTGCAGGAAGGCCGCGAGGCACGGCTGCAGGCGATCGATATGGGCAGGCGCGGATTGCACAACGAGGCCGCCAGGCTGCTGACCGACCGGCTCGCCGGCAAGGTCACGATCGATCTTGAAACGGCGCGGCGGCTATTTACCCTGCTTGCGGTCCTCCATCAGCGGGTCTGAGCTCCGGCCCCGCTTCAGAGCCCGTTTTGAAAATGCG
>DASZQO010000064.1:0-2404 GCA_035549615.1 Acetobacteraceae bacterium
CCACGGTCGTCTCAGGCAATACCAATGCCGCCGCGATCATGATCGGTGAGCGTGTCGCGGATTTCGTCAGAGCGTCCTGACTTTCGGTCATGACGGAGAGGCATGACAGGCGGCGGCGCGTTTCATGACAGATGAAATCCCGCATGCCGACAGCGATCGACCCACCAGAAGGGTATGAGCCCGCTCGCACGCACTAAGCTTGCAATTGGATATTGTTGTATCGCGTATTTCAACCTAGGGTGGGTTCACTTTCGGTCGTCACGCTCTGGGCGCTGGTGATTTCCGCTTCCTGAACTTCAGGCCGAAAAGCGATCACGCCTCTCTCGTCCTCGAGCTTCGGAGAAAGATCATGACAGCATGGCCCGACCGACGCATTCTCGACCTGCTGGGAATTGAACTGCCGATCATTCAAGCCCCGATGGCAGGAGCCGCCACGCCGGCGATGGTGATCGCCGTCGCGGAGGCGGGCGGCCTCGGCTCGCTTCCCTGTGCGATGCTGAGCGGAAGCCAGTTGAGAAGCGAGCTCGGCGCGGTTCGGGAACGCACATCAAAACCCGTGAACATCAATTTCTTCTGCCATAAGCCGCCGGCCAACAATGCGGCCGGCGCGGCGGCCTGGAGACAGCGTCTGAAACCCTACTATGTCGAGCTCGGACTCGATCCGGAAATGGCAGCGGAACCGCCCGTGATCGAGCCCTTCAGCAACACGCATTGCGCGCTTTTGGAGGAATTGAAACCCGCGATCGTCAGCTTCCATTTCGGTCTTCCGGACAAAACTCTCTTGGCCCGGGTGAAGAAAACCGGGGCAAAGATTCTCTCATCGGCGACCACGGTAAAGGAAGCCAGATGGCTCGAAGAGAATGGCTGCGATGCCATCATCGCGCAGGGGGCCGAAGCCGGCGGCCATCGCGGGATGTTTCTTTCCGACGATATCTCGACACAGCTCGGCACTATGGCGCTCGTTCCGCAAGTGGTTGACGCCGTCAGCCTGCCGGTGATTGCGGCGGGAGGCATTGCCGATGCCCGCGGCATAGTCGCCGCCTTTGCGCTTGGCGCCTCCGCGGTGCAGATCGGAACGGGCTATCTTTTTTGCCCTGAGGCGCGCGTGGCTCCGGTGCACAGACAAGCTCTGGCCGCGGCCGGGGCCGATCACACGGTGCTCACGAACATTTTCAGCGGCCGCCCCGCGCGCGCCATTCTCAACCGCATTGTCCGCGAGGTTGGTCCGATGTCCGATCTCGCTCCCCCCTTTCCTCTTGCGGGCGGCGGGCTTGGGCCATTGCGTGCGAAGTCGGAGCCGAGTGGATCGGCCGACTTTGTCCCTCTCTGGTCGGGCCAGGCTGCACGCCTCGGCAAAGAGCTGCCGGCAGGCGAGCTGACCCGGCGACTGGCGAAGGAAGCCTTGACGAGGTTTGTCGCATCGTGAAGCCAACACAATCCTGTCAGGGTTGATCGGTTCAGGATCATCATTGGAGCGTGATGACCGGAGGTCTGAATCACGCGGAAGAATAAAGAGCGAGAGCGGGATGTGAACGCGCGAGTGATCTCATCTCGTTCTAGCCCGGCACCCAAATCACATCATCCGGTTGCGCGGGTGTGCCGTAAGGGCAGCGGCGTTCGGGCGGCAGGCCTGCCACCCAGGCCGCCATGAACGCGTCGAGCCGGTCGTGCGGCTTCCCGGAAACCGCTGCCGCGAGGCGTTGCTCGAGCCTGACCGGCGACCAGCCGGTGCGTTTCGCCACGGCCGCCAATTGGTTCTTATAGCCTGTCACCGTCGATTTGTGGTGATGCGCCGCCTTCAGCCGATGGGCGACGGCGTAGGGATAAACCTCGATGATTGCCGCGCCGGTTCGAGCGCGCAGCTCGGCGAAGAGACGAAAGCCGTAGAGCATCCAGATCTTGTTGGCGTGCGGCAGCCGCGCAAGATCGCCCGCCTGATCGAGATGATTTCGGCAGAGTGCGACGATCTCCGTCCATTTCTCGCGAGAGGGGGTCTGGAACACCGCAAGCCCCGCGCGGCGGAGCGCAGTCTCGCAGGCACGCGGCCCTGCCACGGGAGGGGCCGCCGGCGCATCGATCGCGATGCATTCGAGGCGCCAGCTTTCTCGCTCAGAGATCTCCAGAATGGCCTCTGCGACCTGTCGGGCGGCAGCGGCGAAGGGTGCCTCGTTTCTGATTTCGCCATTGCCGGGGCCACGCGGGATTTGCCGCGCGGCCTCGGTCGGAATGGCGAGCGGAACCACCCGCCCTTCCGAAATCTCCACAAAGCAGATCGGCAGCTTCGTGTTCGTTCCGCAAGCCACATCAATGCCGCAGAAGACCGGACGCGAGGTGGACGGAGCCGCAGAATCACCGCGCTCAGACGTCGAGATTGGCGACCTTCAGCGCATTGGTCGTGATGAAT
>DASZQO010000065.1:0-3549 GCA_035549615.1 Acetobacteraceae bacterium
CACGATGCCGCGCGATTCGTAGTGTCCTGGGGCGTCGAAGGTCGGGTCGGTGAGAAGCCGAAAGCCGGCAAGCTCGATCAGAACGGTGGGGCCGCCAATCAGCGTCAGCGCCGCATTGAATTGCGCCATGCGAGAACTCCCGGTGAAAAGCTGCCCGATGAAAGGCTCAAAGTATGCTGAGCCGGCATACCGGCACGAAGGGAACCGGCGGGGGAAAACTCAGGCGGATACCGCGTTGAGAGCGGGGTCGGCCTGGTTCGAGCCGGCCTGGAGGAAGGCGCGGATGGAGCGGCAGGCCTGGCGCAGCCGGTGGCTGTTCTCGACCAGGGCGATGCGCACGAACCCCTCCCCATGCTCGCCGAAGCCGATGCCGGGGGAGACCGCGACCTTCGCCCGCTCGAGCAGGAGCTTGCTGAATTCGAGGCTGCCCAGGGAGGCATAGCGCGGCGGGATCGGCGCCCAGGCGAACATCGAGCCATCCGGCGAAGGCACCTGCCAGCCCGCATTGGCGAGGCCGCGGATCAGCACGTCCCGCCGTTCCTTGTAGAGCGCGCGAAGCTCGGCCACGCAATCCTGCGGCCCGTTCAGCGCCGCCGTGGCCGCGACCTGGATCGGGGTGAAGGCGCCGTAATCGAGATAGGATTTCATCCGCGCGAGCGCGCTGACGAGCCGCGGATTGCCGGCGGCGAAGCCCATGCGCCAGCCCGGCATGGAATAGGTCTTGGAAAGGCTCGTGAATTCCACCGCGATTTCCTTCGCACCCTGAACCTGGAGGAGCGAGGGCGGTGGCCGGTCGTGAAAATAGATCTCGGCATAGGCGAGATCCGACATCACCCAGATCTCATGCCGGCGGGCGAAGGACACGATTTCGCGATAAAAATCGAGCTCGGCGAGATAGGCCGTCGGATTGGAGGGAAAATTGACGATCAGCGCGGTCGGCTTCGGTACCGAATGGCGGACGGCGCGGTCGAGCGCGCGGAGCATCTCCTCATCCGGCGCGGCGGGCACGGAACGAACGGCGGCCCCGGCAATGATGAAGCCGAACTGGTGGATGGGATAGGAGGGATTGGGCACGAGGATCGTATCGCCAGGCGAGGTGATGGCCGAGGCGAGATTGGCAAGCCCCTCCTTCGAGCCGAGAGTGGCGATCACCTCGGTCTCGGGATCGAGCGGAACATCGAAACGGCGCCGATAATAGGCGGCGAGCGCGCGCCGCAGCCCCGGAATGCCCTTGCTCACCGAATAGCGGTGCGTGCGCGGGTCCTGCACCGCCTCCATGAGCTTGGCGACGATGTGCGGCGGGGTGGCGCTGTCCGGGTTGCCCATACCGAGATCGATGATGTCTTCCCCGGCGGCGCGGGCGCGCGCCTTGGCCGTGTTCACTTCCGCGAACACATAGGGCGGGAGGCGGCGGATCCTGTGAAATTCTTCGGACATGGCAGATCGGAAGTGCGTTTTACGGCAATTCACCGCGAGTCCCAAGGCCCATCCTTTGGGAAGCGGCCGAAGGAGGGGACCGAGGCATGCCGCCCCCCGCCGCCTCGCCCGCTTCGCGGCCTTCCTTTCCGGGAAAATCGGCTGGGTGGACAGGACGGCTGCACGGCGGCCAAGCTGGCGGCAAGGTGAAAACCGGAGGAAACGCCCATGAGCGGAGAAGATTGCCTGACCGGCGTGCGCGTTCTCGACCTCACGCAATTCGAGGCGGGCCCCTCCTGCACCGAGGCGCTCGCCTGGCTGGGCGCGGAGGTGGTGAAGGTCGAGAATCCGAGGAACGGCGATCCGGGCCGCATGCTGAGCCCTCCCCCCGAAGGGGATGCGCATTATTTTCTTCAGTACAATGCCAACAAGAAATCGGTCGCGATCGATCTCAAGTCTCAGCGTGGCCTCGCGCTGGTGAAGGCGCTCGCCGCCCGGGCCGACGTGTTTGTCGAAAACTTTGCGCCGGGCGTGATCGAACGGCTTGGACTCGGCCCCGAAACCGTGCGCGCGCACAACAAGGCCATCATCTATGCACAGGTGAAAGGTTTCGGCGCGGGCTCTCCCTACGAGCGCAACCTCGCCTTCGACATGATCGCGCAGGCCTGCGGCGGCATCATGAGCATCACCGGCGAGGCGGGGGGACCGCCGCTCAAGCCGGGGCCGACCCTCGGCGATACCGGCACCGGCATGCTGCTCGCGGTCTCGATCCTCGCCGCACTCTATCGGCGCACGCGCACGGGCGAAGGCGAGCATCTCGAGATCGCGATGCAGGACGCGATGCTCCAGTATATCCGCGGCGCTTTCGCGACCCTCACGCGTACCGGCCAGCCGCCACGACGCGCCGGCGCGGGCAGCGTGCTCGCGCTCAATCCGCCGATGGGCACCTATCCATGCAAGGGCGGCGGCGCCAATGATTACGTCTATGTCTATACGAGCCGGACCAATCCTGAGCATTGGCGGCGGCTGCTCGCTCTCATCGGCCGCGAGGACCTTACTGACGACCCGCGCTACGCGACCCCGGCCGCCCGCGCCAAACATGAGGCCGCGGTCAACGAAATGGTCGCGGCCTGGACACGCCGGCATGACAAGCACGAGGCGATGCGCATTCTGGGTGAAGCCGGTATTCCGGCGGGCGCGGTGCTCGACCCGGCCGAACTGCTCGCGGACCCGAGCTTCGCCGCGCGCGGCATCGTTCAGACGATGATGCACCCGCACGCCGGCGCTTACAAAATGCCGGCCTGGCCTGTGCGCTTTTCCGGCCGCCCGCCGCCTGTGCGGGCAGCGCCTCTGCTCGGCGAACATACCGAAGCGGTGCTCGCAGAGTGGCTAGGCATGAACGAGACGGAGGCCCGCGCAACCGGACGCGCGGATGACTGCGTGCATGGGAGGGGATGATGGCAGAGCTCACGGGTTCCGAAATTCTCGCGAAGTGCCTGAGGAAAGAAGGAACCGAAGACCTTTTCTTTCTGATGGGCGGGCCGATGCTGCTCGCCGAGGCCTCCTGCATCAAGGAAGGCATACGGCCGCTCGACGTGCGCCACGAACAATCGGCGGCGTTCATGGCCCAGGCCTACAGCCGTCTGACGCAAAAGCCCGGCGTCTGCATGGCGGCAAGCGGTCCCGGAACGATCAATCTCACGACGGGCATCGCCAATGCGCTGATCGATTGCAGCCCGGTGGTTGCGATCGGCGGCTCAAGCCCGATCGGGCAGAACGGCCGGCAGGTGTTCCAGGAGATCGACCAGCTTGCGATCATGAAGCCCTGCACAAAATGGGCCGATCGCGTCTACAACCTCAGGCGCATCCCTGAACAGGTCAACGTCGCCTTCCAAAAGGCGGCGGGCGGCAAGCCGGGGCCGGTCTATCTCGATTTTCCCGGCGACATTCTTTACGCCAAAATCCCTGAGGAGCAGGTCGACTGGAGCCTGTCGGGACGGCCTCTGCTTAACGCGCGGTCGCTCGGCGATCCTCGCAAGATCGACGCGCTGATCGAGGCCATCGCCAAAGCACAAAAGCCGATCGTTCTGTCAGGCAGCGGTGTCATCTGGTCGCAAGCCTGGTCGGAACTCC
>DASZQO010000066.1:0-2582 GCA_035549615.1 Acetobacteraceae bacterium
CACCCCGCCGGCCGGACTGGGCGAGCACCGCGAGCCGCGCGCGCCGGGCCGAGACGAGCGCCATCTCGCCCATCGCGAAGAGGCCGTTCAACAGAACCAGGAACAGCACGAAGAGGATCTCGATCACAATCTGCATCGCGCGCTTCCCACCTTCATCCCGTCAGCCAATATTTTCGTGAAATACCCTGATTCTGCCGTATTCGGGCCGGAGCGGCGCCCCAGAGCAGGCTTTTCTTCCGCTCTTGGCCGGGCCGTCGCCCGCGCCTGGAACTTTCCTCGGATGAGCCGTCTCGCCACCCCGGCGCCCCAAGCCCGAAGCCTGGCCAAAGCGCCCCCTCCAGCCCAACAGTCCAAGGCGCTGGCACTGGGGAATTTTCTGCGCAAGGTGGCCCCGCTTTCCGCTTTTGCCGCCGAGCCGCCGGCGCACCCCTCTGCCGTTCCGCCCGTTCAGGGAGATATTCGCACCCCGGTCGGCACGAAGCCCTTCAAAGTCTCGATTCATGTGCCGGTCTGCAATGAGCCGCCCGAGATTGTGTGCGGAACCCTCGATGCGCTCTCCCGGCTCGACTATCCCAATTTCGAGGTGCTGGTGATCGCCAGCAACACCAACGATCCCGCGCTCTGGGAGCCGGTGGCGAGGCATTGCGCCCGGCTCGGGTCACGCTTTCGTTTCTTCCATCTGGGACCCTGGCCCGGCTTCAAGGCGGGCGCCCTCAACTTCGCTCTCGGCGAAGCGGCGCCGGATGCCGCAATCATCGGCGTGATCAGGAGCGGCCTGATCGTCTCGTCCGACTGGCTTCATTCGATGGTGCCGGCCTTCGCCGATCCGAAGCTCGGATTCGCCCTTTCGCCGGAGGCATGCCGCGACAACGGCGAAACGCTCCTCAAGCGTTTGATGTTTTGGGAACAGGCCAGGGTTCCCCGTCTCGGGATGATGTCTCGAGACGGGCGCGATCCCATCATTGCGCAAGATGCGATGCTTCTGATCCGCGCCGCCGCGATCCGCGCCGCTGGCGGATGGGCGGAAGGATGCGCCGTGGAGGAAACGGAGCTCGGGCTGCGCCTGATGCGCCATGGCTGGCAGGGTATCGCGGTGCGCAAAAGCTTCGGCGAGCGTGTGGTGCGGGATGATTTCGCATCCTGGCGCAAGCAACGTTTTCGTCAGGCCTATGGCGCCGTGCGCATCGGAGAGATCCATTGGCGCGCCCTGCTTTCACCCTTCGGCCGTGAGCTTTCCTTCGGTCAGCGCTGGCGCTTCCTCGTCTGCTGGCTGTCCGCGCTCGGCGCCGGGCTTGGCCTGCTCTTCCTTCTCACAGGGCTGGCATGGTCAATCCTGCTCATCCTCACGCCCGGGCCGATCGCCCCCTCGCTCCTGCCCTTCATCCTGTCTTCGCTCGGCCTCGCCATCTTCGCGCATGCCGGGCCTTTCCTGCTCTATCGCAGGCTTGGGCCTTTTTCCCCGGGCGCGGAGGTGGCGGGCGCCATCGCGGGGCTCGCATCCTCGCATACGACCGGGAAGGCCGCGCTATGGGGCCTGACAGCGCAACCCGTGCCTCGCCTCAACATGCCGCTGCTTGGCGATGCGCCCTGGTTCGTGCGCGGAATCGTCTCAGCGCGCGAAGAATTCTGCATTCTTCTCCTGACCTGGGCTGCGATGGCCGGTGTCGTGGCGGTGCATGGCCTTGCGAACGGGATGGTCAAGCTCTGGTGCCTGACGCTCCTCATCCAGTCCCTGCCCTATGTTGCCGCCGTTGCGGTCTCGATCCTCGCTGCCATGCCCGCGCCTCCCAACCGGGTTCCCGTGGAGGCGGTGAAAGCAGCCCATTTCAGGAATCGCCAATAACTCCTTGATCAGGGAGCAAGGCAGTAAGCCGGAGCGGCGCCTTGACGATCACCCGCCCCGGGCTGAGCGCGACCAGCCCCTCTTTCTCCCAAATGCGGAGCTTCTTGTTCACCGTCTCGCGGGCTGCGCCGACCATCTCGCCGAGCTGGTTTTGCGTGAGATCGACCCGCGCACCCTCCCGCCCGCCGGAGAGCTGAACCAGCGCCGCTGCGAGCCGCGTCCCGCTATCATGGAAGAGCATCGCCTCAAGCGCTGCGGACGTTGCCCGCAGCCGCTTGCAAAGAAGGCGCATCAGCGCGAGCCCGAATTCGGTGTTGCGGGCGATTTCTTCGAGCACTGCCCTGCGGTCCACCACCAGCAGCCGCGCCCGGGTGACTGCGAGGGCATCGGCTGAACGCGGCCGCCCGTCGAGCACGGCGATCTCGCCCACCACGTCGCCCGGACCCAGCGCGCGGAGGATCTGCTCGCGTCCATCCGCGCCCGAGACGCTGACACGCAGCTCGCCGGCAAGAACGACAAGCAAGAAGTCTCCCGGATCGCCGCGATGGAACAGCCATTCCCCCCGCGCTGCCGTACGCTCGCGCGCGAGCTGCGCGAAAGCGGCCAGCTGGCTCGGGGACAGAGGAGCGAGGAGAGGCACGGACGCCAGCGCGCGCACGCGTGCGGCCATCCCCGACCCGTTCGAATCGAAGGGCTCGTCCAGCGACCGTCTCCCTGCTGGTCCGATCACCGGCAATTC
>DASZQO010000067.1:0-9285 GCA_035549615.1 Acetobacteraceae bacterium
GAGAGACCGGCGCTCGCGGCGGCGATCGCCCGCCTGCGCGCGGGAACGGGAGGTGGCAACGCCGCCTCAGGGGAGTCCGCAGGCGCTTGTTCCGGCTCAGGGCTCTTCGCGGCACTGAGAGAGCTCGAACAGGGGCTCAGCGGGCGGCTGCCCGTGGCGGAGGAAGCCGCCGCGGCCAGCCCTCGTCTGCCGGCGAAGCCGGCGGGGCCGCCCGCCCTCCGGCGCGTTGTCCAGGCCGCGCTCGCGGTTGGCATCGCGGTCGTGCTGGGCGGGATCATTCTGCCCGGGCGGTGGTACTGGGCGGCCTTCGCGGCGTTCGTCGTCTTCCTCGGCACCCGCTCGCGCGGAGAATCGATCGCCAAGGCCTTGCAGTTCCTGACCGGCACGGTCGCCGGCGTGGTGGCCGGAGCCCTGATCGCGACCGTGCTCTCCGGCCATCCCTATGTCTCGCTCGTCCTCATCATCGTCTCGGTGTTCCTCGCGTTCCAGGCGAGCACGGCGGCCTATGGGGTGATGATGTTCTGGATCACCATTCTTCTCGGCCTGCTCTTCGGCATGCTCGGCTATTTCACGCCTGGCCTTCTGCTCACCCGGCTGATCGAGACGGTGATCGGATCGGCTTCAGGGATGCTGATCGCCGCGGTGGTCTGGGCGATCCCAACCCGCGATGTCGTCGCGCTGGCCCAGCAGGCCTATTTCGCGGTATTCGCTTCGGTGGTGGAGACGGCCGGGCGGTGCCTCGCGAGCGGGGCGCCTGATCCTGGCCTGCTTGGGCTTTCGCTCGCGCTCGAGGCCCGTTTCGTCGATCTTGGGACTGCGGACCGACCGCGGGAGCTTGGGCCGCTCGCCGGAGCGACGGTCCGCCGGCGCTGGCGGCTATGGATGCTCATGGCCTGCCATTACCGGGTGCGCGCGCTCACCCATCTCGCCGAGAAGGCGGCCACCCCGCGCGGAAAGGAATCGGCCGAGGAAATCACGATGGCGAGCGCGAGGGTGGTTGCCGAGGCAAGGCGGCTCGCCGGCGAACCCGGTGAGACATGCCTGCCGCATATCTTCCTTGTGTCAAAGGCCACCGAGGATCCCGTTGTGGAAGCAGCCCTTCTTCTGCTCCGCCGTATCGAGACCCTGCTGCGGCGCATTGCGGAATAAAGCGCCACTGGCGCGGCGCGGGCGCTCGCACTCGCGATTTTCCCACTCCGTGATTGTGATGTGGCGCCGACTATGGCATGGATTGAGGCAATACCTTGCCCACGTGTGAGACGAGGGGCAAGCCGCCGCGCAGCGGGTGATTGGCCGAGAGAGCCGATCCCTTCTGTGAATTTTTTGCAATGGGCGGCCGAAGACACAGAGGGGGGAGTTTAATGAAGAAGTTGCGTCCTGTTTCCCGTCGTGATGCGCTCAAGCTCGCCGCTGCCGGCGCCGCACTTCCGCTCGTCCATATGCGGACGGCCCATGCGGCCGGCAGCCTCAAAGTGGCGCTCTGGGACCATTGGGTGCCCGCGGCCAACCCCGCGATGCAGAAGCTGATCGCCGAATGGGGGGCCAAGAACAAGGTCGATGTCTCGATCGACCTGCTGCAGTCGGGCACCGCAAATGCCAAGCTGCTGCTGGCCGAGGCGGCGGAATCGCTCGCCGGCACCGGCCACGATATCATGACGTTCCAGGCCTGGGGCGTGCAGCAGTACCATCAGCATCTCGAGCCGATCGATGATGTGATGGGCGGGCTCATCAAGCAGTACGGCGCGGTCGATCCGACGAGCGCCTATCTCGGCAAGGTGGACGGCCACTGGATGGGCCTGCCGACCAGCGTCGGCAGCCAGTACAAGCCCTCCTGCGCGCGCATCAGCTATTTCAGCAAGGCGGGCTACGATGTCCGGCAATGGTATCCGAACGCGCCCGGCAATGCGAAAACCGCCACCGACTGGACTTACGATACCCTGCTCAAGATGGCGCCGGGCGCGAAACAGGCCGGGCTGCCTTTCGGTCTCGGTCTTGGCCTGACGACGGACAGCGTCGATTGGACCGGCGCCTTGCTCCGTGCCTATGGCGCCGTGCTCGTGGATGAGAAAGGCAACCCCCAGCTCCGCTCCGACGCGGTGCAGCAGGTGCTGGAATATCTGCAGAAACTCTACGAATTTCTGCCAGCCGATACCGTGACCTACGATGATGCTTCGAACAACAAGGCGCTGATCTCCGGCCAGTCCGCGCTGATCTTCAATCCGCCCTCGGCATGGTGGGTGGCACGGCGGGATGCACCGAAAGTCGCGGAGGATTGCTGGACTTTCCCAAGCCCCTCCGGCCCGGCGGGACGTTTCAACCCCTATCTTCCGTTCTTCTGGGGCATCTGGTCCTTCAGCCCCAACAAGACGGCAGCGAAGGAGTTGATCACCTGGCTGCAGCAGCGCGCGCAGGTGGAAACGCTCTGCGACGTGTCCGTCGGCTATGATATTCCGACCTTTGCCAGCATGCATGATTTCAAGATCTGGGCCGAGGTCAAGCCGCCACTCGGAACGGTCTACAATTATCCGATCCGCCCCTGGCATGATACCCAATCGAATGTCAGCGGTTTTCCGGCTCCACCGCGCATTGCGATCCAGCTCTACAACAACGCGACCTTCAATGTGATGGCTGTCAAGCTCGCCAAGGGCAAGCAGAAGATGAAAGATGTCCTCGACTGGGCGGAGAACGAGATCAACGGCTACATCAACATGTAAATGATCGGCGGGCCCGGCTTTGCGGCCGGGCCTGTCGAAGCCGAAACGGAGGCGGCCGGCGGGGAGGAAAGCATGGCCGACGGAACCACGGGCATTTCTGCCGACACGCTTCACGGGTTTGTGCCGTCCATACGCCGGGGCGGCCTCAGGCGATTCGCGCAGCGGCGCTCAACGATCGCGGTGCTGATGTGCCTGCCACTGATCGCGCTGATCGCCGGGCTGGTCGTCTATCCGTTCTTCTACTCGATCTATCTCTCCATGCTGAACCGCGACGCGACGCGGTTCATCGGCCTCTTCAATTATCGTTACCTTCTCAACAGTGACACCTTCGACCTCGTCATCTTCCAGAGCTGCTTCTTCGCCATCACCGCGGTATTCTTCAAAGCGCTGATCGGATTCATCCTCGCCCATGTGATGCACAACATCTCGGGCCGGGACCAGCGAATCTGGCGCGGCTTGCTGCTGATCCCGTGGGTCATTCCGCCGGCACTTTCCACCTTGGGCTTCTGGTGGATGCTTTCGGGCAATTATTCAGCCGTGAACTGGATTCTCGGTCAGTTCGGCATCCCCCAGATTGCCTGGCTTTCGAATACGTGGACAGCGCGGCTCTGGGTGGCGGCGGTCAATGTCTGGTATGGCACGCCGTTCTTCATGATCATGTATCTGGCGACGCTGAAATCAGTGCCCGATCAGCTTTACGAGGCAGCGGCGATCGACGGCGCGACCTGGCTGCAGAAGATCCGCTTCATCTCGTTGCCGATGCTGCGCAACATCATCAGCATCACGGTCCTCTTCAGCCTGATCGTCACCTTCGCGAACTTCGATATCGTCCAGATCCTGACGACCGGCGCACCGGCCGACACGACACACGTGTTCGCGACCTACGCATTCCAGCTCGGCATCCAGGGCGGCAATATTTCGCTCGGCGCGGCGGTCAGCCTCTTCATCTTCCCGATCTTGGCGGTCTTCTCGATCTTCATCCTGCGCGGGGTCGGGCGCCGGGCGAGGGAGGGAATGTGAGATGAGCGGCGCCAGTATCACCGCGGAGAGCATCGGGCGCCGAAGCTGGCTCAAGCCGAGCATCTCGCGCGAGCGGCGCTGGGCGCTCTGGGCGAGCTATATCGTCCTCGTCTTCTTCGCGATCGGCTTTCTCGCCCCGCCCTATTTCGAGCTGGTCACCGCGCTCAAAACCTCCCAGCAGCTCGGCTCGGGCAAGGATCCCTGGTTCACCGCCCATCCCTTTTTCGGGAACTTCATCGGGATCGTCACCAATCCCGATTTCCAGACCTTCTTTCTCAATACCGTGAAGGTCACGCTCATCGTCGTCGTGCTGACACTGGTGATGTCGATCCTCGCCGCCTATGCGCTCGCCCGGATGCGCTTCTTCGGCAGCCAGGCCTTCGCCACCGGCGTCTTCCTCACCTATCTCGTGCCCGAATCCCTACTCTTCATCCCACTCTTCAAGGTGCTTTCCTTCCTCCACCTGATCAATTCCACCTGGTGCCTGCTGCTCGTCTGGCCCACCCTCTCGGTTCCGTTCTGCACCTGGATCATGATCGGCTATTTCTCCTCGATCCCGAAGGAGCTCGACGAGGCGGCGATGATCGATGGCGCCTCGCATCTGCAGATGCTGTGGAAGATCTTCATCCCCGTCGCGCTGCCGGGAATCATCGCCGCAACAATCTTCGCCTTCACCGTCTGCTGGGGGGACTTCCTCTATCCGCTCGCCTATCTCTTCACCGGCAAGCAAATGGTATTGACGGCGGGCATCGTGAGTGACCTGATCCACGGCGATGTGCTCGACTGGGGCCACATCATGGCCGCGAACGTCGTCGCCTCGGCGCCACCGGTCATCATATACGCGTTCCTGATGGACTATTATATTGCCGGCCTGACGGCAGGGGCCACGAAAGGGTAAACCAGGATGGCGCAGGTCACGCTGCGAAAGGTTTCGAAATCGTACGATCAGCATGTTCAGGCCGTGAAGGCCATCGACCTCGACATCGCTGATGAGGAGTTCGTCGTGCTGGTCGGTCCGTCCGGTTGCGGCAAGACGACGACACTCCGGATGATCGCCGGGCTTGAGGAGATCACCGACGGCGAGATCTCGATCGGCGGCGAGCTGGTCAATGACGTACCGCCGCGCGACCGGGACATTGCCATGGTGTTCCAGAACTACGCGCTCTACCCGCACATGACCGTGTTCGACAACATGGCCTTCGGGCTCAAGCTCAGAAAGTTTCCGCGCGATGAGATCAAGCGGCGGGTGGACGAGGCCGCGCGCATCCTCGATATCGGCCCGCTGCTCGCCCGCAAGCCGAAGGCGCTCTCGGGCGGCCAGCGCCAGCGTGTGGCCATGGGCCGCGCGATCGTGCGCCACCCGAAGGTCTTCCTCTTCGACGAGCCTCTTTCGAACCTCGACGCGAAGCTTCGTGTGCAGATGCGCACGGAGATCAAGAAGGTCCACCAGGCGGTGCGCACCACCACCGTCTATGTGACCCACGATCAGGTGGAGGCGATGACCTTGGCCGACCGGGTGGTCGTGATGAATCACGGCGTGATCGAGCAGGTGGGCCCGCCGCAGGAACTCTATCACAACCCGCTCACCCGTTTTGTCGCCGGCTTCATCGGCAGCCCGGCGATGAATTTTGTGCCCGTCCGCCTGGAAACGGTCGGCAACCAGCTCATGCTGCGCCTGACCGACGAGATCCGGCTGCCGGTGCCGGCCTCACGCGTCGATCGCTATAGCCCTTACAAGGACCATAATGTCCTGCTCGGGATCCGTCCCGAGCATTTGACGGAGCTCAAGGATCCGGCCAAGCCGAACGTTGTCCGCTTCGATGCCCGTCTCGACGTGACGGAGCCCATGGGCATGGAAATCATGGTCCATTTCCGCATCAACGGCACCGAGCTCTGCGGCCGCATCGATCCCTCCGTCCGCGCCGAGGCCGGCGAAATCCTGCCCATGTCTGCCGACCTCAACCACATGCACCTCATCGACGCGGACACCGGCCGCGTCGTGTGATCCGACGCCCCGGAGACGCATCCCGCGGCCTTCAATGAGGCGCGATCACGCGGCTGGGGCGAGCAGGGCGGTGACGTCTGCCGGATAGGGAATGGGGGCAACGGCCCCGTAGCCGGTGGTGGAGAGGGCAGCGGCGGCAACGGCATAGCGGGCAGCGGTTTCGATCGCCTCGCCCGCAAGCAGGCGGGCGAGCAGGGAGCCGCAGAAGACATCGCCCGCACCGGTCGTATCAACGGCGCGCACCGGCAGGCCAGGCAGGACGAGCCGGCGGTCCCGCGTGGCAAGGATGGCGCCGGCGGCGCCGCGCTTGAGGATGACGATCGGTGGGCCGAGACCGAGATAGAAGTCGAGAATTTTGTCAGGATCGCTGAGGCCGGTGAGCGCGATGGCGTCTTCGAGGCTTGGCAGCGCAATATCGGCCTGGGCGATGGCCGCATGAGTGAGGGCGGCGGCGCGGACGGGCGGCCAGAGGGCCGGACGGTAATTGGTATCGATCGCGACCCTGGTGCCGGCGCGGCGGGCGATGGCGATCGCGGCAAGCACCGCGTCCGCCGCGGTGGCGGAGATGCCGAGACTGATCCCCGAGGCGAAAAAGAATCCCGCCTGTGTGATCCACGCTTCCGGCAGGTCGGCGGCGCGGAAATGGGAGGCCGCCGAATTTTTGCGCAGATAGGAGAAGCGGTGTCCGTCCGGGCCATGGGTGATGAAATAGATGCCGGTCGGGTGATCGGGGTCGCGGCGCACCGCGCCGCAATCGAGGCCTTCCCGCTGCCAAAGGCTGAGAAAAGCCTCGCCCGCTTCGTCGCAGCCGAGCGCGGTGATGTAGCCGACCTTGGCGCCCTGCCGCGCGGCGGCGATGGCCGCGTTTGATGTATCGCCGCCATAACCTTGAAGATAAAGTTTTCTTCCGCTGCCATCGGGCGGCAGCTCGGAAAACTCGAGCATCGGCTCGCCCATGCAGAGCAAAGCCGGACCTGTCATGCGGCCTCGCGCACCGCTTCGGCCGCGGCGAGGATCGCGGCGCGGTCGCCAGCGGCGATTCGCTTTTCGTCCACCAGCGCTCCGCCCATGCCGACGAAGGCGGCTCCGGCGCTGAGATAGGCCGGCACGTCCTTGGGGGCGATTCCGCCGGTGGGGCAGAAGGCGACCCCAGGAAAGACGCTGGTCAGGGCGCGGATATGAGCGGGGCCACCGGCCGAGGCGGCGGGAAAGATCTTCACCACATCGGCGCCCGCGGCCAGAGCCGCGCGCACTTCGGTCGGCGTCAACGCGCCCAGAATCAGGGCCGCCCGCGCGTGCCGGCAGGGCGCGGCGAGGCTTGGATCGACCCAGGGAGAGACGATGAAGCGGGCGCCGGCAGCGAGGCAGGCCTCGGCATCAGCCGCCGAGACCACCGTTCCGGCGCCGATCAGCAGCCCGGGCTCGGAAGCGAGCCGGCCGATGAGCATGGGCGCATCGGGAATGGTCAGGGTGATTTCGAGTATCCCGAGCCCGGCCTCGCGAAGCCAGCGCGCGGCCGTCTCGGCATGGCCCGTCTCGCGCGTGCGCAGCACGGGGACGACGCGTGCCGCGCGCAAGCGTGCGAGCAGGTCAGGGACCGACATCCTCTCCTCCGCGACAGGGGGCCGCCTGGTTGAGACTATATCCGGCGTGGCGGCTCGGGACAGACGGGGAGGCCGGCGGCGGAGGCTCAGGCCTCGGGGGGAGGAGCGGCATCCTTCGGCCGCCGTCGCTCCGTCTTCGCGCGGGTGAGATGGCCTGACTTGAGATACCGCTCCGCGCCCTCGCGGCCGCGCTCATAGCGGTGCATGATGCCGGCCGCCGAGAAATCCATCCCCCCGGTCATCGGCGCATGCTCGCTCGCGATGATATGGAGGTTGCGGAGCGCCCGCCGGCGCAGCAGCGCGAGAAATTCGGGGTCGTTCCGGATCGCGCTCGTGGACGGGATCGCCCCGTTCAGCGTCTCGAGCATCGCCGCATAGGCGCGGAAATCCCCATGCCTGCCGTAATTTTCCCAGAACCGGTTCTCGAAGGAGAGTTCCATGGAGCGGCCCCTGACCTCGAGCAGGGTGGTCGGGATCGGCTCCGCCTTGCCGGAAGGAAAGAGGTCGATCACGATGATCGGCAGGCTCTCCACTTCCTCATCGCTGAGCAGCTCGAGCAGCGGATTGAGCGGCGTATTGTCGAACAGCCCGCCATCCCAGTAATGGCGCTTGTCGATGATCGTCATCGGAAAGCCCGGCGGCAGCGCGCCGCTGGCGAGCACGTGGTCCGGCGTGATCGCCTCCCGCGTATTGAGGAAGCGGACCGAGGAGCCGGTGCCGACATCCGTCGCGGTGACGGCGAAGCGCATGTGGGCAGGATTGCTGATCTGCGAGAAATCGCAGATTTCGGCAAGGGTTTTCCGCATCGGTGCGATATCGCAGAGGGCCGTCCAGTTCGGCAGGGCCCAGAGGTCGGTGCGCAGCTTGTAGAAGTTCGGATTGCCCAGGGCGGAAAGCGTCTCCTGCACGACGGCGGGCACGAAGGGAAGCTCGGGCAGGGTGATCGCCTGCCAGAGCCGCTTGAGGCTTGCGGCGATATCGTCCCCGCGCGCACCGGCGATCGCGGCGGCGTTGATCGCCCCGATCGAGACGCCGGTGACCGCGACCGGCCGAAACCCTTCCTCCACCAGCCGGGTCACCGCACCCCACTCATAGGCGCCGAGCGCGCCGCCGCCCTGCAGCACGAGGGCGATCGGTTTGGCGGATGGCTCTTTCGTCTCGCTCATGGTTGCCTTTTCTATGCTGCCGGCATATCCGGCCAGCGGGGTGGATGTGCCCCGAGCGGCGCCGGCGGCAGATCCCAACGCGGCGGCGTCTCGGACATGCGGATCACCGGCCCAAGGAAGCTCAGCCGCCCGATCGGGGAATCGCATTCCTGCATATATTGGGCGCGAAAATCGGCCGGGATCGGCGGCGGCGGGCGAAGCGCGGGATCGACCCGCCCCTGCTCCTGGATCATCATCGCGGTGCGGCAGAGCGAGACCTGCACATGCCAGCTTCCGCCCTCGCTCGCCCGCCGGATCAGGGCCGCGAGCGTGCCGACGGCGGCGAGGAAGCCGGTGATATAGTCGTTGGGATAAACGCCCGGCGCGAGCACGGGAGTGTCGGGTGTGCCCTGGCTGGCTGCCATGCCGGTCGCGCATTGGGCGAGCTGTTCGAAGCCCGGGCGGTAGCGCCAGGGCCCGGCCTGGCCGTAGCAGCTCGTGGAGACGACGATGATGCCCGGCGTAATGGCGGCCAGCGCCTCGGGCGAGAAGCCAAGCGCGGCGATCGCCTGCGGGCGATAGCTTTGGGAGAAGATATCGGCGTCCTTTGCGAGGCCGCGCAGCACGGCGGCATCTCCCGGCACCGCGAGATCGAGGAAAGCGGTGAGCTTGCCGTGCCCGGTATCCATATCGAAAGGCGGAAGCTGAGGCCGCCGCGGGGAATAGATATGCAGCACCGTCGCCCCCTGCTCGGCGAGGCTTTTCGCGCAGGTGGGGCCGGCGATGACATGGGTCAG
>DASZQO010000068.1:0-7092 GCA_035549615.1 Acetobacteraceae bacterium
ATTGGGGAGAAACCTTCCTGGCGGAACGGTCTTGCGGAGATCGCTGCGGGCATGGCGCAGATCGAGGATTTCCCGCTCCTTCCGGGGGAGCGTTATGAGGGAGCGGCCCTGTTCGTGGCCGGCGCGCGCTCCGACTATATCCGCCCCGAGCACCATGCGCTGATCCGCGCCCTCTTCCCTCACGCCGCGTTCGCGACCGTGCCGGCGGCCGGGCACTGGCTGCATGCGGACAATCTCGAAGGGCTGCTGGCTGCCGTTGAACCGTTCCTTATGGCGCAGCCGGGCGTCTAAAGCGGGATGCGTCGGCTTCCGCTCACGCATCCCGCTCTCGCCATTTGTTTTCTCGCGTGATTCAGACCTCCGGTCAGTCCACCTCCGGTCATCACGCTCGAGCCGGCTTAGCGGATCTGGCTTGGCGGGCGGGCGCGGCCGGCCTCGCCGCCTTCACCGCCCGGCTCTTCTCCCGTACCTCGGCGACGTGCCGCCAGAGATACCAGGCGGCCACGCTGCGATAAGGTGCCCAGATCGCGCCAAGCTCGGCGAGTGCGCGGGGCTTGGGCTGGGCTGCGAGGCCGTGGAGAAGGCGGTAGCCCTCGCGGATGCCGAAATCATCGACCGGCAGGACATCCGGTCGGCCGAGATTGGAGATGAGCAGCATCTCGACGGTCCAGCGGCCGATGCCGCGCACGCTGGTCAGGCGCTCGATCAGGGCTTCGTCGGAAAGGCGCGCCGCGGCGCGGCGGGTGGGGATGGTGCCGGCTTCGGCGGCCGCGCTGATGGCACGGATGGTCGCGATCTTGGCCGCGGAGAAGCCGGCGGCGCGAAGCATGGCCTCGTCGGTCGCGAGGATGGCGGCAGGCGCGGGAAAATCCACCTCAGGGAAGAGCGCGAGGAAGCGGGCGAAGATGGCCTCGGCCGCGCGGCCATGGAGCTGCTGATGGGCAACCGCGCGGACGAGCGCGGCAAAGGGGCTGAGGCCGCGTTGGGGGTTGAGCGTGCAGGGGCCAAAGCGGCGGATGAAGCTGCCGAGAACGGGATCGACCCGGCGAAGATGACGGACGGCCTGCTGACGCTCCTCCGGCGTCATCGCGGGGCAGGGTCGGCCGGACGCCCGGCGGGACGGCGGAGCGGCTGGGGACGGCCGAGCCCGAGATAGGCGAAGCCCGCCTCGCGCATCGCGGCCGGATCGAAGACGTTGCGCAGATCGATGATCTTGTTCCCGCGCATGGCCGCGCGAAGCCGGGCGGGCGAGAGGGCGCGGAACTCGTTCCATTCCGTAACGACAACAAGAGCATCCGCGCCGGTCGCCGCCTCGATGGCGTTCTGGCACCAGGCGATATCGGCGGGCAGCAGGGGGCGGGCCGCTTCCATCCCGGCAGGATCAAAGGCGCGCACCGTTGCGCCCTCGGCAACCAGGCGCGTGACGAGCGGCAGCGAGGGCGCATCCCGCATATCGTCGGTTTCCGGCTTGAAGGTGAGGCCCAGGACGGCGATGGCGAGGCCGCGCACCGAGCCGCCGCAGGCAGAGACGACGCGCGCGGCCATGGCCGCCTTGCGTGCGTCATTGACCGCCACCACGGCCTCGATGAGGCGGGTGGGCGCTTCGTGCTCCTGGGCCATGCGGACGAGCGCGAGCGTGTCCTTGGGGAAGCAGGAGCCGCCGAAGCCGGGGCCGGGATGGAGGAACTTCCGGCCGATGCGGCCATCGAGCCCGATGCCGCGGGCGACGTCATGAACATCCGCGCCGATATGCTCGCAGAGATCGGCCATTTCGTTGATGAAGGTGACTTTCATCGCGAGGAAGGAATTGGCGGCGTATTTGATGAGCTCGGCGGTTTCGAGGGCGGTGACGAGGATCGGCGTCTCGATCAGGTAGAGCGGGCGGTAGAGGCGGCGGAGAACGTCTTGCGCCCGCTCCGATTCCGCGCCGATGACGACGCGGTCCGGCCGCATGAAATCGTTGATCGCATTGCCTTCGCGAAGAAATTCGGGGTTCGAGGCGACCTCGAGCGAAAGATCCGGGCGAAGCTCGCGGAGCACCGCCTCGATCTTGCGGCCGGTGCCGATGGGGACGGTGGATTTGGTGACGATGACGGTTTCGTGGGTGAGCGCGGCGGCGATCTGCTCGACAGCCTTGAAGACATAGGAGAGGTCCGCGTGGCCGTCGCCGCGGCGGGTGGGCGTGCCGACGGCGATGAAGACAGCCTCCGCCCCGCGCAGGGCGGCGGCGAGATCATCCCCGAAGGTCAGCCGGTTGGCCTTGGCGTTCGCGGCCACGAGCGTATCGAGGCCGGGTTCGTAGATCGGAATGCCGCCCTGCTGGAGCTGGCGCAGGCGGACGGGATCAGCCTCAACCAGGGCGACCTCGACACCGAACTCGGCAAAGCAGGCGGCGGAAACGAGGCCGACATAGCCGCCACCGATCATGGCGATGCGCACCGGGACCACCTTCTGGTTGTGGATGACACGCAGGGATAGCACAGGCGCCCCGGCTGCCAAGCGGGCGTCTTTGGCGAAGGCCGGGGCAGCGATCCTCGCCGCCCCCGGCCCTCGCCTATGTCATGCGAGGCCGCGTCCCCCGCCGGCAGAGCTGCGCACCCGGGCCGATCTTTTGCGGGAACGGGGCCGCGCCTGGTCTTTGCCCGGTCCGCCAGCCAGGTCCGCCAGCCAGGTCCGCGTCTGATCGAGCACCTCGTCGGAGAACGCGGGGTCGTCGCTCACGCGCGCCAGGATTATCGCGCCCAGCATCGCCGCCCAGCTTCCGATCGCCATCCGGCGGTTTTCCGATGCGTTTTTGCCCCGGGCAAGACGGGTCAGGTGCTCAAGCTGCTGTTTCAGGCCCGCCGTCAGCGCAGCGCGCGCCCCGCCCTTTTGGCGGGCCGTCTCCGCGGCCAGAGCCGCCATCGGACATCCGCCAGCCACATCGTCGCGGTGGGCCCGGGAGAGATAGAGGGCCGCGTAAGCCGAGAGATCGCCGGACGGCACAGCGGCCCGCGACAAGGAGTCGGCGAGCGCTGCCGCGATGAGGTCCTCCTTGGACCTGAAATAGCCATAGAAGCCGCCGTGGGTCATCCCGGCCGCCTGCATGATCTCGGCGACGGTCACGGATTCGAACCCCCGCTCCCGGAACAGCCTCCCGGCGGCTTCGAGGATGGCGCGCCGGTTTTCCGCCACCCGTTCACGGCTCACTCTCATGACGCTGCTCGGCCGGTCTTGACGGGATACATGATGACTGTCATAGGTTAAGAAATATGATGATTGTCATGAATATATCATTGCGAAAGTGATCTTCAATGACCGGAGCGCCAGCAATCCCCATCGCCCGCATCGCAGCGGGAAGCGGCGCGGGATTTGCCGCGGCAATCGGCGAAGAAGGGAGATCGCGGGCCGTCCTGTCGCCGCGTGGGGGGAGATAATCATGACAAGCAGCGTCTTGAGCGCCCGTCCAGCCAATGGGGGGCCCGGCGGCAACACCCTGAACACTGAGGGGGCGATGCTGGAAACGGCGCCGACCCGTTACGTTGAAGGCGGCGGGGTCCGCTTTGCCTATCGGGCGCTTGGCCCGGCGAAGGGAACGCCGCTGGTTCTGCTGCAGCATTTTTCCGGCAACATCGATGCGTGGGACCCGGCGGTGGTGAACAGGCTGGCGGCCGACCGTCCGGTGATCGCGTTCGACAATGCCGGGGTCGGCCGCTCGGGCGGCCAGACGCCCGACAGTATCGAGGCGATGGCCGGGGACGCGGTCAACTTCATCAAGCTGCTCGGCTTTTCCGAGGTGGATCTGCTGGGCTTTTCTCTTGGCGGCTGCGTCGCCCAGGAGATTGCCGCCAAGCATGGGCGGCTGGTTCGCAAGCTCATTCTCGTCGGCACCGCGCCGAAGGGCGGCGAGGAGCACCTGCTCGCGGTTCTCCAGGATGCCTTTTCCCAAGCCGCGGCGCCGGATATCCGCCTGCCGCTGTTCTTCACGAAGTCGGCGGCCAGCCAGTCCGCCGGCCAGGCTTTCCTAAAGCGGGTGAGAGCGCGCACGGAAGATCGGGATATCGAGAGCACCAAGGCGGTGACCGATCCGCAGGCGAAGGCGCTGATCACCTGGTGCGCCACGCCGGATCCTGATCACGGCTTCTTGCGCGCCATCACCCAGCCCGCCCTGGTGGTGAGCGGCAGCCACGACACCATGCTGCCGGCCGACAACGCCTACGCGATGTTCAAGGGCCTGAGCAACGCGCAGCTGATCCTCTATCCCGACTCTGGCCACGGGGCCCTCTTTCAGCATCACGAATTGTTCGTGACCCACGTGCGCACCTTTCTCGACGCCTAGCCAATAGCCGGAAGGATCCCGGCCCGGTCCCCGCAGACCGGGCCGGGCGGAGGACGCCGCGCGGGGGGGGCCGCGTGGGGTGGACGAGCGTGAAATTCATTTCTTTGTTTCGGAGCAGCCGATGAGTGAAGCGTCTACGCTTGAGCAGCTTGACGGGCAATTTGCCCGCGAAGTCGAGGAAAACCAGTCGCGGCTGCGCAGCGCGCTGAAGGCGGGCTACGATTTTATCGTCTGCGGCGCCGGTTCGTCCGGTTCCGTGGTGGCGCGGCGGCTGGCCGAAAATCCGAACATCTCGGTGCTGCTGATCGAGGCGGGCGGGAGCGATGGGGTGCCGGAGGTGGAAATGGCGGCCGCCTGGCCGCTCAATCTGGGCAGCCCGCGCGACTGGGGCTTCACGGCCCTGTCCAATCCGCACCTCAACGGGCGCGCCATTCCGATGAGCATGGGCAAGGTGCTGGGGGGAGGATCGAGCATCAATGTCATGATCTGGGCGCGCGGCCACAAGAGCGACTGGGATTATTTTGCCTCGGAAACGGGCGATCCCGCCTGGAGCTATGAGTCCGTTCTGGCCATCTATCGCGAGATCGAGAATTGGCAGGGCAAGCCTGATCCGGTCCGGCGCGGCAAGGACGGTCTGCTCTACATCACGCCGCCGCGCCAGCCGAACCCGGTTGCCACGGCGATGCTCGGGGCGGCCGAGGAGCTTGGCATTCCGGTCTTCGACGATCAGAACGGCGTCATGATGGAAGGGCCGGGCGGGGCGGCCTATTTCAACCTGCGCATTCGCGACGGAAGGCGGCAGTCGATTTTCCGCTCCTACACATTTCCGCTGATGAACCGGCCGAACCTTACGGTGCTGCCTGGCGCGCTGGTGACCCGGGTGATCATTGAGCGGGGAAGGGCCATCGGCGTGGAGTGCCTGCGTGATGGGCAGAGCCACCGCTTCGAGGCGGCGCAGGAAGTGATCCTCTCGCTCGGCGCCATCCACACCCCAAAAGTGCTGATGCAGTCCGGCATCGGCGATGCGGAGATGCTGGCCTCGCACGGTATTCCGGTGATCCAGAATCTTCCGGGGGTGGGCGCCAACTTCCAGGACCACATCATGGTCTCAAGCTGCGTGTGGGAATATCCGGAGCCGGTTGCCCCGCACGACAATGGCGGGGAAGTCTCGATCTTCGCCAAGAGCGCGCCGGAGCTCGACAATCCGGATATCCAGCTGCTCCAGATCCAGTTCCCCGTCGTCACCCCCGAGCTCGCCAAGCGCTATCCCACCCCGGCCGGATCGTGGGGAATCTTTCCGGCGCTGCTGCGTCCGCTGAGCGTGGGCCGCCTGCGCCTGTCGGGCGCCAGGCCCGAAGATCCGATCCTGATCGACTCGCAGATCCTTGCCGATCCGGCCGATCTTACCGCGTTGCGCCGGTGCGTGGCGCTGACCCGGGAGGTCGGCAATGCCCGGGCGCTGCGCGGTTTTGTGAAGCGGGAGATCATGCCGACGGCGCTCGCCCCCGCGGCGATGGACGATTTCATCCGCGACGGGGTGACGACCATCTGGCATCAGAGCTGCACGGCGAAGATGGGGCGGGACCGCATGGCTGTCGTCGACAGCCGCCTCAAGGTTCACGGCGTCGAGCGCCTGCGCATCGCCGACGCTTCCGTGATGCCGCGGGTTCCGCTCGCCAACACCATGGCCCCCTCTGTCATCGTCGGCGAACAGGCAAGCCGCGCCATCACTCGCGAGCATAAGCTTTGATCGGCTTGAAAAGAAATAGGTAATCGGCTTGCCCCGCTGCCGATCCTTCACGCATCGAGCGAGACTTTGATTAAGGGGCTCTCTCGCGGCGTGGAGGATCGGTCTGGCGATCGTGTTGGGCTGCGAAATCACGCGCCAGATCGGAGAGTTTCGCCTGGCGGCAGGCCTCGAGATCATTCGCGGGCGCAGCGACCGGAGAGCCGCGCTTCAACCCCTCCGAGAGGGCTTCCGTCATCTGCATAAGCGGAAGAAATCCTTCTCATCGGACCCGGAGGCTGGTGCGGATGGAGGGACTTGAACTCCCGATGGCTCGCGCCACCAGAACCTGGAACGTGTGCCATTTGTCGAAACACGCTCCAACCTTGTTTTGCCGTGCAGATTCACGCGATCCCGCCAAGCGCGATCTGCTCTAAAAATCCGGCGTGTCTGCCGATGCCACCACGCCCGCGCCACTCGTTGGCTGAGCGGGCGCTCTTTGCGCGGACCGGGCCGCTCGGCACCAGACGTGAGGCGGGATCCTCCCGGAGCCCGCCCGCGGCGTTCCTCTCCGGCCGGACCGCCGCCGCGGCCGAAAGGGGCATCCTCCGCAATGCCGGCAAGAATTGATCGGCAAATGGGCAGGGCGGCAAATTTTATGTGCGATTCGATCAAAACATAAGCAAAACCTCAGTCCAAAAGCCGATATTTTGAAATTTCCTCCCTTGTGCTCCGCGTCGTCCACCTTTTATCGTCGCTTCGTGCTCCTGGAATTCGCTGCGCCATACTTCATTATGGTCGGAGAATGAAAGAGCAAGAGACAAGGCAAGACAAGCGCCTCCTGGGCCCGGCCTGCTCATCCGGACGCGAAGTGCCGGCATCTGGGGCGTGGAAAGCTTTGCTTCTGATCGCGGCGGGAGGTGAGCGGAAGGCGCGGGGGAAGACCGCGCGGATACGGAGGGGAAGGCCTGATCGTGCGGAAAAATCTTTTCGGGCTCGCGGCCATGGCCGTGGCCAGCATTCTTCTCTCCGGCCTTGCCGGCCGGGT
>DASZQO010000069.1:0-14732 GCA_035549615.1 Acetobacteraceae bacterium
GGCGCGGTGATCGCTGGCAAGGTGCTCGACAAGGGCGATGAGTACAACTGGGGCTTTGACGCGCAGACCGGCGAGTTCAAGGATCTCGTCAAGGCCGGCATCATCGACCCGACCAAGGTCGTGCGCACCGCGCTGCAAGACGCGGCTTCTGTCGCCGGGCTTCTCGTCACCACCGAGGCGCTCGTGGCCGAGGCGCCGAAACCGGAGAAGGAAGCAAACGGCGCGGCGGGCATGGCGGCCTGAGACCGGGGCAGGCGAGGGAAGGGGGAAAGATCAAGAGCATGATGGGTTGAAACCATCACGCTTTGGGGCCTGTTGAGCGTTCGCGCATGCGCCGCGATGAAAGCGGAAATGGCCGAATGGATGGAGCGAAGCGCAGGGTGTATCGGGAGTACGGTCGAGCTTCTTGACGCGCCAGTCGACCATTTCCGCCCCCTCCCGGAGGGACGCGGCCATGCACGAACGGTCAGCAGGCGCAAGCTCTCCCGGGGGCCTTACCCGCAGCGGGGCATGGGGAAGAAAATCGAGAGCCGGCCTTTCCGTCTCGGTCGTCCCGCCGGCGCGCTCACTCCGTAACGCAGGTTCGCACCCCCTTCCTGAACCGACCCCCGGATGAGGAAGGGCGAAAAAGTTTTAACTATTTATAGTTGATTTTCATATTCAAATGATCGCCTTTGTCCGGTTCCGAAAGATTTTGAAATCAAAGGCAGAACGGAGGCAAACCCGCCTTGCTATCGCCCGAAATCATGGCAACATTTCATGCATGAGAATTGCGCAGATTGCCCCTCTTTTTGAGAGTGTTCCTCCCCGCCTCTATGGCGGCACGGAACGTGTCGTCTCCTACCTCACCGAAGCGCTCGTCGCTGAGGGCCACGATGTAACCCTCTTCGCGAGTGGGGATTCCCTGACCTCGGCGCGGCTGATCCCCTGCTCCAGCGAGGCGCTGCGGCTCAACCCGCTGGTGCGGGATCCCGTGCCCTGGCACGCGATCGAGCTTGAGCAGGTGCGCCGGCGCGCCGATGAGTTCGATATTCTTCATTTTCATATCGATCTCGTTCAGTTTCCGCTGCTCGCCCTCTGGCCTGACCGCGCGCTCACCACCTTGCATGGCCGGCTTGATCTGCCCGATCTTCTGCCGTTCTATTCCCTTTTCCACGATATCCCGCTCGTTTCGATCTCGGAGGATCAGCGCCGGCCGATGCCGCCGGTGCGCTGGCTTGGCACCGTGCCGCATGGCCTGCCCCGCGATCTGCTGCATTTCAGCCCCGTCGCCTCGGGCGGCTATCTCGCCTTTCTCGGTCGCATCTCCCCGGAAAAGGGGCCCGAGCAGGCGATCGCGATCGCCGAGCGCGCCGGGATCCCCCTCAAGATCGCCGCAAAGGTGGACAAGGCGGACGAAGCCTATTGGAACGCGGTGGTCAAGCCGCTGATCGCGCGTTCGCCGCGGGCCGAGTATCTGGGCGAGATCAACGAGGCTGAGAAGCAGCGCTTCCTGGGTGATGCCCTTGCCCTCCTCTTTCCCGTCGATTGGCCCGAACCGTTCGGCCTCGTCATGATCGAGGCGATGGCCTGCGGCACACCCTGCATCGCCTTCCGCGCCGGCTCGGTGCCAGAGGTTCTGGAAGACGGCGTCTCCGGCTACATCGTGCGGAATGTGGACGAGGCGGTGCAGGCGGTCGAGCGGATCGGGGCACTGCCCCGCGATGTCGTGCGCGGCGCGTTCGACCGCCGCTTCACGGCTGAGCGGATGGCACAGGATTACCTGACGCTCTACGGCGCGCTGCGCCAGGAGGCCGAGACGGTTCGCTTAAGGCCGGTTGAAGAAAGGAAGGGGACGCTCGTTCGCGAGGTTCAGGCTGGTTTGAGCGGCGGTCCGAGGAACGCCACCGCTCATGACTTCCCCGAGATCGCAAGAGCATCCTGATCCGGAATTTCCTCCTTCATTCCCGCGCCAGGGCGAGCGGGTACGCCTTACTTTGACAAATGGCGGTCGAAGAACAGCGCGATCTCGCCGAACGCCTCCTCGGTCTCCGGCACGAAGGGGGTGAGGAACTGGGCATGGCTCTGCCCCTCGAACAGTTGCAGTGAGGCCTCGACTCCCGCGCGTCGCAGTGCGCGGTGCGCACGGACGGTGTTGCTGAGAAAGAGATCGCGGGTGCCGCTTGTCAGCAGCGCCGGCGGAAAGCCGAAAAAGTCCCCGTAGATCGGCGAAATCAAGGGATCCTTGAGGCTGCGGCCATTGGCATAGAGGCTTGCCGCGGCACCGGCCCAGCCCGAATAGGAAACGAGGACATTGTCCACGAATTCATTGGTTCGGAGGGAATCACTGGCACTCGTGAGGTCGGACCACGGCGTGCCCGGCGCGATCGCGGCCGGCAGCTTCACGCCCTCCGCCTTCGCGCGCAGCAGCAGGGCAAGCGTGAGCCCACCGCCGGCCGAGCTTCCAAAGATTCCCATCCGCCGCGGATCGTGATCCGCAAGCAGGGCGTGCCAGACGGCCATTGCGTCGTCGAGCGCGGCGGGAAAGGGATGATCCGGGGCCATCCGATAATCGACGGAAACGACCTGGAAGCGCCCATACCCGGCCATCAGCATTGCCTCGCCCGCGCCCGCTTCGCCTGGAAACAGGACATAGCCGCCGCCATGCAGATGAAGCAGAAGCCGGTCGCGATTGGCGATCGGCAGTGGATCTGGCGTGGCGAGGAAGACATTCACGCCGGCAATCTTCGTCCGCGCGACGCGAACGGAGAGGCGCCGGCGGATGAGCGGCAGCAAGGGAGCGACCGCGGCAGAACTCTCCGCCGCCAGCGCCCGCCAAGCCGCCGCCGTCCGCGGCACGACATTCCAGTTCCCGGGGTAGGGGGCGGCGATCAGGGCCTGCAGGGCCGGGCTCACGGTTTCAGGCACGCTTAGGGTCCGCGCCGGGATTTGGCGCGGCGTCCATTTGGCAGGCGCGGCAAGCCCTGTGGCCGTCGGCGCGGCGCCGATGGCTTCGCCCGGCAGCGCACCCATGGCGGCTGCCAGCATCATCAGCCGGCGGGAAATGGCTCCCGGGGAAGTGGCGGAGGTCATGGCGGGAACAGTCGCGAGGGGAACAGACTCCTTCGGCTTCTTTTCCACGCTCTCTTGCCCCCCTATCTGCCGGGCGAAGTCTTAACCATGTGCCGGCGCATGGGGAGGAGAGGACAGGCGATGGCGTATCTGCGCGCATTCACGCTCATCTCGATGTTCCTCGCCCTGGGCAGCGCGGCGCATGCCGCATCCCCGCCGCCTGCCATCGGGGTCCACGGGATGGTGGTGAGCGCCGAGCGCCGTGCCTCGGAAATCGGCATCGCGATCCTCAAGGAAGGCGGCAACGCTGTCGATGCCGCCGTGGCCACGGCCTATGCCGAAGCAGTGGTCAATCCCTGCTGCGGCAATCTCGGCGGCGGCGGATTCATGGTGATCCATCTTGCTTCCGGAAAGGAAACCTTCATCAACTTCCGAGAGACCGCGCCGGCCGCCGCCAGCCCGACGATGTATCAGGACAAGGATGGCAATCTGATCCCGGGGGCGAGCTGGCGCGGATACAAATCCGTCGCCGTTCCTGGCACCGTCATGGGGCTGGACATCGCGCTCCGTGAATATGGGCGATTGACGCGCGGCCAGGTCATGGCGCCGGCGATCCGCCTTGCCCGCACGGGCTTCCGCCTCACCGTGCCGGACGCCGATATTCTCGATGACGACGCAGCGGCGTTCCGCGCCAATCCCACACTCGCGAGGCTCTTCCTCCGCTCCGACGGAACACCGCTCCGCGCCGGCGATCTCCTTGTCCAGGCCGATCTTGCGAACACGCTGCAAGCCATCGCTCGCGACGGTGCCCGCGCCTTCTATGACGGCCCGATCGCGGCGGCGATCGCCGCGGACTCGTCTCGCCATGGCGGGATCCTCGCCAAGCAGGATTTCTCATCCTATCGCACCACCGAAGGCCCGCCTCTCGCCTGCACCTATCGCGGCTTTCGCGTGGTCTCGACCCCGCCGCCTTCCTCTGGTGGCGTGACGATGTGCGAGATCCTGAATGTCCTCGGCTTCTATGACATGCGGGCGCTCGGTTTTCATTCCGCTTTCGCCACGCATCTGATGGTCGAGGCGATGCGTCATGCCTATTTCGATCGCAATACCGATCTCGGCGATCCGCGCTTCGTGAAGAACCCGCTCGGCATGCTGCTCTCGCCGGGCCATGCCGCCGCGATCCGTGCCGCCATCCTGCCCGACCGCGCCACGCCATCATCCAGCCTGCACGCCGCGCCGGCTGCGGCCGAGCGGCGCGAGACGACGCAAATCTCAGTGATTGATGGCGCCGGCAATGCCGTCTCGCTCACCTACACGCTGAACGGTTATTTCGGGGCGATGGAGATGGCGCCGGGCACCGGCGTCCTGCTCAATGACGAGATGGACGATTTCACCACCAAGACCGGCGCGCCCAACGTCTATGGGCTGGTCCAAGGCAGCGCCAATGCGATCGCCCCCGGCAAACGGCCGCTCTCCTCGATGGCGCCGACGATCGTGACACGCCGCGGCCGCGTCTTTCTCGTGCTCGGCTCGCCCGGCGGATCGCGAATCATCACCATCACGCTCGAGGCGCTGATGAATGTGATCGATTACGGGATGAACCCGCAGGAGGCGGTAGACGCGCCGCGGTTCCATCACCAATGGCTGCCAGATGTGATCTATGCCGAGCCTTTCGCGTTCTCACCCGATACGGAAGCTCTGCTCAGGCGGATGGGCTACACGCTACACGAGCAGACGCCCTGGGGAGCGGCCGAGCTGATCGAGGTCGGGCCGCCGGTCGGTGCCAAACATCTCGTTTCATCCGGCAATGATGCGGTGCGCGGCGGTGCGCAGAAGCCGGGCCTATTCTACGGCGCAAACGATGATCGCCGCCCCGCCGGCGCCGCCATCGGCTATTGAGCGATCACGCCGGATCGAAATGGTTTCCGATGGGTCGGAACTCGTCCCTGGGCCGTTGCGTCAATCGCGATGGCGCGTGCCTGCCCGCGCCATTCCTTGCATGAAAAAAACGCTTCTGCACAAGGCTCTTATTCCAAGTTGTCGCGCAGAGTTGGGGCACCGACTGTTTGCGTAAATCCACGCCGTATGCATAATTCTACGCCATGAATTGATCAATCATTGATCATTTCATGATTCTTATCGACTTCGCGGCAAGCAAAAATGTAATCAACGGAACCAGAGAGGGAGAGAACTATGCCCGACCATCCGCTCGCGACTGGTCATGCCGAGCATGCCGGAATCGTCCCGGATCCGCGCGATCCGCTCGGTCCCGATGAACTCGCGCGCGCCGCGCGCATCGTGCGGGCAAGTCCCGAGCTTTCTCCCAATCTCCGCTTCATCTCCGCCAATCTGATCGAGCCCGCCCTGGATGCGCAACCGGCCCGGGAGGCGCTCATCGTCGTGCTCGACCTCGAAGCTCGTGCCGGCTTCGAGGCGCGCGTGGATCTGGCTTCCGATCGGCTTCTTTCGTTCACGCGCCTGCCTTCCCTTGTACAGCCCGGCATCGCACTGGAGGAATTCGTCCTTTGCGAGGAGGCAGTGAAGCAGGATCCAAACTGGCGCGCGGCACTCGCCCGCCGTGGCATCACCGAATGGGAGAAGGCGATCGTCGATCCCTGGTCCGCCGGCGCCTATGGCGATGAAAAATTTCCCGAAGCCCGGCTCGCCCAGGCACTCACCTGGATCCGTGGCAGCGACGATGATGTCGGCTATGGCCGTCCGGTCGAAGGCGTGATCGCCTGGGTCGATCTCGTCACCATGCGCGTTCTCGAAGTGGTCGATGATGTGGCCTATCCGCTGCCGCCGCTCACCGGCAATTACACGGCAACCTCCGTCGGGCCGCTGCGCACGGATCTCAAGCCGCTCGAGATCGTTCAGCCAGAGGGGCCGAGCTTTTCGGTCCGCGGCCGGCAGGTGGAGTGGCAGCGCTGGCGCTTCCATGTCGGCTTCACCTCACGCGAAGGGCTCGTTCTGCGCGATATCGCCTATTGCGATCGCGGAACGTGGCGGCCGGTGCTGCGGCGTGCCTCGCTCTCCGAGATGCAGGTTCCGTACGGCGATCCCACCCCCACACACAACAAGAAGAATGTCTTCGATGTCGGTGAGTATGGGATCGGGCGAATGGCGAACACGCTCTCGCTCGGTTGTGACTGCCTTGGCGTCATCCATTATTTCGACGCTTATGTGCTGACGATGAAAGGCGAACCGGAGATGCTCAGGAACGTCATCTGCCTGCATGAGGAAGATGATGGCGTGCTCTGGAAGCATACGGACTGGCGCACCAACCATACGGAAGTCCGCCGCTCACGCCGTCTCGTCGTCTCCTTCTTCGCGACCGTTGGCAATTATGATTATGGATTCTTCTGGTATTTCTACCAGAATGGCGACATCGCGGTGGAAGTGAAGCTGACCGGCTGCCTCTCGGTGGGGGCTCTGCCGCCGGGCGTCGAGCCCACGCACGGCGCGCTTGTTGCTCCCCAGCTCTACGCGCCGATCCATCAGCACTATTTTTCCTTCCGCCTCGATCCGAATCTCGACGGCGAGGGCAACAGCATCTTCGAAATCGATACCGAGCGCGATCCGGAGGGGCCGGGCAATCCGTATGGCAGCTCCTATCGTGCCGTCACGACACCGATCCGTTCCGAGCGCGAAGGCGCGCGCGATGCCGATCCCGCGCGCGGACGCAGCTGGTTCATCGCCGTGCCAAATCGGCGCAACGCGGTCGGCCGGCCGCCCGGCTACAAGCTGATGCCGGGGGCGGATACAGCCCATCCCTTTGCCTATCCCGGCTCGAGCCTGCTCACCCGCGCCGGCTTTATCCGCCACACGCTCTGGGTGACGCGCTACGACCCGGATGAGAAATATGCCGCTGGGGACTATATCAATCAGAATGCGATGCCGGACGGCGTGGCGAGCTGGGTGCAGAAGGATCGCCCGCTCGAGGCGGCCAGCCTCGTGCTCTGGTACACCCTCGGTGTGCATCATATTCCCCGTCCGGAGGATTGGCCGGTGATGCCGGTTGCTCATGCCGGCTTCATGCTACGCCCGGCTGGGTTCTTCGATGCCAATCCGGCGATGGACCTGCCGCCGCCGGTTCTCAGGCACAGTTGTTGCGTGTCCTGAAAGGGCCCGTTCCGAACGAAGGAGACCCTGCCGATGAGCGAAAACGTTTCTTCGCCCCCGCTCGATGTCGCCCAGCGCCAGGGCATACACCTGCTTCAGCCAAAGGCGGTCGGGCTGATCGGCGTTCTCTTCCTCACCCTCACCGGATCGGCGCCGATCACCGCCATGTTGCTCAATGTGCCGATCGTCGTCGGCAACGGCAACGGCCTCGGCGCGCCGGCGGCCTTTCTCGTCGCCACCGTGATCCTGATCGTCTTCTCGGTGGGCTATGCCGCGATGGCGCGGAAAGTCACCGCGGCTGGTGGATTCTACTCCTTCATCAGCCATGGCATCGGGCAGGAGCTGGGCATGGCGATGGGCTTCGCCGCCGTGCTCGCCTATTCGGTGTTCGAACCCTCGCTCACCGGCGGCTTCGCCTATTTCCTTAATCTCAAGATCAGCCAGCTCTTCGGCATTAATGTGCCCTGGCCGGTGCTGGCGCTTGCCATGGTCGCCGGGATCGCGATTCTTGCACACTTTGACGTCAAATTTTCCTCGCAGGTGCTTGGCGTGGCACTCGTGGCCGAAGTCATCTGCCTCATCGTCTTCGACGCCGGGGTCTTTTCGCATGCCGGCAATGGCGCGACCGTCCAGCTTTCCGCGCTCGACCCCACGCGGGCCTTCCAAGGATTCCCCAAGGTCGGAAAACTCACCGAGGGGCTTGCGGGAATCGGGCTCTTCTTCGCCTTCTGGTCATGGGTCGGCTTCGAAATGGCGCCCAATTATGCCGAAGAGTCGCGCGACCCGAAGCGAATCGTGCCGCTCTCGCTCTATATCTCGGTGATCCTGCTTGGCGTGCTCTACACGCTCACCTGCTGGGCGGCGCAATCGGGCTTTCCGGACATCGGCAAGGCGATCGACGAAGCCCAGAACAATTCCGCGACCTTCTTCTTCGGCACCGCGACGCGCCTGATCGGGCCCTGGCTCGCCGCGCTGATGAGCTACCTGATCCTCACCGGCTCCTTCGCCTGCGGCATGGCCTTCCACAACACGGCCGCGCGCTATTTCTACTCCCTCGGGCGAGAGCGTCTGCTGCCTGCCATCTTCGGCCGTACCCACCCGAAATACCGAACGCCTTCGTCCGCTTCGCTCGCGCAGTCAGCGGTCTCAGCGGTGATCATCATCCTCTTCGCGATATTCACTGGCACCGGCAATCCGACCAATCAGGCCTATGGCGAGCTCTACGGGCTGATGGCGCTGCTCGGCACCATCCTGATCCTTGCTGCGCAGGCGATCGTCTCGATTGCGATCATCCGCTATTTCCGACGCGAGCATCCGAATGATCACCATTGGTGGCGGACTCTCATCGCGCCGGTGATCGCTTTCCTCGCCCAGGCCTATGTGATCTATCTCTGCATCGACAATCTCGCCTTCGTCGGCGGCGGCTTTGCCTTCGCGGCCTGGATCCCCTGGATCGATCTCGGGGTGGTGATCTTCGGCATCCTTGCCGCGCTCGCCATCAAGCGCTCCGATCCGGCGAAATTCTCCGAAATTGGGCGGCTGATCTATGAGGGCCTGCCGGACGAGCCGGAAACCACGGGGGAGGAGGCGCCGGGCTATGCGTTTGGTGGCCGCGCCGGCGATTGACGCCGAGCCAACCGGCCCTGCGTGCTGACCCCGATCGCCGGCCGGTCGGTGATCGTGACCGGTGCGAGCCGCGGCATCGGCCGCGGCATCGCATCCCTTTTTGCGCGCCATGGCAGCTCGGTCCTCGTCGTTGCGCGCGACGGAGCAGCGGCGGAGGAGGCCGCCGCCGCCCTGCGCGCGGCAGGCGGCACGGCAAGCGCCTTGGCCGCTGACGTCGCCGATGAAGCCGCCATGGAACGGATGGCGGAGGCGGCCGAGACGCGCCATGGCGGCATCGATATCCTCGTCGCCAATGCGGGAATCTTTCCTTCATCACCGCTTGCGGCGATGAGCCAGGATGCGTTCGACGAGGTCATGGCGACCAACCTCAAGGGTACTTTCTTGGCCGTACGCGCGGTGATCCCGGCAATGCGGAGGCAGAGAAAGGGCCGCATCATCATCACCTCCTCGATCACCGGCCCGATCACCGGCTATCCCGGCTGGGCCCATTACGGCGCGAGCAAGGCCGCGCAGCTCGGCTTCATGCGCACCGCCGCGATCGAGCTCGCCCCTCACGGCATTACGGTCAACGCCGTGCTGCCCGGCAATATCGTAACCGCCGGGCTCGACGCGCTCGGTGCGGATTATCTCGCCCGCATGGCACGCGCGATCCCGCTCGGCCGTCTCGGCTCTGTCGCGGATGTTGCGAATGCCGCTCTCTTTCTTGCGAGCGACGAGGCCGGCTATATCACCGGTCAGACCTTGATTGTGGATGGCGGCCAGACCCTGCCCGAATCGCTTGACGCGCTGAACACGCCTGAAACGTGACGCTCATTCCTCTCGCAGGGCTTTTCCCGGTCCCTCGGCCGTCCAGCCGATTTGTTTCTTTTTAGAAAGAATATGCGTTACCCTTTGACGGCACCCCCCATTGAGAAGCCTCCGCTGAATGGCCGCGACATCAGAATATAGAGAATGACGACCGGCAGCGAGTAGATAAGGGAAAACGCCGCGATATCGCCGTAGCGGACGTCGGAATTGCCGATCAGCCCATAAATTTTGATCGGCCCGGTGATCTGGCTTTGATCGCTGATCAGCACCAGGGGCGGCAGGAATGCGCCCCAGGCGTTGATGAAGCTATAGATCAAAGCCGCGAAAATGCTGGGAAGCGCGACCGGGACAGTGACATAGAGGATGATCTGGAGAACGCTCGCCTGCTCCATCCGCGCCGCTTCCTCAAGTTCCTTCGGAACCGCATCCATCCCTGTTTTGATCAGCCAGAGCGCGAAGGGAAGGCTGCACACACCGAGAAAGACACCTGTCGCCCAGAGATTGAGCAGGTTGAACTGGGCATAGACCTGAAAGACCGGCACGATCATGATCGCCAGCGGAATCCCGGTCAGGAAGAGGATCGTGACCATCAGCCCGTCCGCGAGCGGCACCCGGCGCCGCGAGAGGGCATAGCCGCCGAGAATGGCGGCGATGGTCGAAACCGCCGAGGCGACGAGGGAGAGAAGCAGCGTATTGACGAGCGAAACAAGGAAGTCCCCGCGTGTCACCTCGCGGAAATGGGCGAGAGTGAAGTGGGGCCATGACAGGGCCCAGCTTGCATTGACGTCCACGGATGCAAAAAAAATCCAGAGCAGAGGAGCCAGAAACATGATGCCGAGCACGGCAAGGAGACCATTGACGATGAGGCTTTCTCGGCGCTCGGCCGCCGAGCTCGTCTCCTCTGGCACGGCACCCGCCAGTGGCTGCGCGGCGGTCGCGGGGGAACGGACGGCAATGCTTTGTGTCATGCGGCGGCGACCCTCGTTGCGCGAGATACCCGGACATAGAGATAGGCGAAAATCGTAGCGATGATCACGACCACGTCGCCAAGGAGCGCGCCGTAGCCGAGTTTTCCAAAGACGAGAGCCTGCTGATAGGAATAGATCGGCAGGATGTTGGTCGCGTTGCCCGGGCCGCCTCCCGTCATAATATAGATCAGGGAGAAGTTCGCGAGGCTGAGGAGGGTGACCAGCAGGATGTTGGTCACGATGGTTGGCTGGATGATCGGGATCGTCAGTGACCAGAATACCCGCCAGCGGGATGCTCCCTCCATCCGCCCCGCCTCCAGAACCTCCGTCGGCACGCTGCGCAGCCCGGCCGACAGCACGAGCATGGAGAAGCCAGCCGTCGCCCAAATATTGGCAAGGCAGACGACGAACATCGGAAAGGTGTTGAGCACATCGGCCTGCGAGCCGCCGAGCAGGCTGAGCGTGCCGCCGGTCGTGCTGAAGGCGTACCAGATAAGCGCCGCCGTGAGCGGCGGCAGCATCCAGGCGACAACGACGATGGCGCCCACGGCAGCCCGCAGCCAGGCCACTGCGTGCTGTATCAGCACGGCCAGCGCCATGCCGACCACCGTCACACCGACGATCGCCGATGCCGCGACGAAGATCGCCGTCAACTTCAGCGACTTCCAGAAGAGGGAGTCGTGCACGAGCCGATGCAGATTGGACATGCCGGTGAAGTGGAAGTGCCGCGCTGTCGGGCCCATCAGGGCAATATTGGTAAGCCCGAGGTAGAAGGCGTAGAGCACGGGCCCAACAAACAGCGCCAGCAGAAGGATTACCGTCGGCAGCAGAAGAAGGAAGGCGACGCCATCCGGCTTCTCCGCAGCGTCTCCTTCCATCATCCGCCCCCTCTATGCCGGTGTTCGCGCCATCACGCGAGGACCATGCACGTCCCCCCGCTCATTTCAGCACCTCCGTCTGCGACGGATCGAGCTGGTTTTTGACGTAGTCGGAGAGGATACCAATGGCCTGGTCCACCGTCGTGTTGGGATGCTGGGCAAGCGCGCCCGTCGCCTCCTGCGCGCCGCGCGACCAGACGAGATAGTCGCCGCTCGGCGGCTCGATAACCCCGTAGGGGAGCACCACGGCCGAAAGCTCGTTATAGGGCGCGGCAAAGTTGATGAAGGAGGGATCCTTCACATAGTCGGTATCGGCGGGCACGAAGCCGGCCCAGTTGGCGGCATTGATCTGGTTCTCCTTATTCATCATGAAGTCGAGAAGTTCAAAGGCAAGATCCGGATGCTTGGTCGTTGCCGAAATCGCCAGATCCCAGCCGCCGATCGTTGTCGAGATATTGGGCGCCTTGCCGTTGACCGTAGGTACCGGCACGACGGCGGCGACCTGCGCGGCCTGTGGCCAATAGGGCGTGCTGACCAGCTTCGACCAGTTGCCACCGTAGAAGTTGGAACCGAACGTGATCGCGATCTGGTTTTTGGGGATCATGAAGACCGGGGCCGTCACGCCGGAGGTCGAGAAAAGATCGCTGATCTTGGCGCCCAGGCCCTCACTGAAGACGGAATGATAGAAGCCGAAGACCTCGCGCAGGCCAGGGCTGTCCACCACCCATTTTTGCGTCTTCTCGTCGAAGATCGTCGGCGTGGACGAGCCGGCGAGCATGGTATCGACGCCCATGAGCACGGTGTTATCGCCGGAGCCGGTGCCGGCGAGGATCCAGATGGGAACGACGCCCGGCAGCTTGGCCTTGATCACGCGCCCAGCCGCCAGAATGTCGTTCCAGGAGGTCGGCTTCCACGGAACTGGCAGGCCCGCCTTCTTGAACAGATCGACATTATAATAAAGCATCGAATCGTTTTCGCCGGTGTTCACCGAGTAGGTCTTGCCTTGCCACGCACCCTCACCCTGGATCACGGGGGGGAATTTTTTCCACCAATCTGTCTTTGCCAGATATTTGTCGAGCGGCAGCAGATAGCCGGAAGATGCGAAGCGGTCGACGGTCGGGGTCGCCATCTGGGCGATGTCTGGCGCGGTAGCGGGCGAGCGGTAGAGCAGGCTGAGCTTATTGACGATATCGTCATATCCCCCCTGGATCGGCACGAGCTGCACCGTGACATCCGGATGCATCTTTTCGAAGTCCGCCTTGATGCCACCCCACCATTTCTTCGTCAGGTCCTCGTTGTCGAAGACATAAGTCTCGCTGTAGGCACACGAAATCACCGTCTTGTCTGCGGCCTGCGCCGGGCGAGATGTGCCGCCGGCTACCGTCATCGCCGCCGCAGCGAGCGCGGCGGCGCAGAGAAGTCTGCGACGATGCTCAAGCATGATGTGTTACCTCCAATCTGTGGTCGCGCTGAAGATCGCCCGCACTCCAGCCGGAACGGTCAATGAGTGCCTCACCCGTTTCCGGGTCGAAGGCATAGAGATGGTTGGCGTCGAAGGCGAGGCTCACGGCCTCGCCAGCACGCAGACGGAAGCGGCCCGGCGCGCGGCAGATCAGGCTCTGCGAGCCGCAATCGATCGTCAGGAAAATTTCCGCGCCCATCGGCTCGACCACGTCGATGCGGCCGGAGATCATCGCTTCCGAGCGATCTGCCGTGATCGCGATATCGGTTGCGCGGATGCCAACGGAAATCGGCATTGGCAGGGATTTCGGCTTGCGCAGCGCGACCCATGCTGGAAGCGGAATGGTTGTCTCGAGGCAGGTGATGCCAAAGCGGCCGCCCTCTGCCGAGAGGATTCCCGGCAGCATGTTCATCGGGGGCGAGCCGATGAAAGTGGCAACAGCACGGTTATCGGGATCGTCGAAAACCTGCTGGGGTGTGCCGACCTGATGCAATCGGCCATGAAACATGACGGCGATCTTATCCGCCATCGTCATGGCTTCCACCTGATCGTGCGTGACATAGACGGTGGTGATGGGAAATTGTCGATGCAGGCGCACCAGCTCGGCTCGCACCTGGCCACGGAGCGCGGCATCGAGGTTGGAGAGTGGTTCATCCAGCAGGAAGAGCTTGGGCCGCCGCAGCATAGCCCGGCCGAGCGCGACACGCTGGCGCTGACCGCCGGAAAGCTGGTTTGGGCGGCGGTCGAGCAGGGCCTCCAACCCGAGCACGTTCACGACCTCACGCAGCGCGTTCTCCGTCGCCGCCTTATCCTCGCGGCGGATGCGCGGCCCGAAGGTGAGGTTTCGCCGCACGCTCATATGCGGATAGAGCGCGTAGCTCTGGAACACCATGGCAATGTCGCGCTTGCCCGCCGGCACGTCGTTGACGACGACATCGTCGATTTTGATGAACCCGGCGCTCGGCCGCTCCAGCCCCGCGAGCATCCGCAGCGACGTCGTCTTGCCGCAGCCGGACGGTCCGAGCAGGACAACGAATTCTCCGTCTGCGATGTTGAGGTTCAGGTCCGACACGGCAACGTGCGGACCAAAGCGCCGCCAGACTTGCTCAATCGCAACGGCCGCCATCGCCTGCCCCGTCAGATAAGAGGAAACCGAAAGAAGGATGTGCCGGGCGAACGCCGGCGAGAGGCCCGTGGCATTCTGTTTGCCGGCTGTATCCGACTGATCTCATCACCCTTCCCAGACCTGGAATACGCTGCGGCTCGCGTTGCACCCTGGCGAAAGAGCATAAGCCCGCTTTCTTCCGCGCAGCTCGAAGCCGTGCGCGGTCTCGCCAGGATGGCAAAGTCAAGCTGCGTGCATTGTTCGCGCGCATTCCGGCAGACGTGATCCCCTAAGGTACGCTAGAGACGCGGGATCGGCCGATACAGAGCCAGTTTCTGCGAAAATGAAGGGACCAGTTGAAGGCGCCGCCGCCTCACCCTCCAGACGCGCAGCCGCCATGGGGACGGACGGGGCTTGGATGGGTCGCGAGGCGATTCCACCGGAAGCTCTATTGAGCTAACCTGCAACAGTTTCCAGAAGATCGCGCAAAATCCGCAGAGAGGCATGCATCTCGGCCTCACGCAAGGCGGCGAAGCCGAGGATGAGCCCCTGGCGCGGCCGACCGTGATGATAGAACTCGGAAAGCGGCGTCAGAACGATCGACCGGCGCCACGCTTCCTCAGCGAGATGCCGATCCTCGACGGGGCCGCGCAACCACCAGCTCGTCTGCATGCCGGCATAGCCATCGATGGGTTCCAGCCAACGGGCGAGAT
>DASZQO010000070.1:0-2196 GCA_035549615.1 Acetobacteraceae bacterium
CCAGGTGTGCAGGATGTAGAGATCGATGAAGTCCGTCCCGAGCCGGCGGAGCGAACCTTCCACGGCGCGCAGAATATTCTTGCGCCCATTGCCCCCCGCATTCGGGTTGCCGGCTTCCGCATTGTAGCTGAATTTCGTGGCAATCACCGCACGCTCACGCAGGCCGCGCGCGGCAATGAATTCGCCGAGCCAGGTCTCAGCCGTTCCGTTGGTGTAGAGATCAGCGGTATCGAAGAAATTGCCGCCCGCCTCGACATAGGCATCGAAAATCGCCCGCGCTGATGCCTTGTCCGCGCCCCACCCCCATTCGGTGCCGAAGGTCATGGTGCCGAGGGCGAACGGGCTCACCTTGAGGCCCGTGCGTCTCAGCGTTGTGTAGCGGTCGAGCCCAGTCTTGCCGCCCATCGTTCGCTCCCTCTTCTCAATTGGCGGCGGAACCGCCGCCTTGGCGGGAACGATCGCGAAAAAACCCGCCCGTGTTAATCTCGTTTAATTGTGATGGACTATTCGATATTGTTCATGAATGGACCGTGACCTCCTCGCCCATTTGCCGGTGATTCTGGCCATCGCCCATCGCGGCGGCTTCGCCGCCGCCGCGGCGTCCCTCGGCATGAGCCCTTCCGCCGTCAGCCACAGCGTGCGTCTCGTCGAGGAACGGATCGGTGTTCCGCTTTTCGCGCGCACCACGAGGAGCGTGGCCCTCACCGAGGCAGGACGGATTCTGGTGGAGGCCGCCGGCCCCGCCTTGCGGGATATCGCCGAGCGCCTTGAGCGGATCCGCGCCGTGAAAGGTCGCCCGACCGGGCTTCTGCGGATCAATGCGCCGAGCATCGCTCCACCGATGGTTCTTACCGATGTCGTCTGCCGGATGGCGCGGGACTTCCCCGAAGTGCGCGTCGAGATCGCCATCGACAACGCGATCGCCGACATCGTGGCCGAAGGGTTCGATGCCGGTATCCGGCTCGGCGAAATGATCGCCAAGGACATGGTCGCGGTGCGTCTAACCCCACCCTTCCGGGCGATCATCGTCGCCGCGCCTTCCTATCTCGCTGCCCACGGCCAGCCGGAAACGATTGCCGAGCTGCCACAGCACAACTGCATCGGCTTTCGCCGGATTCGCGCAGGCGGGCTCTACGCCTGGGAGCTTCGCGAGAATGGCCGCAACATCGCGATCGAGAGCCGCGGCAGCATCATTGTCGATGATGCGCTCTATGCCCGCGATCTCGCACTCGCCGGTATCGGCCTCGCCTATCTTTTCGAGCCTCTCGTCCGCGCCGATCTCGCGGCCGGACGGCTCGCCATGCTCCTGCCGCGGGCGGCGATCGAGGAGCCCGGGCTCTTCCTCTATTTTCCCCGCCGTGCCGCCTTCGCGCCCAAGCTGCGCGCCTTCATCGACACGGCGCAGCTGGTCACGAACGCGGCTCTGCGCGCGCGACGGCGATCGATAACCCGATAAGCAGGCTATTGCGCCTCACTCTGCGTCGTTCCGCCCGTATTGGCTGTTCCACCACCCGTGGTCCCGGTGCTGTCCGGGGCGCTTTGGGAATTTGGTCCAACCGGACCGTTCGGTGTCGGCACGCGCGTATTGGGGTTGTTCCATGGCGGTGTGCCGAGATTGACCTGGCTCGGCTTCGTCGCTGAGCCGGTCAGCGCGCCGGCGCCACCGCCGATCACCGCGCCCGCGAGAATCCCCGGCGGACCTGCCAGCGCGCCAATCCCCGCCCCCGTGGCGGCGCCCGCGGCCGCGCCCCCGGTCGTCCGTCCAGGTTGCTGCTCGCCGCAGCCGGCGAGCAAGGCGAGGACACCCATGGCGATGAGCCTCATTTTGGTGATTCTCATGCTTGCTTCCGATCCTCCTTGAGTTGTCCTTCTCGCTTGCCTACACGCACTTTCCCGCGTCGGGCAAAGATCCGCTCCTGATGCCGTGGCCCCTTGACGCTGGGGCGAATCGGAAACAGCGGCACCACGTGAGAAAGATTGCCGGCCCGGCCATCGCCGATCCAGCAGGCAAGGCCCGCAGGCCCCGCACTGACCGGAGCAGGATGCGTTCGCTTCCGCTCCCGTATCCCGCTCTCGGTCTTTGTTTTCCCGCGTGATTCACGCCTTCGGTTAATCCACCTCCGGCGATCACGCTCTAACGGACGGACGAGAAGGACGTGGGCTCGAGGAAGGAATTGCTGATCGACTGAACGATCG
>DASZQO010000071.1:0-5625 GCA_035549615.1 Acetobacteraceae bacterium
CGCCATGATTGTTTCCTCTTCGTTTCAAATATCTCAGCCGGCAAGTTTATATCACTTTCGTAAGGGGGGAATGGAAGGTACCGCGACCTCAAGCGCGTGCGTGCAGCGCACGGCCGTCCTTGAGGGTGGGCAGCAGCGGCAACAGGACCGAGAGATCCCGTTCGGCTACGCAGGCGAGATAGCGTTCGGCGCGTCCGTCCGGAGCGGGCAGCCCATCCGGCCCGAGCGGCACGGCGGCGAGGCCGAGATCCGCATAGACGCCCAGAAGCTCCGGCCCGGCGTCCCAGATCGCCGGGTCCCGCCCTTCCTGATCGGCGAGGTCGCGGAACCGCCAGACGGCGGAAATCCGATCGGAAGGCTTGCCAACGGGGTCACCAAGCCCGAGCAGGATATGTCCCACCCGACGGAAGGCGATCGCCGCCCGTCCGGCCTCGCCCAACACCAGGCCATCCGCGGCCGGCGGCGGCGCGACACCAAGCGCAGCGTAGCGTTCCCAGGCCATGGCGTTCCAGGGCAGGTAGCGTACCCGCCCAGGACGCACGAGCCGCCAGAGCGCGACCACCGCAACCGCCATCGCCAAGGCAACGCTGAGCCGGAGTGGCCCTGGCAGGTCTGGGGAGAGAATAAGCCCCCACCAGGGTCCCTGGGGCAGGTCGGGCACATGGCGGGCAAGGGAGGCAAAGGTGATCGTGACGCTTGCCAGGGCGAAGAGGGGCAACGTTGTCGAAGGTGCCAGCGGCTCGGCGAGAAGCCGCGCGTGGCGGTAGAAGACATGATGATAGGGAGCGAGCAGGAGTGCCGTGACGGCGAGGGAAGTCGGCACCCACCAGGGCTGGCCCTGAATCGCGGTCACCAGCACCGCCGCCGCGAGCAGCGCGAGCGTGACGCTCCAGGCGAGCTTGACCCGCCTTGCCAGCGCGACCGCGAGCACCATCAGCGCTGCCCCGATCAGGGAGGGCACGAAGGGGCCGGCGAGAGCGGCCATGCCACGGATATCCGCAAGCGCCTTGGGCAGATGCGGCCGTGGTTCGAACATGCCGAGGGAGAGCAGGAGCACACCCGAAAGCACAACCGCGCCGCCGCCCGCGGCCACCGCGAGCGCCGCCTCCCCGAGCGGTCCGGCTGCACGCTTGCGGTGCAGCACAAGCTCGTGGCCCGCGAAAGAAAGCCCAGCCAGAAAAAGCGGCACGATATAGTAGCAGAGTCGGAATACCGCGAGCGCGCCGAGGATGTGCGAGGTGTCGAGAAAGGGCGAAAGCCCGAGCACCATCCCCGAATCGAAGACGCCAATGCCGCCCGGCAGGTTGGTCGCGAGTCCCACCGCATAGGCCGAGAGATAAACAGCGAGGAACCGTGGAAAGGACAGCGTGTCGGACGCGGCGAGCAGCACGTAGAAAATCGCTGCCGTCAGCGCGAGATCGACGCTCGCCAGCACCACCTGGGCGAGCGCCATCGTCACACCGGGGAGTTGGATCTCCTGGCCGAACAGTGCCACGCGGGGCACAAAGCGGGCGAGCGTCACGTAGCCGACAGCGGCGGCCCACAGGGCAGCACCCACGGCCCGCAGAAGCGCGATCGGCACGGCATGCCCGATAAACGGCACCCAATGCGGCGCGAAGAGCAGGATCGCCCCGCCCAGCGTAAGGCCGCCGAAGCCGAAGGTCAGGCTGCAGAAGGCGATCAGCCGGGCGATCTCGGCCGGGCTCAACCCCCAGTGCGCATAAAGCCGATATCGCACCGCCGCCCCCGAGACCACCGGCAGCCCGAGGCTATGGGCGAGCGCATAGGCGCAGAACGAGCCGAAGCAGACGCGATGGTAGGCGACGGGATGGCCCGCATAGCGCGTGCCCAGCCAGTCATAGAGCGTGAGCAGGCCATAAGAGAGAATGGTCGCCCCAACGGCCAGCCATACATTCCGGCCGGGAATGGCGTCGATCGCGGCCGTGACATCGCCGAGCGCAAGACCGGCGAACGCCCTTTTGAGGGTGACGGCTGCCGCGATCAGCAGGACGAGGCCGAGCAGCGCCGGCAAATGACGCGCCAGACGCGCGAGTCTGCCGATCAGGGAACGGCGCTTCACCGCACTCCGCTTCCCCCGAAATTCCGGCCCCCGCGGCGGGCAGTTGCCTCAGGCCGCATCCGCCGGCCGCGCGAGCACCGATTCGATCAGCGCGATCGTCTCGCTGATGCCATAGAGCGCGATGAAGCCGCCGAAACGCGGTCCTCGCTCCTGGCCGAGAAGCACCTGATAGAGAGCCGCGAACCAGGCGAGGTTCACCCCTTCGCTGCCGTCCTTGCGGGGCTCAAGGAAGGGCGGGCGCCGTCCCGCGTCATAGACGAGCGCCTGCAGATGCGCCGCGCGCTCCTCGACCGCCATCGCCTCAAGCGCGGGGCGCTCCTGGGCCAGCCTCTCGGCGAGCGCCTTCAATCCCGCCCGCTCCTCGTTCGTGGGCGGGCGGAAGCGCTTCGCCGGACGGACGAAATCCCGATAGTAGGCGATGGCATGCCCGACCAGACGGTCGAGGAAGGGCATCGTCTCCGGCGCCGCCTCGGGCTTGTAGCGACGGAGAAAGCCCCAGAGCATCTCCGATGTTTCGGCATTCACCACGCTGGCGAGCTGAAGCAGCATGGTGAAGGCGATCGGGCTGCCGCCATGCTCCGGAAGCTTCCCGCCATGAATGAACCAGGCCGGGTTGCGGTGGTGCTCTTCCGCCGGCTCGCGCGGCAGCCGCTCGGCATTGGCGAGATACTCGTCCGCGGCTCTCGGAATGACGTCGAAATAAAGCCGCTTCGCCCGTTCGGGGGCGTGGAACATGAATTGCGCGAGGCTCTCGGCCGGGCCGTAGCGCAGCCATGCCTCGATCGGCAGCCCGTTGCCCTTGGATTTGCTGATGCGCTGCCCGTTCTCGTCGAGAAAGAGCTCGTAGGTGAAGCTTTCCGGCGGCGCCGAGCCGAGTATGCGGCAGATGCGGCTCGAAAGCCGCACGCTCTCGATCAGGTCCTTGCCCGACATCTCGTAATCGACGCCGAGCGCGTGCCAGCGCATCGCCCAATCGGCCTTCCATTGCAGCTTGCAGTGCCCGCCCGTGACCGGCGTTTCGAACCAGGCGCCATCGTCCGGATCCTGCCAGGTGACGGTTCCTGCATCCGGATCGATCCGCATGATGGGCACCTGCATCACCCGGCCCGTCCGGGGATGGAGCGGCAACACCGGCGCATAGGTCGCTCGCCGTTCCGGCCCGAGCGTCGGCAGAATCACGGCCAGAATCTCGTCCCATTGCGTGAGCACACGGCGAAGCGCCGCGTCGAACCGCCCGGCAGCGTAATAATCTGTGGAGGAGGCGAATTCGTACTCGAAACCGAACTGGTCTAGGAATGCGCGCAGCCGCGCATTGTTATGCGCGCCGAAGCTCTCATGCGTACCGAACGGATCGGGCACGCGGGTCAGCGGCTGGCCGAGATATTGGGCCAGCACTTCACGATTGGGCACATTGTCCGGAACCCGGCGAAGCCCGTCCATATCATCGCTGAACGCGATCAGGCGTGACGGCTTGCCGGTGAGCTCGGTGAACGCGAGCCGCACCCAGCTCGTTCGCGCCACTTCTCCAAAGGTGCCGATATGCGGCAATCCCGAAGGGCCATAGCCAGTCTCGAACAAAGCCTCGCCCTTGCCAGAGGCTGCAAGCCGTTCGGCAAGCTTCGTGGCCTCGGCAAAGGGCCAGGCGCCGGCGGCGGCTGGCCGCGAATGGGCAGGGTGGGTGGACATTCGGGCAAGCTAGGTACCGCCCGGTTGGCGGTCAATCGGTCCCCAAAAAGCTGACACCGGGAGAGAGTGATTGATCGTCTGCGCCGGCATCGCGAGGATGCACCGATCCGACCCATGAACATCCCCGTGCCATTCGCGACCCCGGCTCACCCGGCCCTCCTCCTGCCCGAAGGTCCCGCATTGGTGGCCGCGCACGGCCGTGCCACGCTGCTTGATCCGGATGGCGTGCTGCATTCGCTTACGGCCGAGGAAGCAGCCCACAAGCTGCGTCGCCTGCCTCCGCCGCTCCTCGTTCATGCCCCAGCCACCTTTCGGCGGCTCGCTATGCCGAGGCTGCCCTGCCTCGACCTGCTCGATCTGTTCGCCTTCGTGCTGCCCGCCCATCCTGCCGCGCCTTCGCCGCGCGGCTTGGCCTTCGCCCTGGGGGAAGCACTGCGAGGGCAGGGGCTGGAAGTCGAAGTGGCCATACTGCCGCGTCTTGCCGGCATCCTCCTCGAGCGGCTCGCCGCTGCGCGGGCGATGCCGCGCAATGAACACGCCGCGGGGCTTGCCGCGCTGATGGGCCGGGCCGGCTGGGGATGGGCACCGTTCGTCATGGCGGCGCTCGACCGGCCCGGCGAGCTGCCTTCGCCCGAGGGATTGCGGGTCTGGCGGCGCCTTCCCGAATGGGAGGAAAGTGCGCCACCTCCGCCGCCCGCGAACCATTCGGTTCCGGCTGCGGATGCGCGCGCGCGCCTTGCCGAAATGCTGGGCGCAGGCGCGGAGCCAAGGCCAGGTCAGTCCGACTATGCGGCCGCCACGACGGAAGCTTTCGCGCCGCGCGAAGCGGCCGGCAGCCCGCGGATCATGCTCGCCGAGGCCGGGACAGGCACGGGCAAGACGCTCGGCTATATCGCCGCAGCGAGCCTCTGGGCGGAGCGGAATCGTGGCCCGGTCTGGATCAGCACCTTTACCCGCCATCTCCAGCGCCAGGTGGAGGCCGAGCTGGCCCGCCTCTATCCGGAGCCTGCCCTCCGGCGCCGCCGCGTCGTCGTGCGCAAGGGACGCGAGAATTTTCTCTGCCTGCTCAATCTCGAGGATGCGGTGACAGCGGCCCAGGGCCGGGAAACAGCCTCGCTGATCCCGCTCGGTCTTGTCGCCCGCTGGGCCGGAGCGAGCGCCGATGGCGATCTTCTCGGCGGGGACCTGCCGGGTTGGCTCGCTGAATTGTTCGGCCCCGCTACCATCGTCGGCCTTGCCGATAGGCGCGGTGAGTGCATCCACGCCGCCTGCACCCATTGGCGCCGCTGCTTCGTCGAGCATACGATCCGCCGCGCTCGGGAGGCGGACCTCGTGGTGGCCAACCACGCGCTTGTCATGGTTCAGGCGGCCTGGGGCGGTCTCGACGATGCAAGCGTGCCGCTGCGCTATGTGTTCGATGAGGGGCACCACCTCTTCGATGCCGCCGATTCAGCCTTTGCCGTCGAGCTTTCCGGCGCCAGCATGGCGGAGCTTCGCCGCTGGCTGCTCGGCGCGGAGGGCAGCCGCTCGCGGGCACGCGGACTTGCCCTGCGCATTGAGGAACTGCTCGGCGAGAAGCCGGCCCTGAGAGAAGCGCTCGATCAGATGCTCGCGTTCGCCCGTGCGCTTCCCGTGCCCGGCTGGCAGGGACGGATCGGTGAGCCCGATGCGCCGCAGCTTTTTGCCGCCAATCCCGCCGAGAATTTTCTCCGCGAGGTGCGCGCGCAGGTCCGTGCCCGCGCTGCCGAGGAGGCGGATGCACCGGAAGCGGATCTCCACCCCGTCGCTGCACCGCTCGCTGCGGCGGGGACAAGCCTGGCCCGCGCGCTCGCTCGCCTCGAACGTCCGCTTAGGGTGCT
>DASZQO010000072.1:0-3650 GCA_035549615.1 Acetobacteraceae bacterium
CGCGGCAAAACTCCCGCTAAGCGCGCGAGAGGACTTGAACTTGAAAGCGTGATGACGGGGGGCTGGGATCACCGGAGGTCTGAATCACGCGGGAATGCAAAGACCGAGAGCGGGATGGACAGGCGCAAGCGAATCCCTCCCGTTCGCGACCCTGCGGCAAATGGCGGCCCGGCCGGAGGAGAAGGGCGGCTGGACAAGGAAAGACGAGCGTCGTTATATTTGTTGAAATATAACGTGCGCCGGAAAGGGGGAAGATCCCGATGGACATCGCCACCTCTCAGGGACGGTTGAGCCAGACCGTTCACGCTTTCATCTCGCGCCGCCACAAGCTCCTGATCGATGGGAAATGGGTCGATGCGCGCTCCGGGCGCAGCTTCGCCGTCTTCGACCCTTCGAACGGCCAGCAGATCGCGGAGGTTGCCGAGGGCGGTGCGGCGGATGTCGATGCGGCGGTGGCGGCCGCCCGCCGCGCCTTCGAGGAAGGGCCCTGGGCCAAGATGACGCCGGTCGAGCGTGGCAAGCTCGTCTGGAGGCTCGGCGATGTTCTTGAAGCCCATGCCGATGAGCTTGCCGAAATCGAATCGCTCGACAACGGCAAGCCGATCCGCGATGCACGCGCCGTCGATCTGCCGTTCGGCTGTGAGCTGCTGCGGTATATGGGCGGCTGGTCCACCAAGATCACCGGCCAGAGCATTCCGATCTCCGCCCCCGGGGATTGGCACGCCTATTCGCTGCGCGAGCCGGTCGGTGTCGTCGGCCAGATCATTCCCTGGAACTTCCCGCTTCTGATGGCGGTATGGAAGATTGCGCCGGCACTCGCGGCCGGCTGCACGATCGTGCTCAAGCCGGCGGAGCAGACGCCGCTCTCCGCGATCCGCCTCGGCGAGCTGATCGTGGAGGCGGGCTTTCCGGCGGGTGTGGTCAACATCATCACCGGCGATGGCACCGCCGGTGCGGCCATCGCCGCGCATCCGGATGTGGACAAGGTCGCCTTCACCGGCTCGACCGAGGTCGGCAAGCTGATCGTTCAGGCGGCCGCGGGCAATCTCAAGAAAGTCTCGCTCGAGCTCGGCGGCAAGTCGCCGGCAATTGTCTTCCCCGATGCGGATCTTTCGGTTGCGATCCCCGGCACCGCCTCCGGCATCTTCTTCAATATGGGCCAGTGCTGCACCGCCGGCTCCCGCCTCTTCGTGCATGAGCGCGTGTTCGACCGGGTGATGAGCGGGCTGACCGAGGAAGCGGCGAAGATCAAGATCGGACCCGGCCTCGATCCAGAGACGAACATGGGGCCGCTCGTTTCCGATGAGCAGTTCAAGCGGGTGACGGGCTATCTCGAAAGCGGTCGGGTGCAAGGTGCCGAAGTGCTTATCGGGGGCAAGCGGCACGGCAATGAGGGCTATTTCATCGAGCCCACCGTGCTGGCCCGCACGACGCCCGAGATGAAGGTTGTGCGGGAAGAAATCTTCGGCCCCGTGGTCTGCGCAATGCCTTATGGCGATGATGATCTCGACCGCATCGCCAAAGAGGCGAATGCGACCGAGTACGGCCTTGCCGCTTCGATCTGGACGCGCGATCTCGGGATTGCCCATAAGCTCGCGCGCAAGCTCAAGGCGGGCTCGGTCTGGATCAACGTCCATAATTTCAACGACGTTGCCTTGCCGTTCGGCGGCTATAAGCAGTCCGGCTGGGGCCGCGAGATGGGCTACGAAGCGATCGAACTCTATACCGAAACGAAAGGTGTGGCGGCACGACTTTAGCAGAGCGGTGAGCGACACTACCATCAAGGCTGAGCGCCTGACCACCTGGAAGGTGGCGGCGGACGGTGAGCGCGTGCTGCTCGGCTTCGAGGACGAGGCCGGGCGCACCGCCGCTATCAGCCTGCCGCTTGAGATGCTGAGCGCCCTGATGATGACAATCCCGCGGATGCTGCGCGAGGCGCTGGCAGGGCGCTTCGCTGGCGGGGCGCTGCGCATGATCCATCCACTGGGTGATTGGCGCGTGGAGCGGGCGATGGGGGCGGATGCCTCCCTTCTCAGTCTGGCCACACCGGACGGGTTCGAGGTAACCTTCGCGCTGGCGACACCCCAGGCCGACCGCCTGGGAGAGATGCTGCGCTACTCGGCGGAACCCGCCGCCATGCGCCCGCCGACCGTCAATTGAACGTCATGAATGGATTGTAGGGAGATCATCCGGTGACCACCGATATCATCGCCACCCGCCATCCTTTCCTCGATGGCAAGCCGAAGCGGATGCTGATCGAGGGCAAATGGGTCGAAGCCGCGTCGGGCAAGACCTTCTCAACCCTCAACCCCTCCACCGGTGAAGTGCTGGCCGAGGTGGCCGAGGGCGATGCCGAGGATATCGATCGGGCAGTCGCGGCGGCGCGACGCGCTTTCAACGGGCCGTGGAGCAAATTCAAGCCGTTCGAGCGGCAGAACCTGCTGCTCAAGCTTGCTGAGCTGGTCGAGCAGCATTTCGATGAGCTTGCCGCGCTCGACACGCTCGACATGGGGGCGCCGATCGGCCGCACCCGGGGCAGCCGGCTGCGGGCGCTTGGCATGCTCCGCTACTATGCCGGCCAGGCGGTCTCGATCCATGGCGAGACGATCGAGAACTCGCTGCCCGGCGAGTATGTGTCCTTCACGCTCAAGGAGCCGGTCGGCGTCGTCGGCGCCATCATTCCATGGAACTCGCCGCTCACGGCGACGATCTGGAAGATTGGCCCCGCGCTTGCCACCGGCTGCACGGTTGTCCTCAAGCCGGCGGAAGAGGCGCCGCTGACGCCGCTTCGTCTGGGTGAGCTCTGCCAGCAGGCCGGGGTCCCGCCCGGGGTGGTGAATATCGTCCCCGGCTATGGTGAGACGGCGGGCGCGGCCCTGGCGCGCCACATGGATGTGGACAAGGTGGCCTTCACCGGATCCCACCTCACGGGCCAGAAGATCATCGAGGCTTCGGCGGGCAACCTCAAGCGCGTCTCGCTCGAGCTCGGCGGCAAGTCCCCGGATGTGGTGTTCGCGGATGCCGATCTCGAATCGGCGGTGCCGGGCGCGGGCATGGCGGTGTTCGCCAATTCCGGCCAGATCTGCAGTGCCGGCACGCGGCTTTTCGTCGAGCGCAAGATCTATGACGAGTTCACCGCCCGGGTGGCGGCTTTCGGAAAGTCGCTCAAGGTGGGTGACAGCCGCGATCCCGAGACCCAGGTCGGGCCTCTGGTCTCGGCCGAACAGCTCGACCGCGTGACCGGCTATCTCGCCATCGGCCGCCAGGAGGGGGCGCGGCCGCTTTCGGGCGGCGAGCGGCTGACGGAAGGCGCGATGGCCAAGGGCTATTTCGTGCCGCCGACGGTCTTTGCCGACGTGAAGGACGAGATGCGGATCGCCCAGGAGGAGATCTTCGGCCCGGTGATCTCGGCCATTCCTTTCACCGACATCGAGGAGGTGATCGAACGCGCCAACCGGACGAATTTCGGGCTGGGCAGCGGGCTCTGGACCCGCGACGTGAGCAAAGCGCACAAGCTCGCGCGCGGCATCCGGGCAGGCTCGGTCTGGATCAACTGCTATCAGGCCATGGATCCGGCGGTGCCCTTCGGCGGCTATAAGATGAGCGGCTACGGCCGCGAGAGCGGCAAGCAGCACGTTGAGGAATATCTC
>DASZQO010000073.1:0-12123 GCA_035549615.1 Acetobacteraceae bacterium
TGAAGGCGGCATAGATCACCACGACCACAGTTCGCGTATTAACGAGCGTCCCGTCGCCAAACGGTACCGCGGCGGCCATGCGGAAGAGGCCGAGCACCAGCAGGATCGGCGAAAGCATCTGGGTGATGAGGAGGAAACGACGATAGGCGCCTTTCGCTGCGAAAGCGAGCCGAGCCACGCCATAGGCCGCCGGAACGGACACGATGAGCGCAAGCAGGGTCGCGCCGATGCTGATCGCAAGGCTGTTCAGCAGCGCGGAGCCGAAATCGGCTGCCTGCCACATTGCTGCGAATGTTCCCCAATCAACGTGATGGGGGATCCAGTGCGGTGGATATTGCAACACTTCGGAAGTGGGCTTAAGCGCGGTCGATAGCATCACCGCGAACGGAAAGAGCACGATCACGATCAGCGGCAGCAGGACGAGCCAGCAGATCATGCTGCGGCCGAGGCTGCGGCGCGGGCTCATGTCGCCTCGCGCTCGGCGAGCCTGAGATAGGCAAAGGAGAAAACCAGGACGATGGCGAGCATCGCCACCGATACGGCTGCCGCAAGCCCTGGCCGGCCGATCCGGAAAGCGAGCTCATAGAGATAAGTCACCAGGATATGGGTTGAATTGTCTGGTCCGCCTTCGGTCATGACCCAGATGATCGGAAAGGAATTGAAGACATAGATCATGTTCAATACGACGGCGATGGTCACGAATGGCCGCATCAGCGGCAAGGTCATCCAACGGAACTGGGCGAGCGCCCCGGCCCCGTCGATCCGTGCGGCCTCGTAGATCTCGCCCGGAATCGAGGCGAGTCCGCCGAGGAAGATCGTCACCGTAAAGGGAATGGAGACAAGGATGCCGACCCCGATTTCAACGGGGAAAGCCGTGTCCGCACGGGCCATCCACTGCAACGGCTTTGTGATGAGGCCAGCTCCTTCCAGGATGGAATTCACCATGCCGTAATTGCCGTTGAAGGCCCATAGCCAGACGATCGCCGCCATCGCGAGGGACATCGACCAGGGAAGGAGGATGAGGGTACGGGCGAGGCCCCTTCCGTGAAAATCCTGGGCGAGCACGAGCGCCACCGGCATCGAAATGATCACCGTGCCGCCGACCACCGCGACGGTCCATTCGAACGTGCGCAGCACCGTTGCCTGAAAGACGGGATCGTCCAACGTGCGGGTATAGTTGGCAAAGCCGACGAAGCCGCGCACGATGCCGAAAGGCGAGACGTCGTGCAGAGAGAGCCGAACGATCTCGATAAACGGGTAGAAGATCACAACGACCGCGAGCACGAGGCTCGGCCCGATCAGGAGCCACGGCACCAGGGCTCGGGGAATGCGCGGACGCGCACCTATCCTTCCTGTCCGTGCGATCGCGATGCTGGGCAACCGCTTCCTGTTCTCACTTGGCGCGTGATGATTTGCGATCATCAGGCGTCTGAGCGTGATGACCGGAGGTCTGAATCACGCGGGAAAATGAAGGGCGAGGGCGGGAAGGGCGAGCGTGAGCGAACGCATCCCGTCCTAGTCACCCTTCAGGGCCTGATCGGCCTTGATCGAGGCGAGCTTGAGCGCTGCAGCCGGATCGGCTTTGCCGAGATAGACCGACTGCACGGCATCGGTGACCGCCTGCGCCATGCCTTCCCAGCCCGGAATGGTCGGCGCGAATCGTGCTTCCGGCAGCAGGCTCACGAAAATCTGGAGCCGCTTGTTATCGGCGAAATAGGGATCGGCCGCTTCGGCCTTCGTGGTCGGCAGGAATCCCTCGTTCTTGCTGAAAGTGACGCGCGGATTTTTGGTGAACAGGAAGTCGAGGAACTTCCAGGCCGCCTCCTTGGCCTGCGAATTCGAGAACATGACGATCGAATCGGTCACCGCGTAAGTCGCGGAAGTCGTGCCGCGCGGCACCGGGCAGATGCCATATTGCAGCTTCGGCGCTTCCGCAGCGATCTGGTTGATGAGGAACGGTGCGGTGATCACCATTCCCACACGTCCCTGCTTGAAGAGATTCTGCACGTCCTCGCGGGTGTAATCGGTGACGCCCGGTTGGGTCAGCCCCTCCTGCACCATCGTCTGATAGAGTGTCAGCGCCTTGATGCCGGCCGGTGAATCGAACGCAGCCTTGCCGTCCTTGCCGATCAGCTCGCCGCCATAGCTCCAGAGTGCGTAATACCAATAGACGTCGGTCTCGATGGCCTTGCCTTGCAGCCCGAAACCGTATCCGCCTGCCGCCTTGATCTTCCTCGCCGCGGCGACGACATCGTCCCAGGTCTTCGGCCCGTCCGGGAAACCCGCCTTTGTTAGCATATCCGTATTATAGAACATCGCCCGTGCCGAGGCGGCGATTGGCAGCCCGTACACCTTGCCGCCGATCTCGGCCGGTTCCAGGAAGGTGCCGATGAAACGGTCCCGGAACTGCGGTGTCATGAAGTGGTCAAGCGGTTCGGCGACACCATCTTTGACGAAGGTGAGCAGCCAGCGCGTACCTATGATGGAAAGATCGGGCGTGACACCGCCAGAAATGTCCGTTTGCAGGGTCTGCAGCAGCGTATCCCAGTTCACCACGTCGATCTTGACGGTGATGCCAGGGTTCGCGGCCTCGAACGTCTTCGCCATCTGCTGGAAGTAGGGCCCCGTGGCGGCGCTGTAGTAGGCGACGGTCACGTGCAGGCTGGTCGCCGCGCGGGCGGCGAAAGGCGCGAGCGCGAGGGCGGAGCCCGCGGCTGCTATCAGTGGACGGCGCCCCACCCCCGCACTTGTGGATTCCGGTGATCCTATTTTCATTGCGGTTCCTCCTTGCCTCCCTGTTTGCCTGCAGGATTCCGTCAGCCAGTCGAGCCCAGCTTTCGCGCGATTGCAAGTTTTCGTTGTGGCAAGGGGCAAAAAATAGGAAGGCAACCCTTGGGGCAGGAAGATTGGGGCAAAGGAGGGTCATGTCGTCGTTGATGCTTGCCGAGGCGCTCGCCGCACCTGACGCAGTCGCGCGCTTCCTCGCTGCCGATGAAGCCGCCTGGGCCGCTTTCGGCGCCTGCCTGCGCGCGGCCGATCCGCGGGCCGCCATCACGGTTGCGCGCGGCAGCTCGGATCATGCCGCCTCCTACCTCGCCTATCTGTTGACGGCGCGGCTTGGCCGTCCGGTCGCCTCGCTCTCACCCTCCCTGGTCACTTTGTACCACGCGCCGCTCCGCGCCCAGGGTCTCTTCGCCGTCGCGCTCTCCCAGTCAGGCCAGAGCCCGGACATCCTTGCCGGCCTGCGCGCGCTCCGCCGCGCCGGAGCAATCGCGGCCGCGCTCGTCAATGACACCGCCTCACCGCTCGCGGACATTGCGGCCTGGTGTTTTGGGCTGCATGCGGGGGCGGAGCGCGCTGTCGCAGCCACCAAGAGTTTTCTCGCGAGCCTTGCCGCCGCGGCTCGTCTCGTCGGCATCTGGCAGGGCGATGCCCGCTTTCTCGCCAGCCTTGCAGGCCTGCCCGGGCGGCTTGCGTGCGCGGCGGAGAAGGACTGGAGTGCGGCGATCCCGCCGCTTGCCGTGGCTGACCGTGCGATCGTCGTCAGCCGGGGCCCCGGCCTCGCCATCGCTGCGGCGGCGGCGCTCAAGTTCAAGGAAACCTGCGGGCTGCATGCCGAAGCCATCAGCGGAGCGGAGCTTCGTCACGGCCCGATGGCGCTGATCGGGCCCAAGGAAACGGTGCTCGTCCTTGCAATGCGCGGCCCCGCGCTCGCGGAGCTCGTTTCGCTCGCCGCCGAGCTCCGCGAGAGCGGCGCCAAGGTGGTGCTCGCTGCGCCCGATGAGATCGGCGAGCGCAGTGTAACGCTCACCACGACGGACGAACCCGATCTCGACCCGCTTGCGGCAGTGCAATCCTTCTATCCGCTCGCCGCCTCGCTGGCCGAGGCGCGGGGCATGAATCCCGATGCCCCGCCCCATCTTAGCAAGGTCACGCGGACGCTCTGAGGGCCTGTTCGCGAATGCGGCTTTCGGGAATGCGGCTGCGGTGCCCTGCCGGCGCGTCTTTCCGCGCTTGTGGTACTCGCGGGCAGGGGCGCCCGGCGTTCCGCTTCAGGGCTTTCATTTGCCTCCGGGTTCCGGCGGATCGTTGTGCCACGGGCCCCGCGTCCGAAGCGATTGATCTTGCGGCCGCTCCGGTTCCTGAAAGCTGCATCGGACCGGCGCCTGCGGCGCTTCCGACTTCAGCGTCGCGCAGGCGCAAACAGGCTCTGAGCAAGGGGAAGCGGCGTTATCGTGGACGACCTATCCTCCGATGGCGCGAAAGGTCACCACCAGCACGTCGCGAAAGGCGGGCCGTGAGGGATCCTCGGGTTCGACCGGCGTCACACCGTGCATCACGCGGTGATCATCGACGAGAGCGGCGGCAAATGGTTCGGCCAGCGTGAAGCTGCCAAGGGTCTTCCCCGCGAGGTCGTGGATGGAGGTGACGCCGCTCCGCACATTCTCCCGCCGGATCAGCAGCACCAGCACATAATCCACCCCGTCGCGGTGCATGCCTTCGGGTGTCGGCAGGCCCACCATGTCCGCGCGGGCCTCGATGCGGAACTGATGTGTTTCAATGTGCCAAGCCCGTCCGGGTGCCAGCCGGTCGAACAGGCTGCGGCAGGTGGCGAGGATCGCCCGCATGCTCGGCCCGGCGCCCACCTTCTCGGCGATCGGCGCGAACCACCGTTCAATCCCGCCGTTGAGCGCGTTGTAGTCGCGGCTCTGATAGTGCGGCTGATGAGGTCCACGCAGGATCGGTCCGCCATCGGCCGGGGCTGCGAACACGGCGAAGCGCCGGCGCCGGTAACGGCCGCCATCGGCCATATAGATATCGAGCCCGAGATCGTTCCAGCTCTCGGCGAATTCCGCCCAGTCCGAAAGCGTGCCATTGGCTTCGAAGAGGGCTTGCATCCTGAGCCCCGGCACATGGGCAAACCCGTCGCGCGAGAGAGTGTGGAAAAGATCGGCAAGCGGGTCTGTGCGGGTCATGGCCGTACTCCTGGCGGGGCATTCGTTCCCCGCGGGAGATGATAGAGCGTAACGGGCTGATCAAGAACCAGCTTCTGGTGCGGGAAAGGCATCTCGATTCCGAGTTCGTCGAAGCGCCGCTTCATGCGCCGGTTGAACTCCCGCATCACTGCCCAGCGCTGCGACGGGCCGGTCCGGAGCCGGCAGACGATCACCACCGACGAGGCGGCGAACTGGTCGAGCCCCCAGACTTCGAGTTCGTCGCGGATCATCGCCGACCATTCCGGGTCCTTGCGCATCTCGGCCGCGAGGTCTTTCAGCACCGTGATCACACGGTCCACATCCTCCTTGTAGGCAATGCCGACATTGAACACCGCATAGCTGAAGTCGCGTGTCATGTTGGTCACGCTCGTCACGGCGCTGAACGGCACGATATGGATGGAGCCGTCCGAGGCGCGCAGGCGGATGGTGCGGATCGAGAGATTTTCGACCACTCCCGAGAGCCCGCCGAGCGAGACCACGTCGCCCACCTGCATCGCATTCTCGAGCAGCAGGAAGAGCCCGGTGATGATGTCCTGCACGAGCTTCTGCGAGCCGAAGCCGATCGCGATGCCGACGATGCCCGCGCCGGCGAGCAGAGGGGCGATGTTCACACCGATTTGGCTGAGCGCCATCAACCCGACGACGATTCCGATGATGACGAAGAGCGTCGCCCGCAGCATGGGCAGAAGCGTGCGCAGCCGCGCCGAGCGCATCACGTGCCCCTCGCGCGAGAGCCGGGCGAGATGCCGCTCCACGGAGCCGTTGACCGCCTCCCACACCAGCGCGGCCGCGGCGACGGTGATGCCGATCACCACAACCGCGCCGAGGATCCGCCCGCCGAGAGAATTGGAGGCGAACCAGCCAAAGGCATCGACCCCCCATACTTCGAGCAGGAGCAGGAACGCGACCAGGCCGAGCACGATCGAGACGAGGTTGCGCAAGCCGCGAAGATAGTACCGAGCCCTTCGTTCGAGCCCGGGAAAGCGAACCGCGAGCTCATCGACCCGAATATGGTTTTCGATCGCCCGCTTGACCGCCTGGTCAACCGCCCATGCCCCGGCGATCACCACGATCGCCGCGAGGCAGAAGCGAAGAAGCGTGCTGAATCCGTGCCGGACCCCGATGGCCCAGAGAATCCAAAGTGTTACCAGATAGAAGATGGCGAAGTAGTGCCAGTACGCCGCGAAAAGGTTGCGCAAAGCGGCGAAAGGGCCGCGCGCATCCGCGGGCGCGCGGAGCCATGCCCGCACGGTGCGGCGCTTCTGCAGCACGATCACCACCAGGAAAAGATGGACCACCAGCGCCACCAGCTTGACGAAAGCGAGATGGAGGCTCGGGTAGAGGCCGAACAGCAGGGCGACTTCGGCGGCAGTGTAGCCAAAGACGCTGACGCCCAGGATCCGTCGCGCCCAGAGCATCGTATAGCGCGCCGTCGGCTCGGAAGCCGGCAGCAGCCTCACCGCCGGACATTCGGCACCGACCAGCATGCGCACGGCGGAAAGAAGAACCCGCGTGATCACATAGGCATTGACGAGCGCAAGAATCACGAGCTTCGCGATCACGCTGGCACCGAGTCCAACGGTCAGGAGCCCATTGACCACACCGGCAAAGACGACCACTGGCACGAGATCGAGCAGGAAAGCGAGGCAAGCGAACCCGGCGCGCCTCAGGTGCCGGGCAGCGCGCTGCGCGCGGCCCGATCCTGTCCCGCTGGCCTCTGTTTCGCCGGCCTCCGCCCGCGCCTCACCTTCGTCTGCCCCTTCTGGGAGCGGCGCACCCTTGCCGTCGCGGCGCAATGCGAGCCGGGCCACGCCCGCCCTTGCCCCGGATAGGATCCAGATCGTCAGCCGTTCCACGGCCAGCCCGGCCACCGCGACGACGGCGAGCCTCCAGGCCACGGCAAGAAAAATCTGGTGGAGATACTGATCCTGCCAGACGCTTGAGATCCAGATTGAAAGAAGGGGGAACGAGATCATCGCCCGCAAGGCACCTGTGACCGCCCGGCCCATCGCGGTCAGGCGACGCGAGAATTCGACCAGAATCTGCGCCCCAAGACTGTCCGGCTGAAGCGGGATCGCGAGTGTCGTGCTCTCCGGCTTGGCGGGCGCCGGCCTGCCTGCTGAAGCCGCGGCACCCGTTTCATGCGTGGCCGCCTTCGCTCCTTCCGCTGTCGCCGTTCCCGATATTGCCTCGTGAGGCGCGGCGGAAGCCGCGGACGGGCCAGGCGGCAGGCCTTGGGCGAGCGCCCGAAGCGCCGCGATCAGCGCGTCTCGTGTGCCGGGATTTTCCAGCACTGAGAGAGCGGCCGCCGCCTGCTCGCGAGTAAGGGAGACCGGCGGGGACCCGCCTTGGGCGCTCGCGGGCGGCGCCGCATGGGGCGGCGACGCGGCCGCGAGGAAGAGCAGCAGGAGCGGGCAAAGCCGCTGTATTGCGGTCGAGGTCCAAGACCGGCGAGTAGAAACGACGGATTTCCAGGCGCGCATATGGCGAAGCCCCCGGGTCTTGAACTATTTCTTCGCCGCTCGTCTCAGCGCGCGGTGCGCAGCCGTTCAACGGCGGAGATGAGCGCGCGGCGGATGCCGGGTTCGAGTGCCGAGTGGCCGGCATCCGGAATGATCGTGAGCCGGGCGGCCGGCCAAGCTGCGGCAAGCTCGAAAGCGGTGCAGGCCGGGCAGACCATGTCATAACGACCTTGAACGATCTCGGCCGGGATTCGGCCGATCCGCGACATTCCGGCGAGCAGCCCACCGGGCGGTAGAAAGAGCCCATGCGCGAAGTAGTAGGCCTCGATCCGGGCAAGCCCCAGGGCGGTGCGGTCCTGTGAGAAGGAGGCAACCGTCTCTGGGCTCGGCAGCAAGGTGCTGCAGGAGCCTTCATAGATCGACCAGGCTCGCGCCGCGGGCAAATGAATCGCGGGATCGGGGTCGGTAAGGCGAGCCAGGTAGGCTTCCAGCAGGTTGCCGCGCTCGGCCTCCGGCAGGAATCCGGCGAAATTGGCGTGGGCATCGGGGAAGATGTGGGCGAGGCCGCGCAGGAACCATTCCACCTCCTGCGGCCGGCCGAGGAACACCCCGCGCAGCACGCAGGCGCTGACCCGTTCCGGATGGGCCTGCGTGTAGGCGAGCGCCAGCGTCGAACCCCAGGAGCCGCCGAAGAGGAGCCAGCGCTCGATGCCGAGATGCTGGCGCAGCCGTTCGATATCCTCGACGAGATCGGGGGTGGTGTTTCGCACCAGGCTGCCGAGCGGCCGCGAGCGGCCGGCGCCGCGCTGATCGAAGATGACGGTGCGCCAGTAGCCGGGATCGAAGAAGCGACGATGCACCGCCCCGGCCCCCGCGCCGGGCCCGCCATGAAGAAAAAGGGCAGCCTGTCCGCGCGGATTGCCGACCTGCTCCCAGTACATCACATGGCCGCCGGTGAGCGGCAGATAACCGGTCTCATAGGGCCCGATTTCAGGGAACAGGTCACCGCGCGGCATGACGGGGTTTTCTACAATGCGGCCAGAGCGGATCAAGCAGGACCCTGTGGCAGAATTCGGGTGAGACGGGTTTGACAGGGCGCGGGCGGGGTCTCTAAGGTCCGCCGCCCTTCTGTTGCATGTGCGAACAGGAGCCGTCCCTCTGCCGGCGGGCACCGGCAGTGAAATCCCGGAAAACGGCATGGCATGACGATGAAGGTCCTCGTCCCCGTCAAGCGGGTGGTCGATTACAACGTCAAGGTGAGGGTGAAGTCGGACGGCTCGGGGGTCGAGACTGCCGGCGTCAAGATGTCGATGAACCCGTTCGACGAGATCGCGGTGGAAGAGGCGACCCGGCTGAAGGAGAAAGGGATTGCCACCGAGGTCGTGGCGGTCTCCCTCGGCCCGGCCGCAGCGGCGGAGACGCTGCGCACCGCGCTCGCCATGGGCGCGGATCGCGCCATCCTGGTCGAGACCGAGGCCGCGCTTGAGCCGCTCTCGGTCGCCAAGCTGCTCAAGGCGATCGCGGAGCGCGAGTCTCCCCGCCTGATCGTGCTCGGCAAGCAGGCGATCGACGATGACATGAACGCCACCGGCCAGATGCTCGCGGCCCTGCTCGGCTGGCCTCAGGGCACCTTCGCCTCGCGGCTGGTGATCGAGGGCGAGACCGCGATGGTCACGCGCGAGGTCGATGGCGGGCTCGAGACCGTCGCCCTCACCCTGCCGGCGGTTGTCACCACCGATCTCCGGTTGAACGAGCCGCGCTACGCAAGCCTGCCCAACATCATGAAGGCCCGGCGTAAGCCGATCGAGACGCTGAAGCCCGCCGATCTTGGCGTCGATCCGGCCCCGCGCCTCACCCTCGTGCAGGTGGCTGAACCACCGCGCCGTCAGGCGGGGAAGAAGGTGGGCTCGGTCGCGGAGCTGGTGCAAAAGCTCAGGACCGAGGCGAAGGTGATCTGATGGCGGTTCTTGTTCTGATCGAGCACCAGGATGGCGTGATCAAGCAGCCTTCGCGGAGCGCGGTTGCCGCGGCTTCCAGGCTCGGCGATGTGCATGCCCTGGTGACCGGCGAATCGGTTGGCAAGGCAGCGGAAGCGGCGGCGAAGCTGCCGGGGGTCGCCAAGGTGCTGACGGCAGAGGCTCCCGCGCTCTCGCACGGGCTGGCCGAGCCGCTGGCGGCGCTGCTGGTGGCGCTTGCGCCTTCCTATACACACCTTCTCGCGGCGGCCACCGCTGCGGGCAAGAACGTGATGCCACGCGCGGCGGCGCTGCTCGATGTGCAGCCGATCAGCGATGTTGCGGACATCGTCGATGCGGACACCTTCATCCGCCCCATCTATGCCGGCAATGCGCTCGCCACCGTGCGGTCGCGCGATACGAAGAAAGTGCTCACGGTGCGGGCCGCAAGCTTCGATCCGGTGCCGGCGGAGGGCGGTTCGGCACCGATCGAGTCCGCATCCGTGCCCATCTCCGCCGGCTTGTCGCGCTTCGTCTCGGCCGAGCTCTCGAAGAACGAGCGGCCGGAGCTTTCCGCCGCGCGGGTGGTGATCTCGGGCGGACGGGGAATGCAGAGCGGAAACAATTTCAAGCTGCTCGAGCCGATTGCCGATCGGCTGGGTGCCGCCATCGGCGCCTCGCGCGCGGCGGTTGATGCCGGATTCGTGCCGAACGATCTCCAGGTCGGCCAGACGGGCAAGGTGGTGGCGCCGGATCTCTATATTGCGGTCGGTATTTCCGGAGCCATCCAGCACCTCGCCGGTATGAAGGACAGCAAGGTGATCGTCGCCATCAACAAGGACGAGGAAGCGCCGATCTTCCAGATCGCCGATTACGGCCTGGTCGCTGATCTCTTCACCGCCTTGCCTGAACTCGCCCGCGAGCTGGAGAAGACCCCATGAATATCGAACGCGAGCCCGCCCCGGCCAGCCCGGATATCGGGCTCGAAATGCCCCAAATCATGTCCGTGGGCGTGATTGGCGCCGGCCAGATGGGCAACGGGATCGCCCATGTCGCCGCCCTCGCCGGCCTTTCGGTGACGATGCTCGATGTCAATCCAGCCGCGCTTGAGAAGGCGATGGCAACGATCGCGCACAATATGGACCGCCAGGTTGCGCGAAAGCTCATCACCGCCGAAGAGAAGGATGCGGCGCTGGCGCGCATTCGCACCACGACCGACTATGCAGCTTTCGGGGATTGCGACCTCGTCATCGAGGCCGCGACCGAGAAGGAAGAGATCAAGCGCGCCATTTTCAAAAGCCTGGTCCCTCAGCTCAAGCCCAGCTGCCTCATTGCCTCCAACACTTCCTCGATCTCGATCACGCGCCTCGCCGCCTCGACCGACCGGCCGGAAAAATTCATCGGCATGCATTTCATGAATCCGGTGCCGGTGATGAAGCTTGTGGAGCTGATCCGCGGCATCGCGACGGATGAGCCGACCTTCCAGGCGATTCAGGCGCTGGCGGCGCGGCTTGGCAAGACGACGGCGGTCGCTGAGGATTATCCGGCCTTCATCGTCAACCGCATCCTGGTGCCGATGATCAACGAGGCGGTTTACGCGATCTATGAAGGCGTGGGCTCGGTCGCTGCCATCGATACGGCGATGCGGCTTGGAGCCAATCATCCAATGGGTCCCCTTGAGCTGGCGGACCTCGTCGGACTCGATACCTGCCTCTCGGTGATGCAGGTGCTGCATGAGGGGCTGGCGGACAGCAAATATCGTCCCTGTCCGCTGCTCGTAAAATATGTCGAGGCCGGCTGGCTCGGCCGCAAGACCGGCCGCGGCTTCTACGACTATTCGCAAACCCCGCCCCGACCGACGAGGTGACCGAGATGAAAACACCAGAAGGATCGCACCCGGCCGCACTTCGTTCGCTCCCCTTGGCGCGTCCGCTGCTGCGCTTCGCGGGGATCGTGCTCGGCAGCGCCGTCCTCGCCCTTTCCGCCAAGATCGAGGTGCCGTTCTGGCCCGTCCCGATGACACTCGAAGTGCTCGCCGTGCTCGGGCTCGCTGGTTTCTTCGGCGCCCGTCTCGCGGGAGCTGCCGTCCTGCTCTGGCTCGTCGAAGGTGCCGCGGGCCTTCCGGTCTTCGCGGGCGTCGCCGCGGGCCCTGCCTATTTCCTCGGCCCAACCGGGGGATATCTCGCAGGCTTCCTGGCCGCCGCGCTTCTCGTCGGCTTGGCATCCGATCGCGGGCTCCGCGCACGGCCATTCGTTCTCTTCGCTTCCATGCTCGGGGGCGTGGCCGTGATCTATCTCTGCGGCGCTGCCTGGCTTGCCCATCTCATCGGGTGGGAGCGGAGCTTTCGGCTCGGCGTGGTGCCGTTCGTTCCGGCCGATCTTACCAAGGCCGCGCTCGCAGCCGCGCTGGTGACGGCGGGCCGGCGGCTCGGTTTGCAGCGAGGCTGACCCAGGCTGGCGTATTTCTGGAGCGGTGTGCACTGACATCGATCCGCGCGCACTGCTCTGCGGATTTGTTCTACAAGCCTCTTCACGCGACCAACCGATTCCGGCTGACCGCGATCTGCCCTAGGTCACATACTCATAAAGTGGATTCCATTTTTTTGCGAACAGTGATTCAAGCTTCCAAAGGCTGGAGGTTTGAATGGCACGGTTTGATCTGACGGATTTCGAGTGGTCTGTGATAGCACCGTTATTGCCGAACAAGGT
>DASZQO010000074.1:0-2670 GCA_035549615.1 Acetobacteraceae bacterium
GCAACTGCTCGCCAAAATACTTCACCATGTCGTTCCGTTCGGCCTCGCCATGCACCAGCACATCAAGGCCCAGCTCCTCCTGGAAATGGATCGCCTCCGCGATCCACGCCTCGATCGCATGATCGTAGTCGGCTTGGGTCAGCTCGTGGCGCGCCAGCGCTGCACGCGCTTCTCGTACTGCTTTCGTTTGCGGAAATGAGCCGATCGTTGTCGTCGGGAAGCTCGGCAGCGGCGTCCGTGCGCGCTGTGCCGCCCGGCGATTGAGAAAGCCCGTCGCACGCCGCTCCATCTCCGGCGTCACCGCAGCGAGCCGGGCCGCAACCTCAGCGTCATGCACGCTCGGGCTCGCGGCGCGGGAACGCACGGCTGCGCCGCTGCGTGCCAGTTCGCCGGCGATCGCCGCATCACCGTGATCGAGTCCCCGGACAAGGGTTGCAACCTCTTCGAGCTTCTGCACCGCAAAAGCAAGCCAGCCGCGCATCTCGATGTTGAGGCTGCTTTTCGGCCCCTCCTCCTGCGCCAGATCGACCGGCACGTGCAGCAGGCTGCATGACGGCGCCACCATCAGTCGCTCAGTCCCGCGGACCTCGGCGGCCTGCCGAAGGATTGCCAGGGCCTTCTGCAAATCGGCACGCCAGACATTGCGGCCATCAACCACGCCCAGCGAAAGCCATCGCTCCGGCGGCACCGTTCCCAGCGCCAAAGCGAAATCGGCCGCGCCACGGATGAGATCCAGATGCACCCCGTCAACCGGCAGGCAAGCAGCAATCGGAAGGTTTTCGGCCATCGGCCCGAAATAGCTGACCAGCAGCAGCTTGGGGACGACGCCGCGGGTGAGCGCTTCATAGGCAACCGGAAACGCCCGACGTGCCTTCTCAGGCAGATCCAGCGCGAGCACCGGCTCTTCCACCTGCACCCAAGGGCAACCAGCCTCCGCCAATTGCCGCAGTACCTCCTGATAGAGGGGCAGCAGAGACTCCAGGAGGTCGAGCGGGTCCGATCCGTCGGCCGCCTTGGACAAGGTCAGGAATGATATGGGCCCGAGCAACACCGGCCGCGTCCCGATGCCGATTGCCCGCGCTTCGTGCCACGCCTCCAGCAAGCGGTTGCCGGTCAGCTCGAAGCGTTGCGTCGCGCTCAGCCGCGGCACCAAATAGTGATAGTTGGTGTCGAACCATTTTGTCATTTCAAGCGCCGGAAGGCCGGTGGCGATGCCCATCCGGCGCTCACTCTCACTGCCGCGTGCGCCGCGGGCCAGAGCGAACTGGGTGGCAAGCGAGACCGGTCCACCCGACCAACCGTACCCCTCGGGGATCGCGCCGAACATGCACGCCGTGTCGAGCACACCGTCGTACAATGAGAAATCGCCGGCCGGTATATGGGCGATGCCCTTGTCAGCCTGCAGCCGCCAGTGCTCGGCGCGCAGCAAGGCGGCCTGTTCGTGCAGGTCTTTCTCCGAAAGCCCCCCTGCCCAGTGAGCTTCGAGAGCCTGCTTTAATTCGCGCCGGCGTCCAATGCGGGGAAAACCGAGATTGGTGGCAAGGGTCATCGTGCACCTCGCGCACCGGTCGAGCTTTTGACTGCGACAAGCAGGATGTGACGCGTTCTCGCGCCCAAGCGATAGCGGGTGCCACCTCGGGTGGTCGGCATGGTCGTCTCGTCTCCTGCCCCCGGTTCACCCCGCCCGGCGGCCGTTGGTAGCGCGACGACGGCAGGTCTCCTGGCTCACGGCTCGAATGCCGCCGACCCCTGCCTTCCCGAGCCCCTTCCGGCTCAGTGGCTCGCCGCGCCCAAGGCGAAGCGCCCGACGCGAAGCGAATGGCTCAACGGCTCGCCGCTGACAGTTGCGGGGGCAGCCGCCGACTTGCCCCCGGACCACACACAGCCCAGCCAGGACGCACGGCGTTCCCTTTTCACCCGCTCGCGCGGGACCATCGACAAAGCCAACTTGACCCAGCACAGGGTCGACATCAAGGGCCGCGCCAGCTCCCTCCAGCGCGGGAGGGGTCTAGCATCAGCAACTCTGCGCGGTTGGGCGTCGCAGCCGCTTGGCCGGGCGCGCCGCACCCGGCTGGCGCGCAGATCGTCCCTTCGGACAAGGCCCGAACGGGCTGGCCGGGATCCTGTTCAGAGATCGCCGGCCACAGGACATCATCGACATCTCGCTTCGGGGCTGCTGGGCGTTCGGGCAGCCCCAGGCCGACCGATACCACGCCGCGAGTCCGCCCCCACCCCCGTAAGGCCCCTGTAAGCGCTCCCTGCCACCTTGGACTCCGCAACCAACCTCACGGAGACCCTTATGCGCCGTATTGTCCTTCCCGCCCTCGCCACTCTCGCCCTCGCCACCGCCCCCGCCGCCTTCGCCGAGCAGAGCTGCCAGCTCTCCGGGCCGCCTATGTCCCGCGCTGCGATGGAAAAATCCCTGGTCGCGCAAGGCTACACCACCATCCGCAGCCTCCAGTACCACAACGGCTGCTATGAGGCGCAGGGCTTCGACAAGAACGGCAAACGCTTTGAGCTCGAATTGAACGCCTCCACCGGCGCCATCAACACCCAGGAGCTGCGCGAGTCCCAGGAATAGGGCCGGGCCGAGGAAATCGCCCCATGCGCCCCTTCGCCTCCGGCCCCCGCGGCCCGCTCAACCCCGCCACCCCCCACCGCCCCCGCGAC
>DASZQO010000075.1:0-3147 GCA_035549615.1 Acetobacteraceae bacterium
TGGCCGCCCGGAACGGGCATGTCTCCCTCGCCGCGCGGCATTACCCGGCCCCGCCAGCGGTCCCATCGGCAGCCAGGAGACTGGCATCGTCCGCGTTGTTCATCCGATCCCTTGCCCGCTCCTTCGCCGTGACCGTCCGCAACCGCGAGGCATCTGCCCCGCTTGGAGGACAGATGGTGGCACCTTTCCACCCCTGCGTCATGGGCGAGGGTTGTAAGAGCGCTCGGCATCCGGGATGGTTGCGCGCATGGCGGAGAGCGAACGCTTCGACGTGATTGTCATCGGTGCCGGCATGGCAGGCGCGACCGCCGCCGCGCACCTAGCGCCCGAGCATCGCGTGGCGCTGGTGGAGGCCGAGGAAGCGGCTGGCTATCACAGCACCGGCCGCTCGGCCGCGATGTTCATCCTCAATTATGGGCCGTCCGATGTCCGGGTGTTGAGCCGCCTCTCCCGCGCCTTCTTCGATGCGCCACCCCCCGGCTTCACCGAGCACCCGCTGATGAATCGCCGCCCCGTCCTTTTCCTGGCGCCACGCGAGCAGGCGGAGGCGCTCGAGCGGATGCTGGCGGAGGTGGAGGGGCTCCGGCCGATCGAGATCGACGCGGCGCGCACCCTCGTCCCCGCGCTCAAGCCTGGCTACGCTGTCGCCGCCGCGCTCGAGGAGGACGATTTCGACATCGATGTGGCCTCCCTTCACCAGGGTTTTTTGCGCATCCTCCGCGCCCATGGCGGGGCGCTCGCGTTGCGCAGCCGCGCCGCCCGCATCGCCCGCGGCCCCGCCGGTGCGGGGTGGGAGGTCGATACGACGAGCGGCGCCGTCTTCCGCGCGCCGATCCTTGTCGATGCCGCCGGCGCCTGGGGTGATGAGGTCGCCCGCCTCGCGGGTGTCACGCCGCTCGGTCTCACGCCCTGCCGGCGCACCGGCGTCATCATCGATCCCGCGCCTTATCAGACCGAGCGTTGGCCGCTCGTCAATGATGTGGCCCATAGCTGGTATGCCCGGCCCGAGGCGCGTACGCGGCTGATGGTCTCGCCGGCGGATGAGACGCCGATGCCGCCGCAGGACATCCAGCCGGACGAGCTCGATATCGCGATCGCGATCGACCGCATGCAGCAGGCGCTGGAGATTCCCGTCCGCCGCGTCGAGCGGAGCTGGGCGGGCCTGCGCACCTTCACCCCGGACCGCAGCCTAGCCATCGGCTGGGACGGCACGGCGGAAGGTTTTTTCTGGTGTGTCGGCCAGGGCGGCTACGGCATCCAGACGGCGCCGGCCGCCGGCAAGCTGGTCGCGGAGCTGATTGCCGGGCGCGATCCCGGCCCGGCCCAGCGCATCCTCTCCGCGATCGATCCGCGCCGCTTCGCCGCCGCACGCTCAGGCGGTTGTCCCGCCATCACCTGACCTGGCGGGCCGCAGCGACCGGGCGCGGTACCAGGCCGGAAAATAAATAGTGAAAAGGGCGGCACCCACCGAGAAGAGAACCCAGGCATATTGCGAAGCAAGGCCCTGATCGCCCGTTTCATGCCGATAGAGGGAAACGAGCGCCGAGAGGAAGAAATCGAGGCCCCAGACGGCGGTGATGTACTGGTTGATGCGGAGGAAGAGGGGCGTGTGCCAGAATTCCGGCGCGACCTGCTCACGCGCATATTGAATGGTGAAGGGCACGCCCGCGAGCAGTGATCCCCAGGCGATCGCCATCAGCGTGAGATTGACGAGCAGGGTCATGTAGGTTCCGAGTACCATCCAGCGAAAGCCCACGATGCCCACCGCGACAAAGATGAAGAAGAGAAGGGTGACGGTATCGAGAATTTTCAAGGAATGGCGCTGGAACTGCCGAGCCGTGGCGAAGGCGGAAACCGCCAGCGCCAGCACCAGGGAGAGAAGGAACCATCGGTTTCCCAGCACCGCGAAGATGATCCAGGGCAGGAATCCGGTGATCAGTCGCAGCATCGAAGCCAGTTCCTATCTCGTGCTTCCACTCACGCTTCCATTGGGCACCAATTGCCATGCAGGCCGAGCGGCACGCGCCGCGGCAGCGTCACCACCGCCACCGGCTCGCCAGAAAAATCCTCCGCATCGAGGATGACGAAGCATGACCGCATCGTCTCAAGGTCGGTCGTGAAGGTGAGGATATAGCCCGATTCTTCCTCGCTCCGCCCCGGTCTGGGCGCGAACACCGCCTCGCCGATCGCCTGGCCGGGAAAACGGTGCAAGGCCATCGTTCCGCGCGTGAGATCGAAACGGAGAAGTTCGTCATAAGCTCCCACCCGAAGCGTGGGCGAGGCCCGGTGCGAGACCATCGCGTAACGTGTCGGGCGCCCTTGCCGGCGATCATCGATGCGCGGAAACTCGGTCGGCCGCGCGTCGAGCACATCGAGGCAGACACTTCCCGCCGCCGGGTCGATACGGGCGCGGACGAGATGGCCCTTGAGCGGCGGCGCCCCTGGAATGCCGAAACCGAGATGACTCCACCAGGGGAAGACAGAGACGATCTCGCCGCCCTCCTGCCAGCCATTGGCATAGTGCCAGCACCAGAAGGCATCCGTCTGAACCCAGCTTATCTTTCCTTCCTTGGAGCGGCGCGGGATGATGGCGATGCGCGTGCCGCGGTCCGGCTCCCAGGCGAGCGGGCTTCTTCCCTCCGCCGCGCGGGCAAGATCGAAGGTGGCGGGGTTGATCACGAGGACCAGGAAATCCTCGGTGATCATGAAATCATGGATCATGTAGCCGCGATCGATCTCGGCGATCACCTCGGGCGGGCGCGTCAGCCTCCCATCCGGTCCGATCGCGGCCCAATAGAGATAGGGTTCTTCCAGCCCGTAGCGGAAGACGATCATCTCTTCGCTCACCGGGTCGATCTTCGGGTGCGCGCACATGCCGAGCGGCAATCCACCCGCGAAATCATAACGCCCGACGGTGGCAAGTTCCCCCGTCATCTCATAGGGCGCGGTACCCTCGCCAAGTGCCAGGAAGCGATGCGCGTGGCGGACGATATTGATGCCGGGCAGCAGCTTGTCGCCCTCCGGGTCCTGGTCGGGCCCGATGAGGGACGCGGGCGGCATGGTGGGCGTCAAGATGCCGCCCCAGAGGGCGCGGCCGGCCCGGATCTCCGCCCGAAGTCCCTTGGTCAGCACATAGCGGTTGCGATA
>DASZQO010000076.1:0-4233 GCA_035549615.1 Acetobacteraceae bacterium
GAGTGTCTGTCCGAGAGAGAGATCGACCCCGAGATGAAATGCCGAGCGCGGCGGGGAGATTTCGAGCCGGAGCGGCGCGCCCGCGTGCCAGAGCCAGAGTTCCGCCGCATCGACCTTGTGCCAGGCGCTCTCCTCGCCCGCGGCGAGCAGGAAGAAAATGGCGCTCGCCGCGCCCCGGCGGCCATCTGCCGGATGGTCGCGCCAAGTCTCGCGATAATGGCCGCCTTCCGGATGCGGCGCGAGACCGAGTGTCGTAATGACCGCTTCGGCCGCAAGGCCGGGCGCGAAGAGATTGATCATGCCGGCCTCCGAATCGAGCGTTGCGCGGCGGGGCAAAAAATCCGAACATGCCCGCAATCTCGAATGCGCATGGCCAGCCTGAGGGAGATCGGGCGCGCAGAGGCAAGATCATTTCGATTTCTTAAAGAAAAGGTCTTCATCCGATGCCAAGACCCTATTCCATGATCGACCCGCTGCGCCGTCGTCTGGGCCCGCTTGAAAACCATCTCGTCGATGAGCTTCTGGCCGGGCGGCTGAGCCGCCGCTCCTTTCTTCGCCGCGCCAGCGTGATCGGCCTGGGCGGGCCGATGCTCGCGGCGGTCGCCGCCGCGTTCGGCCCCTGGTCCGCCCCGCTTGCGCAAGCGGCAACCGGCAAGCCCGACACCACCATCCGCGTTGGCACGAGTGTCCCGGCTGGCGCGATCGATCCGGTCACGGTGGGCGATGCCGGCGGGCTTCTGATGCTCCAGCAGGTCGGGGATTTCCTGGTTTATGATCAGCCGGATCTCCGTCTTGCTCCGATGCTGGCAACCTCCTGGAAGCCCAATCCGGATGGCAGCGTCTGGACCTTCCGCTTGCGGCCGGGCGTGAAATTCCACAGCGGCAAGACGCTCGTGGCCGATGACGTGGTGGCGACGATGGATCGGCTCGCCGATCCCAAGAATGCCTCCAACGCGCTTTCGGTTTTTCAGGGCGTGCTTTCCAAGGGAAACACGAAGAAGATCGACGAGCATACGATAGCCTTCCATCTCGACGCGCCGAACGGGAATTTTCCGTACTATGTTTCGTCCGACAATTACAACGCGATCATCCTCCCTGCCGATTATGACGGCAATTTCGAGAAGACGTGGGACGGAACGGGTCCCTTCCGTATCGAGAAATACATTCCCAAGGTTGGGGCAAGCTTCGTGCGCAACCAGGACTGGTGGGGCGGCCCGGTGCTGCCAGCGCGAACGGAATTCAGCTTCTATGACGATCAGCAGCCACAGGTTCTCGCCTTGCAGGGCGGGCAGCTCGATATCGTCTCGCAGATCGTGGTGCAGGGCGCGCAAGGGCTGCTCAATGATCCGGATATTGCGATCATCAAGCTCGAAGCCTCGACGCACCGGCAGCTTCATATGCGCTGCGACATTCCCCCCTTCAATGACAAGCGCATCCGCCGCGCCCTGGCCCTGACGCTCGACCGGCCGGCCATCGTCGCCGGGCTGTTCCGCGGCCTTTCCGATCTCGGCAATGACAGTCCCTTCGCCCCCGTCTATCCCGCAACCGACAAGAGCGTGGCGCAGCGGCATCAGGATATCGCGCAAGCCAAGGCGCTGATGGCGGCGGCAGGCTCGAAGGGATTCGCCGTGACCCTGACCACCGAGCAATATCAGGAGATGCCCGATTACGCGGTGCTGATCCAGAACGCGGCGAAAGAGATCGGGATCGAGGTCTCGCTCAAGATCGAGACGCAGAGCGCCTATTACGGTGATGCCGTGTTCGGCAGGTCGGACTGGCTCGACAGCCCCTTCGGCATGACGGATTACGGCCATCGCGGAACGCCGGATGTGCTGCTGGCCGCGCCCCTGACGAGCCGGGGAAGCTGGAACGCCGCGCATTTCAAGAATCCGGAATATGACAGGCTGGTGGCTGATTTCGTCGCCGCGATCGATCTTTCCTCACAGCGTGCGATCGCCGGCAAGATCGAGACGCTTCTGCTCGACGAGACTCCCGTCGTCTTCGCCTATTTCTACGATTATCTGACGGCGGCGCGGAAATCCGTGAGCGGCGCGCAACCGACCGCGATCTCCCAGCTCTTCCTGCAATCGGCCTCGGCCGGGTAAGCGTTCTGATGGGTGGCGGCTGGGGAGGCTGGTTCGCGCGCCGGATCTCGCTCAGCCTGCTCACGCTTTTCCTTTTGAGTCTCGTCGTCTTTGCCGGCGGGCAGCTCCTTCCGGGCAATGTGGGACGGGCGATCCTGGGGCCGCTCGCCGATCCGCGCGCGGTTGCCGCGCTCAATCACCAGCTCGGGGCCGATCGCCCACCACTCGTGCAATATCTTGGCTGGATCGGCGGAATTCTCCACGGCAACCTGGGACGCTCGCTCGAATTCCGCTCGCCGGTGGCCCCCTTCATCGGCGCCGCCCTGGTGAAATCGCTCAAGCTCGCCGCGGTCGCCGCCATCATCGTCGTCCCGCTCTCGATCGCCGCCGGGGTTGCCGCGGCGCTCTCGGCCGGCACCCTCACCGATCGGGTGATCTCGCTCGCCGGCCTCTCGCTCACTGTCATTCCCGAATTCGTCTCCTCCATCGTCGTCATTCTCATCTTTTCCGTCTGGCTCCGGGTCCTGCCGATCTCGGCCGCCTGGCCGGCGGGCGCGGATCCGTTCGAGCAGATCCGCCATCTCATCCTGCCCGCCGTTCCGCTCGTCGTCGTTCTCTTCGGCTATATCGCCCGCATGGCCAGGGCCGGAACGATCGAGGCGCTGGAGGCGGACTATACGCGCACGGCCATTCTGAAAGGCTTGCCGCGCTTCGTGGTGCTGCGCCGGCATGTGCTGCGCAACGCGCTTCTGCCCACCATCACCGTCATCGCGACGCAAACAAGCTATCTGGTGGGCGGCCTCGTCGTGGTCGAGACACTGTTCCGCTATCAGGGAATCGGCAGTCTGATCCTCACCGCTGCCATCGGAAAGGATTTTCCGATGCTGGAGGCCGGCATCCTCACGGTCGGCGCGATCTATATCGGCGTGACACTGATCGCCGATGCGCTCGCTATCCTCCTCAATCCGCGCCTCGCACCGGGAATGGCGGGATGAGCGCCGAACCGGGGGCCGCGGCGATGCTTCCCCGCGCCGAGAGCGCGCGCGGGGGGCGCGGAGACCCGGAAGCGCCGACGCGCTGGGACATTCTCCGCCGCTCCGGCACTTTCTGGGCGGGGAGCGGAATCGTCGGGTTCTGGGCGCTCGCGGCGATCTTCGGGCCGCGCCTGGTGCCGTGGGATCCTTACGCCACCGATCTTCTCCACGAGCTCGCACCGCCTTCGGCGGCGCACTGGTTCGGCACGGACCAGCTCGGGCGGGATATTTTTTCCCGGGTCATCGCCGGCTCCCGCGACATCCTCACGATCGCGCCGCTCGCGACCCTGCTCGGCGCGCTCGCCGGCGTCACGCTCGGGCTCGCCGGCGGCTATCTCGGCGGCCTCATCGATATCGTTCTCGGCCGGATCATCGAAGTGCTTGTCTCACTCCCGCTGATCATCGTTGCCCTTCTCGTGATCGTCGCGCTCGGCCCCTCCGCGGTCACGGTGGTGATCGTGATCGGGCTCGTCTTCGCGCCGCTGGTCGCGCGCACGGTGCGGGCCGCCGTGCTCGGCGAGCGCGCGCTCGACTATGTGGCCGTGGCGGAGCTGCGCGGGGAAAGCGCCTTCACCATCATGTTCGTCGAGATCCTGCCGAACATTATGGGCCCGGTCCTGGTCGAGGCCACCGTACGTCTCGGCTATGCGATCTTCACGGTCGCCTCGCTTTCCTTTCTCGGCTTCGGCATCCAGCCGCCTTCGCCGGACTGGGGGCTGGCGATTGCCGAGAATTACGGCGTGATCGCCGGTGGCTACTGGTGGACGGTCGCCTTCGATGCCGCGGCGACCGCCTCGCTCGTCGTCGGCGTCAATCTGCTCGCCGATGGCCTGCACGGAGCGCTCACCGCGTGAGCGCGGCGCTCTCAGTCGACGGGCTCGAGGTCACGTACCGCACGCGGGGGAGCGAGCAATGCGTGCTGCGCAATGTGAGCTTCACGATTCCCGCCGGCGGCGCCTATGGCCTGGTTGGCGAATCGGGCTCGGGGAAATCGACGCTGGCGCTGGCCGTGTCCGATATTCTGCCGCGCGCCGGGCGGATCACCGCCGGGCGCATCCGGATCAACGGCCAGGATCTGCGCGCGCTCGGCGGCGCCGCGCTTCGGCGGTTGCGCG
>DASZQO010000077.1:0-5812 GCA_035549615.1 Acetobacteraceae bacterium
GCGCTCGCCGGCGCGCGCGTCGTGCCGCTTGAAGGCCCGCGCGGCATCTTTGATACCGCCACTCTCACCGCCGCATTTCGCCCACGCACGCGCTATGCGCCGCCGCAGGCTCTCGTTGCCGTCGAGCAAACGTCGAATCTGGGCGGCGGTGCAGTGTGGCCGCTCGCTTCCCTCACCGAAATCGCTGCGGCCGCGCACGAAGCAGGCCTCGCCACACATATGGACGGGGCGAGGCTGATGAACGCGGTTGTCGCGAGCGGGGTCCCAGCTCACGAGATGGCCGCCGGCTATGACAGTATCTGGCTCGATTTCACCAAGGGGCTCGGCGCTCCCGTCGGCGCCGTGCTTGCTGGATCGGCCTCCTTCATCGACGCCGCCTGGCGCTGGAAGCAGCGGCTCGGCGGCTCGCTGCGGCAGGCCGGCATCTGTGCCGCCGCCTGTCTCTACGCGCTGGATCACAACGTCGATCGCCTCGCGGAAGACCATGAGAATGCCCGGCTGCTGGCGCGTGGGCTTGCCCAGATCCCCGGCATCACGGTCGAGCTGCCGGAGACGAACCTTGTCTTCTTCGATACTTCCGGCACCGGAATGCCCGCTGACATGCTCGCCGCGCAGGCGCGCCGTCAGGGCGTGCACATCTCCGTCATGGGCAAGTACCGTGGCCGCGCCTGCCTCCATCTCGATGTCGATCGCGCCGGGGTAGAAGAGGCGGTGGCGGTATTGCGGATGGCAGCCGCCGCAAAGATGGCGGCCTGATGCTCGATCAGGCCGCGCTCGAGGAGGCCGCCGCCCTGCTCGCGCTCTGCCGTGCCCACGGCGTCACCTTGACGACGGCCGAGAGCTGTACTGGCGGCCTTGTCGCGGCAGCGCTCACCGCCATCGCCGGCTCCTCGGACGTGTTCGAGCGCGGCTTCGTCACCTACTCGAACACCGCGAAGGAAACGCTCCTCGGCGTGCCCGCTTCGCTGATCGCCAGCAATGGCGCGGTGAGCGAGCCGGTGGCGCGCGAAATGGCCGCGGGCGCGATCCGCCATTCCGCCGCAACTCTCGCCGTCTCCGTCACCGGCGTCGCCGGGCCGGGCGGCGGCAGCCCGGAAAAGCCCGTCGGGCTCGTGTGGCTCGGCGCGGCCCGCCGCGACGGCTCCGTGTGCTGCGAACGGCATTTCTTCCCCGGAGACCGCGCCGCCATCCGCGCCGCAAGCGTCAAGGCGGCCCTGGCGCTGCTTGCCCGTATGGCCGCCCGTTAGCATGGTGCTGAAAAGAAAAGCGCAAAGGGCAAAGCTCCTGGCCTTACCGTCCCATGATTCCTGATCATTTCTGATCGTTGACGATGGCCACCGATTACGACGTCATCGTCGTCGGCGCCGGTGTGGCCGGCTTGTCGGCCGCCACCGCGCTCACAGCGGCGAAGAAGCGCACGCTCGTCCTGGAGGCGAGCGGACGGATCGGTGGCCGCGCCTGGACCGCGTATCCCGAGGCGCTTGGCGGAGCCTGGTTCGACATGGGCGCCATTCTGCTGCACTCGGCGGAGAGGAACCCTCTGGCCGCGATCGCCGAACGCGCAGGCGATAAGCTGCGGCGCGTGGATGTGGAGCGCCAGAGATGCACCTTCATCGGCACTCGCCCGGCCGGCGAAGCCGAGCTTGCCGGCTACGATAGGGCCTGGGAGCGCTTCGCCATGCGGGCGAAAGAACTGCTCGTCCCGGGCATGCCGGATCCATCGCTCGCCGCGGTGGCGCGGACTCTGCCCGACGATCCCTGGGCGCTCACGGTCGAAGCCTGGGAAGGGCCGGTGATCTGCGCCGTGGATGCCGATGATTTCAGCCTCGCGGATTGGCAGGCCAATGTGCTCACGGGCAGCAACCTCCTCCTCGAAGGAGGGATCGGTGCCTTTGTCGAGCGCCGGCTTGCTGGAGACCTTGCGGTGCGGCGCAACACACCCGTCCGGCGAATAGGCTGGGATGGCGTGGTGACCGTCGAAACCGAGGCTGGCGTGTTGCGGGCGGCAAGCTGCATTGTCACGGTCTCGACCGGCGTGCTCGCTGCGGGGACGATCGCTTTCACGCCGAGACTTCCCGCGGAAGTGGAAGAATGCCTGGCTTCCCTGCCGATGGGACTGGCCATGAAGGTCGTCTTGCGCGCCGCTGGCTCCGACCGTCTCGGTCTGTCCCCCTACACCGTAATCGACCGGCGGATCGAGAAGAGCGGTGAGCCGATGATGATCTTCCAGTGCTGGCCGTATGGGCGGGACTATGTGCAGGGCTGGATCGGCGGGAGCACGGCCTGGGCGCTCGCCCGCGCCGGAGACGGGGCAGCGGCGGAATTCGCCCTGGCAGAACTGCGGCGGCTTTTCGGCAGCCGTGTCGATCGGGTCTTCGAACCGAAGGCTGCGCTGGTCACGCATTGGGAAAGCGACCCTTGGGCGCGCGGCGCCTATGCCTATGCCCGCCCGGGCCGCGCCGGAGCACGGGCGCGGCTCGCCGAGCCGTTGGCGGATGGACGGTTGATTTTTGCGGGCGAAGCCTGCCACGAAGGGCTGGCGGGGACACTCGGCGGAGCGTGGGAGAGCGGAGAGAGGGCCGCACGGCTGGCGATCCAATGGGCAGGCTGACGTTCTGGCGCAGGAAGCGCATCCCGGTGATCGAGCTGCACGGGATGATCGCTTCACGATTCGGCCAGCTCAACATCGCCAGCGCCGCCCCGCTGATCGAAAAGGGCTTCGCCGCCGCGCGCGGCCAGCCGGTCATCCTCGATATCGATAGTCCCGGTGGCTCGCCGGTACAATCCGACCTGATCGCGAGCCTGATCCGCCGCCGTGCGGAGACGGCGAAGGTCGAGGTCCATGCCGTGATCGGCGATGTCGGCGCCTCGGGCGGCTATTGGATCGCCTGCGCCGCTGACCGGATCCACGCCAATCCGATGAGCCTGGTGGCTTCGATCGGCGTACGTGGGGGTGGCTTCGGTCTTTCCGACCTCATCGCGCGCTTTGGCATCGAGCGCCGGCTATACACGGCCGGCGCGCACAAGGCCCGGCTCGACCCGTTCCGGCCCGAGCAGCCCGACGATGTCGCTTACATGCAGGATCTGCTCGACACGCTGCACCATCGTTTCAAGGATTGGGTGCGCGAACGGCGCGGGGACAGGCTCAAGGGCAGCGAAGAGGAGATTTTCGACGGCTCCGCAATGCTCGGCGAGCGTGGCCTGGCCTTCGGCCTCATCGATGGATTTGCCGATGTCGACAGCCTCGTCCGCACGCTTGGCGGGGAACGGGCACGCCCGCGCGTCTTCCGTCCGAGGCCGCGCGGTCTGCTCCGAAGGCTGCCCCGCCTCGCAGCCGACGCCGCGCTCGACGCAATCGAGGAACGCGCCGCGCGGAGCGGTCTTCTCTCCTGAAGCGGGGCGTCACGATTTCATATGATCACGCCCGGAACGGGTTATCCACTTCGATGAAGCCTCGGAAAGGAAGAGACTTCTTTTTCTGAAGAAAAAAGGCGAAAAGGCTTTTTCCGTTTTCCGGACCCGGCGCTGGCTGTGGACTGCGCGCAAAAGGACAAAAGTTCTCTGGTTTTTCTTTTTTGTTGGCATCTCGATCTTTCTCAACAATAGGTCTTGACGAAGCGCAGCAAGTCCTCCTCGCCCGGCGGTTTCTCCAGCACTTTCTCAACCCCGAGCGCGGCGGCCCGCGCCCGGATTGCGGGCGAAGGCGAGCCGGTGATCAGCAGCACGGGAATGGCCGTCCCCGCGCTCCTGAGCCGCGCGGCAAGATCGAGGCCGGTCATCTGCGGCATATGATGATCGAGGATCAGGCACGCGGGCCGCGCAGTGTAATCGCGAAGAAATTCCGCGGCCGAACCATAGGTGCTCACCAGATGGCCGGCCAGCTCGAGCAGGAACTTCAGAGAGTCGAGCACCGCGGGATCATCGTCAATGACCGCCACCGGGCCCTTATCGGGTTTCACCATTGTTTTCAACGCTCAGAACGGGTCCGGCGAACACGGGATGGTCATTGCAGACATTTACAGCTTGCGAGAATGCCCCGGGCATTGGCCGGGCGCATTGATGCAGATCAGCCCCCACTCCCCTGCGATGGCGGGAGGGTGAAGGAGAAGACCGTCCCGCCACCTTCGCGATCCTCCGCCTGCAGCTCCCCGCCATGCGCTTCGACGATCGTCCGGCAAACCGAAAGACCCACTCCCATCCCATTCGGCTTGGTCGTTACGAAAGGCTGAAAAAGCCGCGCGCGCACCGGCTCGGGCAAGCCGGGCCCCGTATCGCTGACACGCACCACGATCTTGTCTCCAGCGCGGCTGGTGATGATCGTAAGCTCGCGCCGCTCCATGCCCGCCATCGCCTCCACGGCATTGCGCATCAGGTTGAACAGCACCTGCTGGATCTGAACCTTGTCGATGAAGGCCTCGGTTGCATCCCCGGCGATGCGAATTTCGAGTCGCACGCTTGTGCCTGCGCCCACCAAGGCGAGGGCACTCGCCTCCTCGACGGTCTTTGCGAGACTCTCTACCCGCCGTTCCGTCTCCTGCTTGCGCACGAAGTCGCGCAGCCGCGCGATGATCTGCCGCGCCCGCTCTGACTGCTCGGCCACCCGCTCCATCGCCGCGAGCGCGCTGTCCTCATTGCCCGCCGCGAAAAGGCGCCGTGCCCCGCTCAGATAATTGGCCATCGCGGTGAGCGGCTGGTTCACCTCGTGGGCGAGCGCCGAGACCATCTGGCCGAGCTCGGAAAGGCGCGAGACGTGAACCAGCTCCGATTGCAATTCCCCGAGCCGGCGCTCGCGCTGTTGGCGCTCGGTCAGATCGCGCACAAATCCCGTAAAAAGACGCGCTCCGGGCAGCATAACCTCGCCTACCGAGAGCTCCATCGGAAAGACGCTGCCGTCGCGTCGCTGGCCGGCGACAATCCGGCCGATGCCGATGATCCGGCGTTCGCCTGTCGTCAGATAGCGCGTGAGATAGGCATCATGTTCCTCACGGTAGGGAGACGGCATCAGGATGCTCACATTCCGGCCAAGAATGTCGTCCGCCGTCCAGCCAAACAACCGTTCGGCTGCGCTGTTGAAGGACTGGATTCGGCCATGTTCATCGATCACGATCAGAGCATCGGGTACGGTCTCGAGAATCGATCGAAGCAGGGCCTCTTGCTGCGCGAGTTCAAGATGGGCTCGCTTGGTCTCGGTAAGGTCGCGAACAACCTTGCATACCCCGATGATCCGGTTCTGCTCATCGCGGATCAGTGAAATGGTGAGCGCGACAGGAATAACTCTGCCGTCCTTGCACTGCCGCTCAGTCTCGAAACGAGTGAGCGATCCGCCACCGCGAAGGCGTTCCAGAATCGCCTCTTCCTCGTCGACCCGATCGGGAGGAATGATGCGGAGGATCGACGCGCCGATCATCTCCTCGGCAGCATAACCAAACAAAGCCTCTGCGGCCTTGTTCCAGAAGGTCACGATGCCATTGAGGTCCTTGCCGACGACCGCATCGTCCACCGCGCGGGCGACCGCCTCGAGCCACACGCGCGTCTCCTGTCCTCCGCTTGCCGCTTCACCCGATCGGGATTCAGCGGACAAGGGACTTTGCTCCGGGCAAGTTTCTCACGCGGCGCAGCTCGCCTCCATACGGCGGCGGTAACGATAGGTCTCGTCTGCGGAATCGAGACTCACGTCATTCCAGGTGAGAGGCTGGCCGGCCGCTACGGGACGACATAAACGCGCGCCGCCGGCAAGCCCGATCGGCAACCCGCCCATGGCCAGGCTCGCCGCGGCAGGCATCAGCCGGCCCCAAACCATCGCCCCGCCCTC
>DASZQO010000078.1:0-10837 GCA_035549615.1 Acetobacteraceae bacterium
GACGTGTTCGAGCGGCAGCGGCAGATTGTCACGACGGCGCGCATGGTGGCGTGCCGCGGGCGGGTGCAGCGCGAAGGCCATGTGATCCACGTCGTGGCAGAGCGTCTTGAGGATCTTTCCGGCCTGCTCCGCACTGTGGGAAACCGTGATCAGTCGGGAGGAATTCGATATGAAGGTGGCGGGCGATCTGTCCATGCCGGCGATCGCGATCCGCACGGGGATATCCGGCTAAAGACAAGAGATTTCCGGTAAATCTCGTTCAAGTCTGCGTTATTGGGAAGCCCCTGGTGAGCCCAACGGTGCGAGGTTGATGGCCATGACGTCGGCGGCATGCCCCTTCTTCGCCAGAAGTCCCAGAAGCTCCAGAAACCATGGTGATCTTCCAAGGCCGCTTCTCTCCGGGTCTCGAAAGCCGCGCCGGCCGGCCCCTGCGGCGCTTCCCACCCGCCTCGGCACATTCTCAGGCGGGCTCTTGGCAGAAGGCCGTTGCATGCCTTTTCTCCTGCGATCAAACTGAGGATTGAAGGATCGCATTCGGAAAAGCACTCCAGGAGTGGGCCATGAGGAACGTTCAAGATACGGAGATATTGCTGGGGAGGATTCTGATTGCGGTTTTATTCCTGCCCTCCGGCATCGAAAAGATCATGGGTTGGCCCGGCATCGTGCAATACATTGCCCATGATGGAGGACCTTTCCCATTGCTAGCCGGAATCGTCGCGGTGATCTGTGAGGTGGTGGTCACCGCATTGATCCTGCTCGGTGTATGGGTCCGTCCGCTGGCGCTTGTTCTGGCAATCTACACGATCGGCACGGCCCTGATCGCGCATCGTTACTGGGAAGCGCAGGGTCCGGCAGCAATGCTGATGCAGAAGATCAACTTCTACAAGAACGTCGCCATTGCCGGCGGCCTGCTGGTGCTTTCGGCTGCCGGCTCTGGCCGCTTCGCTCTTCGTCCGGACGAGGAGAATGCAGAACAGTTGCCATAGCTGGGGCATAGGCAGGCGGCCTTCAGGCGCGCACGGCAACCCGGCCCGGCAATTAGCGACGAGCCCGGGGAAGCCCCCTTGGTTTCCCCGCCCGGATACGGCTTTGGCAATGGCTCCAATTATTCCGAATATCAATTGTAAATCAATCCTTTACAAGGAACCCAGAGAACGGACGGCGGGCTGGGGAATTGCTTACGGCGTGGGGCGGGCTTCGGGGCCGTATTGATCCAAACCGATTCTTTATCGCATCGTTGCCGGCCATCGGCCTGGAGCGGAAGGACAATATCCTGAAGAAGACGCGTGGTTCCCTGGTTGAGCGGATCGCGTCCGAGCAAAGGACGCGGCGCGCGAGTCATGCGGCGCATCGGCAATCGGGCTCATTTTTGATCACCTCCCTTCCTCTGTCCGGCGATCAGAATCGTCGCCGAGGGCGAGCGCTTCGCGATCCTGCGGCAAGCTTTCGTGCCAGCCTTCTTGGAACTCTGGCGCAGGGCTCCTTGTCCCGATGGTCTTTGTCCCAAGGCCCGGTTCACGCCGTGCAGACCGCCCGCTCCGCGAGCCGCTTTTCTCTGCGTTCAGGCGCGCAACACCAAGGTGATCCTGTCCGTGCTTAGCAGGCCTGAACGGGTGCTGGCGCGCACCCGTGCCTTCTGTGAACGGGTCCGGGACCCGGCGCTCTCGGCGCTCCTGATCGTCGAGCTGTTGCAGATGTTTGTCGTCATCCCGCTGGGCACAGCCATCAGCCAGGTGCCCGCCTTGCTGCTGGTGCCCATCGCCCTCGTTCTGGTCCTCGTGCTCGCCTCGCACCGGCTCGGCGCTCTCGTCGTTGCGGCCATGGCCGTGGGGCTCAGAGTGCTGGCCGGAATTCTCGAATTCCGGCACGCGACGATTTCAACCGATGTCATAGACACCATCAGCGCCATCCTCTCGCTGCTCGCGGTGAGCTGGGTGGTGTTCGGAATCGTGTTTTCCCCCGGGCGCATCACTTATCACCGTGTGCGCGGCGCCATCGTTCTCTATTTGACGATCGCGTTCCTCTTCGCCTGGATCTTCCGGCTGATCGCGGGGCTCGTGCCGCACGCCTTCTCCGGGCTTGTCGTGTACCCGGGCCATATTCTTTCCCTCAACGGGTTCGACTATTACAGCCTGACCGTGCTGACGACTCTCGGGTTCGGCGACATCACGCCGATCCATGCTTTCGCGCGCAGCATGACAACGCTCGAGGCGGTGATCGGCCAGCTCTATCCGCCGATCATTCTGGCGCGCATCCTCACGCTCTATGCGGAGGAAGCCGGCCGGGACCGCTGAAAACATATGGCACACGGAATTCTGGCAGGACAGGCGGGCGCGGGTGCCGGCATTCGTGCGGGTTCACGGGCTTTCGGCAGCCTGGTGATTGCCCGGCGATTCCGCCCCAGTCAAAAACCCAGTCAAAAATGCTTCCACGGAAAGGAAAGATCGCATGCTGAAAACCCTGGGTCCCCTGCATACGCCAGACCTTCTTCATCTCCTCGCCTCGATGGGTCACGGCGATGAGCTGGCGGTGGTCGATGCGCATTTCCCGGCGGCTTCGCTCGCGCGCCGCCTGGTCCGGCTGGATGGCGCTGGCCTGCCCGAAGCCCTCGATGCCATTCTCGTGCTCCTTCCGCTCGATGATTTCGTTCCTGATCCTGCGCTGCGCATGGAAGTGGTCGGCAGGCCTGAGGAGATCCCCGATGTCCAGCGCGCCTGCCAGGGCGTGCTCGATCGAAACGAAGGCAGAAACGTGCCCCTTGCGCCGATCGGGCGCCATGCCTTCTATGCGCGCGCCCGCGAGGCCTTCGGCATTGTCATGACCGGCGAGCTCCGGCCCTATGGCTGCATTCTGCTGAAGAAGGGCATCGTCAGCGCAAGCGCGATGATCGCAGAGCCTGGTTGAGAAGGCGGCTCTGGCGATCGTCCCACGTCTCTTGCTGCGCTTGCGGTGCTCACGCTCCGCAAAGCCGCTTTCTCAAGCGGGTTCTCCGCTTATCGCCCTTTCTGTCCGCTACTGGCCGAGCAGATCCGCAAGAAACCGGTCTCGCCATTTCTCCAGGCTGTTGCAGCGGAGGATCCGGGTCAGCTCGGAATGGCGCTCGCGCCGCTCCGCCAGGTCCATATCCAAAGCCTGCGTAATCGCCTCTGCGACACCCATGCGATCGTATGGATTGACGATCAGCGCCGCTTTCAGTTCGGCGGCCGCGCCCGCGAATTGCGAGAGAACCAGCACACCCGGATCTTCCGGGTTCTGTGCGGCCACATATTCCTTGGCAACGAGGTTCATCCCGTCCTTCAGCGGTGTCACCAGCCCCACCTGGGCCAGGGCGTAAAGCGGCATCAGGATTTGTCGTGGAAAACTCTTGTTGAGATAGTGCAGCGGCATCCAGTCCAGCTCGGAAAAACGGCCATTGATGCGGCCTGCCTCGCCCTCCAGTTCGCTGCGGATCTGGCGATAGGTCTCGATATCGCTGCGCGACGGCGGGGCGATCTGCACAAAGGTCACATCGCCCCGATGCGCGGGATGTATCTCCAGGAAATGCTCGAAGGCAAGAAAACGCTGCCGCAGGCCCTTGGAATAATCCAGACGATCGACGCTCAGAACAAGCTTGCTCCCGCCCAGGGAAGCGCCAACCCGTTCCGCCTGGCCGCGATTCGCCTCGGCCGCGGCTTGCCGGCGCACCTCCTCGACATTCACGCCGATCGGATAGACCCCCGTCTGCACAATCCGTCCGAACGCCGCGAGGCGGCCGCCCGATAGCCGCCGTCCGCCGGCCTCGCGAAGAATATAGTCCTCGAAGGCAAGGCGGTTCGCCTCGGTTTGGAAGCCGACCAGATCGAACTGGCAGAGCCCGCGCGCGAGCTCGGCATGCGCCGGGATCGTCATGAACACGGAAGGCGCAGGGAAGGGCGTATGCAGGAAAAAGCCCAGCCGGTTGGTCACCCCCGCCGTCCGCAGCGCCTCGGCGATCGAAAGCAGATGGTAGTCATGCACCCACACCGGATCATCAGGTGAGAGGCTGGCCTGCAGCGCGCGCGCGAAGAGTGCATTGACCCGTTTATAGCCGGTGAATTCCTCCCACTCGAACCGCGCGAGATGGGGCTGGTCATGCAGGACCGGCCAGAGCGTGCCGTTGGCGAAGCCGCGATAATACTGATCGTAGTCAAGCTGCGAGAAATCGAACGTCATCAACTGAATGTTGCCCCGCTGGCGCTCGGGCCGCGCCACGGTCTCGCCGGAGGTCGTCTCGCCGCTCCAGCCGAACCACAGCCCGCCTTTCCGGCTCAGCGCATCGAGAACGCCGGCCGCCAGACCGCCATTGGTCGGCTCTCCCTCGGTGATCGGTGCCACGCGGTTGGAAACCACGATCAATCGGCCCGTTCTCGCCCCCGTCAGAACGTCGGGCGAGGGCAGGGAATTGGCAAACGAAAGAATGTCTTCCATGGCCATTTTAATTCTGTCTGTTGGCTTGCTTCACGCCGAAGGGAAAGGTCGCGCGACCCTGCGCCGGTTATATTTGCGTCACTTGTGCCGCTCGCTTGAAAGCTTTCATGCCAGGACGGGCAAAGACCATTCCTTTGATAGAACAGTCTCCAATTGAAGCGGCATTATGGCGCTCTCGATGCTTTCCTATGGCTTGTGGGGATTGGGGCTTGTGGGGATTGGGGCCTTGGCCAGCGGCCGGCCCGCAGGAAGGGCGGCCGGGCGAAGGCAGGTGCGAGATTTCTCCACTCTCCTCGCCGGCTCTTTCGAAATCACGCGACGAGAGAAGGACCGAGAGCGGAATGGGTGAGCGCGAGCGATCTCATCCTTCTCTGAGCGGGCGCTCCGGCAAAGTCCGATGACAGCAGACGGAGCGCGATGATACCTCTCGCTTTCAGCAACTTCCGGCGCGGGGGAAACCAGGCTCGCTGGAGAGGAGCGGCGGAAGGAGGGCAGAGGGGAGGATGGCGGAAGGCGCGGCGCCGGATATCCGAGGGGATGGGGGGGCCCGGATTCGCCCGCACAATCTTCTCTACAGCGTTGGGGAGCGGCCGCCGCTGCGGCCGCTTCTCCTGCTCGGCCTCCAGTACATGATCCTCGACGCAATCTACCTCGTGCTGGTGGCCATCATCCTGCGGCACGCCCATGCCACCGCCGCCACGCGGGTGAATGCGATGGGCATTGCGTGTGTCGCCGCGGCGATCGGCATTGCGCTGCAGGCCCTGCCGCGCGGACCGGTGGGGTCCGGCTATCTGGCACCTCCGGTCTTTTCGGCCACTTATCTCGGGCCCTCGGTGCTCGCAGCCGAGCTCGGCGGCCTTCCCCTCGTCTGCGGCATGACCCTCTTCGCCGGGCTGGTGGAGGTGCTGGTCGGCCTCGCGCTCAACCGGCTTCGCATCGTCATCACGCCGGTCTTGAGCGGGCTCACGGTCTTCGTGGTCGGATTGCAGCTCGGAATCGTCGGCATCGGCGAGACGCTCGATGTTGGGCATGAGAGGCTGCCTTCCTATCCCCTGCATCTCGCAGTGGCCTTCGGCACGCTCGCGATTGCGGTCGCCCTCAGCATCTGGGGTCGGGGCAGCGTGAAAATGCTGGGGACGATGCTCGGCCTCGTCGCCGGCATGGCGGGGGCGAGCGTGATCGGTCTCATCGAGCCTGCCCGGCTGGCCGGGCTCACCCACGCGGCGTGGCTCGCGCTTCCGCATCCGATCGGCGGCCTTACCTTCAGCCCGGCGCTGATCCCGCCCTTCGCCGCCGCCGGCATCGCCGCCGCCATGCGCACGGCGGGCGTCGTCACCACCTGTCAGCGGCTGAACGATGCAGGCTGGCGGCGGCCGGACATGGGCAATATCCGCAAGGGCGTGCTGGCGGACGGGCTGGCAACACTGGTCAGCGGCGCGCTCGGCGCGCCGGGAATGAGCGCGGCGCCGAGCCTGGTCGGGATCTCCTCGGCCACCGGCGCGACCAGCCGCGCGATCGGTTTCGCCGCTTCCGGCATCTTCTTTCTCGTCGCTTTCTCGCCCAGGATCGCGAGCGTCTTTCTCCTGGTGCCACACGAGGTGGCGGGCGCGCTCCTCGTCTTCACTTCCTCCTTCATGATCGCCGGCGGCATGGAGATCATGCTCTCGCGCAAAACCAATGCGCGCACGGTCTATATCATCGGAATCTCCACCCTGCTCGCGCTCAGCCATGAGATCTTTCCCGCTTATTACCAGGCTCTGCCGGAGGCGATGAGAAGCTTCTCCGGAAGCTCGCTCGCCCTTGGCCTTGTGGCGGCGATTGTGCTTACGCTTCTCTTCCGGATCGGCGCCGTCGAGCGGATGACGATTCCTTGGCGAACCGGAAAGGCGAGCGAAGATGAGGATTCGCTCGAAGCGGGCATCGCGGCTTTGCGTACCAAGGCTGGGAGCTGGAAGATCCCTGCCGATGTGTGCGCGGTTGCGATCGGCCATCTCGGAAATCTGCTCCACTATCTCGCGCGTGTGCACGGGCACGACCTCTGCGGCACGCTCGGCATCCACTATGACGGGCAGGAGCTCGGCCTTGATATCCTCTATCCGGGCGTGACGATGGCGCCGCTGCCCGGTCCGCATGCACCCGCCATGTCCACAGGCCCCGATATCCTCGATAATGAAGAGTCCGCAGCGATACTGGGCATTCGGAATTTCCTGAACGGCCTCGCCGCCGATCACAAGCAGCTTCGCCTCTCCCGCAACCGCGTGCGCGTCCAGCTTCGCTACAACGTTTAGGAACATTGTCCCGGGGGATTTCGATTTCGTGGCGGGAGACTGCCCCGGCTTTCGCGCCATGCTTGCCTCCGGTAGGAGGCAGGCCGGATTGAAAGACGGAGAGCCGATGGGCAAGGAACGCGCGGCGGATCGAAGTTTCTCCTGGCCGCACCTGGTCCTTCTGTGGCTGCTCGGGTTGGATCTCCGCATCACCATTCTTGCGGTGCCGCCCGTGCTGCCGCTCATTCACCGGCAACTCCATCTCGATGAGAAGATGGTGGCGGCCCTCACCGGCCTGCCGGTGCTGCTCTTCGGGCTGATTGCCATCCCGGGCTCGCTGCTGATCGCGCGCCTCGGCGCGAGGCGGGCGGCGATCGCCGCAATCCTGCTTGTCGGTGGTGGCTCGGCCTTGCGCGGCGTCGGCCCTTCGGCGCCGATGCTCTATGCGATGACGGCGGTGATGGGCGCCGGTATCGCGGTGATGCAGCCCGCGCTGCCGACGCTCGTCGGCGGCTGGTTCGCAAGCCGCGTGCCGCTCGCCACCGCGGTTTACGCGAACGGCCTCCTGATCGGCGAGATGCTCGCCGCCAGCCTCACCATTCCCTTCGTGCTGCCTCTGCTCGGCGGAAGCTGGCCCGCGAGCTTTGTTTTCTGGAGCATGCCGGTCCTTCTCACCGCCTTTCTCCTGCTGTTCGCCACATCGCATGTCAGTGCGCGGGCGAGCCACGTCCGGGTGCGCTGGTGGCCGGATTGGCACCATCTCCGCACTTGGCAGCTCGGTTTCATACTGGGCGGCGTCTCGGCGCTCTATTTCGGCTGCAACGCCTTCCTGCCCTCCTATCTGCTCGCGATCGGCCGGCCCGGTCTGGTTGATGCGGGTCTCACCGCGCTCAACACCGGGCAGCTTCCGGCCTCATTCCTCATCATGCTGCTCGGGCGGCGCGTCGTCGGGCACCGGTGGCCATTCATCACCCTGGCTCTGATCGGCCTCGTGAGCCTGGGGGGCCTCCTTCTGCCTTCGGCCCCGATGATGGTCGCCGCCGCGGCGCTGGTCGGCTTCTCGGCTGCCGGCGGTCTGATCCTCGCGCTTGCGCTGCCGCCTCTGCTGGCCCGGCCGGATGATGTGCACCGGGTGGCGGCCGGCATGCTTGCCATCGGCTATTCGCTGAGCTCCTTCCTGCCCTATCTCGGCGGCGCGGTGTGGGATGCAACGCACCTTACGATCTCGGCCTTGTTCCCGGGGGTCGTCGGCTCGCTGATCGTGGTCCTGATGGCGGCAGCCATCCGCCTCAAGCCCACGGTCATGGTCAGTATTGGAACTGGTAGGTGATGCCGACGCTGGTGCCGCTCGTCGGGGTGGCGCCGGTTGCATTGGCCGGGCCGGCGCCGACCGTGGCATTGAGCTGGAGCTGCTTGGTAAGGTTGATCTGCACCTCCGCCTGGCTGCCGCCGCCAGAGGCGGGCTGGTTGGCGCCCACATAGACCCCCGGAGCAAGGTAGCGGCCGGCCTGCAGGGTCGGGCTGCCATTGGCGCTGCTGCCGACGCTGAGCTGATCAAGCCCGAGACCACCGCGCAACGCCGCGAGGGGATCGCCGGTGCTGGGACCGACGCCGGTGAGCGTCGTCAGGGAATTGGCGATCTCGGCGATCTGGAAGGGACTGAGCGAGGTGGAATTGCCGCCGAAAAGCAGCGTGGCGAGGATTTGGTCCTGCGGCAGCTCAGGGACGCTGGAGAGGGTGACGGTCGGGCTCTCGGCGGTGCCGCCAATCGTCAAGGTCGCGGTGGTGCTCGCCGTCCCGCTCGTCGCGACAAGATCGAGGGTCGGGTTCTCGGGGCTGCCGCCATTGAAGCCGATCGTGCCCTCGCTGAAGGTGAGTGTCTTGCCGGCCAGGCTGACCTGGCCGCGCACGAGGGTGAAGCTGCCTTCGGGGAGCGGGGCGGCGGCGGTGCCGGTGATGTGGATGTGGCCGCCGAACTCGGCGTTGATTCCTCGCCCACGCACGAAGATCTCGCGCGCCGCGCTCACGGTGAGATTGAGCGCGATGTCCGGCCCCGGCGCGGGCGGCGGCGGCGGCTTGCTTCCCGCCCTGACCACATGCAGCACGGGGATGCTCGGCGGCAAGCGGTCCGGGATGCGGATCTCGGCGCGCCGGATCCGCACCGCCCCACTCGCCGCGAGATGTCCCGAGGCCTCGCCCTGGATCGCGAGATCGGAATCGAATCGCATGGTCATCAGGTCGGATTGCGGCAGCTCCGCATCGCGGGCGGTGATGATGAGATGGACGGGCAGATTGGGCGCGAAGACGCCGATGCTGCCTGAGATCCCGATCGTCCCCGGCCCGGCCTGACCCTCCAGCCGCGCGATCCTCAGCGTGTCTCCGGCAGCGCTGATCTCACCCGAGAGATCCCGGATCGAGATGCCGTTCGCGTAATCAGCGAGCATCCCCTTGCTCAGCCGGACCGTGCCCGCGAGCACGGGCCTGGCGATGGTGCCGCTCACCTGCGCATCGAGCGCGAGCGTGCCTTCCACGCGCCTGCCCTCCGCGGTCAGGATCGGATCGAGGATCCCGAGATCGACGGCGCCGCGCGCGGCGAGACCGAGCGCGCCGGCCGTGCCGAGCGGAACCGTGCCGGAGACGGTGAGGCGCGTGCCCGTGCCGGCCGAGAGATGGGCGGTCATCCGGGCCTCTTTTCCGGCGAGATCGGCCGTGGCGTCGAGCGAGGCGGGTGGCAGACCCGCGGTGAGGCCGGAAGCGAGACCGAGCCCGCTGCCGCGGATGGCAAGATGCCCGGCAGGAGCGGCGAGCGTTCCGGAGAGGGTGGCATCCGCATCGAGCCGCCCCTTGGCCTGGAGGCCCGGCGCGAAAGGCGCGAGCAGGGCGGGGGTGATGTCATGGGCGCCGATGGTCAGGGCGAGATCAGGCCGAATGCGGCCATTGGCGGAGAACTCGGCCCCCGCCATGCCGAGCCTGAGGCCGGCGACCGACAGGCCCGGGGCATAGGCGATCCGCGCCGGAGCGAGAAGGCGGAGCGTCGTGCCGTGCCAGTGCGCGGCCAGGGCGGAGAGATTGACCTCGCTATGGATTGAATCGAGCGTCGCCGTCGCCGCCAGGCTCGCCTGGCTGAAGGCGGGCGCGGCGGCCGAGACGTGAAGCGCCATGGCGCTCATCGGCCCGGACGCGGAGAGCTGGGCCGAAGTGCCGGTGATGCCGCCGGCAGCGATGCCCGCGAGTGTCAGGCGGGCTTCGAGCCGGGGATCGCTAAGCGGGTCAAGGACATTGGCCGCAAGGACCGCGCTTCCGATCGAAGCTCCGGAGGCAGCGAGATTTTTACCCGTAACGTCAAGTGTCAGGCGGGGCGGCGCGGACGAGGCGGCGGCGGAGAGGGAGCCGGCGATGGCGCCGCGAAGGGGCGAATGAAGAATCTGAGAAAAATCTTCCAAGTTTTTGATTGAAAAATTTATTCTTCCGGAAGGCGGGGCGCTGCCCCGGATCGCGAGCTGACCCTCGGCTTCAACGCTCTTCCATGCCGCTTCGCGGATGGCGACCGTCAGCGCGCCGGCGGAACGCGCAGCGGAAAGTGCCAGGCGGAGCGGCGCGCCGGCGATCGTCCCCTCGGCGGTCAGTTCGGCGGCGGGAGCGTCAGGCAGGCCATGGACGGCCAGATGGGCCCGCACGGGCTCCGGCGGGAAATCCGTGGTGCCAAGCCTGCCGGCGAGATCCGCATTGAGCGCGAGCGAATCCATGGGGCCATCGATCTGCCCCTGCGCGTCCAGCAGGCCGCTCACACCGGCCCCGAGCACGGAGAGATCTTTCAGCGAAGCGGTCCAGGTCAGCGCAAGCTTTTGCGCGGCAAGGCTCCCTTGGGCACTGAGCGAGAGAGCGGCGCCGGAAAGCGACAGGCGCGAAAGATGAATGTCACTGCCGGCCAGCCGGGCGGCGAGCGCGAAGCTTGGCGCGGGACCAAGGAGCGGGACGAGCGGCGCCGTGCCCCCGCTGAGGCCAAGGCCGCTGTCCAGAGTGAGCGCGAGCCCATCTGCCCGCGCCGCGGCGATGATCTTGAGATGGCCCTGCCCCTTGAGCGCGACGCCGCCGAGCGCCGCGAGCGGCGCGAGATCGGGCAG
>DASZQO010000079.1:0-2308 GCA_035549615.1 Acetobacteraceae bacterium
AGATCAGCAACCGCATGGCCGTCAATCAGCACAGCGCCGCCACGGACATCCCACAACCGTTGCATGAGGGCAAGGATGGTGGATTTGCCGGCGCCAGAGCGGCCGACCAGGCCGACGCGCTCACCCGGGGCGATCTCCAGATTGAAGCTCTGGAGCACCGCGCCGTTGCCGTGCGGATAGGCAAAATCGACATCGCGGAATGAGATTCGCCCGCCGCTCCTGTCCCCGCTGACCGGCACAGGCAGCACCGTGAGCGAATGGTTCCGCTCCATCATCTCGTGCGGCTGGAGCAGCCCTTCCACCGCCTCGCTGAGCCGGGCGATGTACTGCACGAGATCGACCGCCGCGACGGCAAGATCACGCGTGCCATGCAGGATGGTGAAGCCGAGCGTCACCACCAGCACCACATCGCCCGGGGTCATCAGGCGTTTCTGCCAGAGGAACACAGCCCAGATGAGCATGCCGGCGGTGAGCAGCGCCGTCGTGATGGCGTGCAGCAGGCGGAGATTCTCGAGGAAGGCGAGGCTGCGCCGGCGTGCCTCGATCTCGCCCCCGATCTTCGCCGAGAAGCGCTCATACTCGCGGCGCTGCGCGCCAAAGGCGCGCACGAGCAGCATGTTGTTGACGACGTCCACCATCTCGCCGTTCACCGAGGAGGCCTCGCTCGCATAGGCTTGATGGACCTCGTGGCCCCTGGCGGCGAGGCGCATCAGCCCGGCCGCCAGCGCGATCGAGATCACCGCCAGCGCCAGCGACATCGGCGGGTTGATCAGCGCGAGCGTCAGGATCGCGCCGCAAACGGCGAAGCAGGGCGGCAGCGCGCGCCAGACCAGCGTCGTCTCGACGATGTAGAAGGCTTCCGCCGCGGCGGTGATCCGCCCGGCCAGCGCCCCAGGCAGCCGGGTGATGAAATAAGAGGGCGCATGGCCGACGAGGTGGCGGAAGAGATCCCGCCGGACGTCGCCGGTAACGGCGACGAAGACGCGGCTCGCCCGGAAGCCGGCGACCCGCCAAAGCAGATTGTCAGCGGCGATCAGGGCGGCGAGCACGCCGATCGCGGACCAGACCGCTCCGGCTTTGCCCGCCGCCAGCACATCGACCAGGTTGCGCACCGCGTATTGCGAGCCGACGGCGCAGGCGACCGCCGCCATGACGCCGCCGAGCACAATCGCGTGACCGATGGGATAGCGCCGTATGTAACTCATCATGAAGCGGAGGGGGTGGGTTCGGCGGTCAGGCATACAGCGCCTCCGGGCAGGGTGCGCACGGCACCCAGGATTGTTTCGTCACCATTGTTCATCACCGGCGAACCGGTCAGGAGAAAGGCTCCTGCATCCGGCCAGCGCGGAGGATGCAGAGCACACAGCAACTGTTTGTCAAATCTACGGCAATCCCGGTCGTCCTCTTGCCGCGATCGCGGTCCTCAATGGCTTTCGGCGGCCGAGCGGCCCGCCGTAACCCTGAAGGAGGGCGGACGTCGCATGCGGATCGCGCAAGTTGCTCCACTGACTGAAGCTGTACCGCCAAAGCTTTATGGCGGAACGGAACGGGTGGTTTCCTATCTCACCGAGGAACTCGTGGCGATGGGCCATGATGTGACCCTTTTCGCCTCCGGCGATTCCCGCACCTCCGCCAAGCTCAGGCCGATGTGGCCGCAGGCAATTCGTTTCGATCCAGCCATAATGGACGTGACCAGCCCCACCCTGATGATGATGGAAGATGTTCGCCGCGTGTCAGAAACCTTTGATATACTTCATTTTCATGTCGACCATTGGCCATTCTCGCTCTTCACGCGGCAAACGACGCCCTTTGTTACGACATTGCATGGCCGGCTCGATCTCGCCGAGCTCCAGCCGATCTACGCCCGCTTTCCAGGTGTCCCGGTGGCGTCGATCTCGGAATCGCAACGGACCCCTCTGCCGCAGGCGAATTTCGTCGCGACGGTCCAGCACGGGCTGCCTTTGAATCTGCTGCGGCCATTGCCCCGCCAGCCCGATTATCTTGCCTTCCTCGGCCGCATCTGCCCGGAGAAGGGACCCGAGCGGGCGATCGAAATCGCCCGGCGAAGCGGCCTTCCGCTGCGCATCGCCGCCAAGGTCGATCGTGTCGATCAGCGCTATTTCGAGGAACGGGTCAGACCGCAGCTCGGCGAACCCGGCATCACGTTCATTGGTGAGATCACAGAAGGTGAGAAAGCGGAATTCCTGAGCGGGGCGCTCGCGCTTCTCAGCCCGATCGACTGGCCGGAACCGTTCGGCCTGGTCATGATCGAGGCGATGGCCTGCGGGACGCCGGTGATCACGTTCGA
>DASZQO010000080.1:0-7692 GCA_035549615.1 Acetobacteraceae bacterium
ATTCGGGCAGGCTCAGAACCAGCCGCTCGATCGGCTATGTGCCGCAGAAAATCTCTCTCGATCCCGCGATGCCGCTGCGGGCGCGCGATGTCGTGGCACTCGGCCTTGATGGGCACCGGCTCGGTTTGCCACTTCCCTCGCGGGAACGCCGCAGACGTGTCGATGAGATGCTCGGATTCGTCGCCGCCGAAAGCTTCGCGGATCAGCGGATCGGCAATCTCTCCGGCGGGCAGCAGCAGAGGATTCTGATCGCCCACGCGCTGGTCCGCCGCCCCCGGCTTCTGCTGCTCGACGAGCCACTGGCCAATCTCGACATGCGCGGCACTGCCGAGATTGTGGCTTTGCTGCGCCAGCTTTCCGCAACGCACGGAATCACGGTTCTGCTTTCCTCCCATGACATGAATCCGCTGCTTCCCGTCATGGACCGCATCGTCTATCTCGCCAATGGCCGCGCTGCGAGTGGAAGGACAGACGAGGTGATCCGCACCGATGTCCTGAGTGCGCTCTATGGCTATCACATCGATGTCATCCGTGTTCATGGGCGCATACTGGTCGTTGCCGCCGAGGCGCCGGCCGAGATCGACACCGCCCTCGAGAAACATCCCGCGCATGTCGCCCATGTCCCGTAGCTGGTTTCGCGTCGGTCCATGCCCCGCTCCATGCCCATCTTGCTCACGCTGATCTTCGCGCCCGGCTTCTTCGCCAGCGCCCCGGTCCACACGGCGATGATCGTCGGCGGCGGCGCGGCTGTGGTCTCGGGCGTCGTCGGCGTCTTCACCGTCATGCGCGGCCAGTCCTTCGCCGGCCATGCGCTGGCTGATGTCAGCAGCGCCGGCGGGTCAGTTTCGTTTCTTCTAGGAATCAATCCACTGCTCGGTTTCCTCGGCATGGCGATCATCGCCGCGAGCGGAACGGAGCTGGCCGGGGCCCGCTTTGCCCGGGAGCGCGATCTCGCCACCGGCATCATGCTCGGCGCGGGTCTCGGCCTCGCGGCCTTGTTTCTCTATTTCGACGTGACCTCCATGAGCACGACCGGCGCAGCGATCACGGTCATGTTCGGCTCCATGTTCTCCATTCCGTCCTCCATCATTCCCCTGGCGCTGACGGTCGGGGCCATCGCCATCGTGGTCAGTGTCGTTTTCTTCCGCCCGCTGTTTCTCGCCTCGCTCTCTCCGGATCTCGCGGAAGTGCAGGGTGTGCGGGTACGGATGATTGGGCTCCTGCATCTGCTTGTGCTGGCCTTCGCCGTCTCTCTCTCGGCGATGACTGTCGGTGCCATTCTCTCTACGGCCTTGCTGATCGGTCCGGCCGCGACTTCGCTGCAGCTTGCCAAGAGTCCGGGCCGGGCGATCGCTCTTTCCGTGCTGATCGGCATCATCGCGACCTGGGGCGGAATCCTCCTCGCCTATGACAGTTTCACCTGGACCCCGAATCATGGCTGGCCGGTGAGCTTCTTCATCGTCACGCTTATCTTCCTTTTCTATCTCGCCGCTGCGCTTCCCGAAGGCCGGCGGAAGCGAAAGCGGATTGTGCAGGCCGGGCGCTGACGGTGTTCTCGAGCTTCATGATCAATGCCTGGGCCGTCGCCACGCTGGTTGCCGTGGTCGCAGGGATTGTCGGGTTCTTCGTTGTGCTCCGCGGTTCGTCCTTCGCCGCGCATGCTCTGCCTCTTGGCACTTTTCCGGGGGCCGCGGCAGCCAATCTCCTCGGCATCAATCCGCTGTTCGGCCTGATTCTGTTCGCCGTGCTCGGGGTTGCCGGTATTAGCCAGCTTGGCCGCCGCAGCCGCCACGAGGTTGCGACGGCGCTCTCTCTCGTGACGCTGCTCGGCCTCGGGACGCTGTTCCTAAGCCTGACACGCGAATATTCGCAAGGTGTCTACGCTTTGCTTTTCGGCGAAGTGCTCGGCATCAGCAGAGCCGAGATCGTCCCCGTCGCCGTCACGAGCATCGTGGCGAGCGGAGTCACTTTGTTGCTGTTCCGCCCCCTCCTGCTCAGCGCGATCTCGCCCGAGCTCGGCGAGGCGAGGGGCATCTCCGCCCGTCGCATGGAACTCTGGTTCCTGGCTCTCCTGGCCTTCGCCACCGCCACAGCCCTGCCGATCGTGGGCGCGCTGCTGGTCTTCAGCCTGATGGTCGGCCCCGCCGCGGCCGCGCGTGCCATGACGAACCGGCCCATCCCTGCCATGCTGCTTTCGGTCGGCATTTCACTGCTGACCGTATGGGTCGCGATCAGTCTTTCCTACCTTTCCAACTGGCCTGTGGGCTTCTTCGTCGGTGCCATCGGTGCATTCTCCTATGCGATCGGGCGCATCTGGGGGCAGTTCGGCACCATGCGGCTCAGAAGGGACGTGGTTCTTTCTTGAAAGAAAGAACCAAAGAACTTTCATCCTTTCATTCGGAGTCCCCGGCCGGTGCCCAGATCAATATGGCTTCTGGTGGATCACGGAGTGATCCGCCAAAGCCATGAAATTGATCGAGAAAGCAAAACCAGAGCGGGATGATCAAAAATCATCACGCTCTGACTCGGAAAACGGAAAGAAGTCTTTTTGCTTCTTTTTCTTCAGAAACAGAGGTCTCCTTCTTTCTGAGACTTCATCGAAGTGCATGGCACCCTCTAAGCCAACGCATCCGCCCTTGATAGGGTGATGATCTCGGCGAGCAGGTCCGGCGCGCCGAAAGCGCCGGACTTCGAGATCACCTCCACCCCATCCCAGGCTCCCCCCAGCAGCCGTGAGCGGGGAATCCCGGGGGCAAACTCCGCCGTCGCCTCCAGTGCCCGCGCGCCGAGAAAGCTGCAGACAGAGCGCAGCGTCTCCCCGCCGCAAACGAACAGCGTGCCCGGTGCGCCAAGATTCTTCAAAATTTCACCGAAGAGCGCACTGATCCGCTCTGCCGCCGCGCCTCGCCCGATCTGCGGAGGAAGGGAGGCCGTGATGATCAGAGCACGGTCATGTTCGAGCCGGCGGACGATCGCCTCACGTAGCTCCGGCCCGGCGTCGCCGAGGGGCAGATGCCACGAAGCAGCGTTCCGCAGTTGCCCGAGCGAAACTGGATGATCGGTGCCGAAGAGTGCGAGCAGCGGTGACCGTATCCCATGCTCGACCGGCGGGGGTGAGCCTGCCAGCGAAGCCGCGAGCCCGGCGGTGCCACACCACAACACGCGGCCCGGCAGGGCCCGTCCGGCGCTGACGACGCGGGAGAGATCCTCCCCGGTCTCAGCGTTCCACAGGCTCACCCCGTGCGGCGCGGCCGCGCCCGGCGGCATAACGGAAACCGCACATCCTTGGGTCGCGAGCAAAGACGCGAGCTCCGGCCCGACAATCTGAAAAGCGCCTTCACCAGCCGGCCGCCACATCTGCCGCCCGCCACGGGTGATACGGGATTGCGCGGGGAAGGCCGGGGCAATGATTGCGTGATCAAAACCCGCGGCTTCCCGGCAGGCGCGGATGGCTTCCGCCGGGCATCCTCGCAGCAGGCTGTCAAGCTTGAGGTAGCCGAGATCCGCATCGCGCATCCGATAGGCAAGACGGCGGGTCCGTGCCTCCACCTCGGCTGGTGAAAGCTCGCGCGTTCCCGCATCCAGGGCGAGACTGTCCTCGGCGGGCAATGGGGTGTCTTCACTCCACATTACGGGAAGCCGGCCGGCGAGCGGCAGGAATTGGATAGCGCTGTCGAGAGCCCCCGTCAGATCATCAGCGAGCAGGCGCAGCTTCATGAGGCTTCCTGTTCCAGCAGGCCAGTCGCGGCCGATTTCGTGCCACCACTTCGTTTCCCCTGCCCGCATTGATCTACAACATATGCCGGTGGATCGAACATGCTCATGCTTCGGTTGCCGGGCGGGAGCGGGCTATGATCGCCCGCTGAGCCAAGGAGGGAGAGAATGACCGGTCACGAGACGCCCGACCCGCCTGAACGCCCGCTCTCGCCTGATATGCTAAGGCTGATCGATGCCTTCTGGCGGGCGGCGAATTATCTCTCGATCGGACAGATCTACCTCATGGACAACCCGTTGCTGCGTGAGCCGCTGCGGAAGGAACACATCAAGCCGCGGCTGCTCGGCCATTGGGGAACGACACCGGGCCTGAATTTTCTCTATGCCCATATCAATCGCCTCATCAAGGCACACGATCTCAATGCGATCTTCATCACCGGGCCCGGCCATGGCGGGCCGGGGCTGATCGCCAACACTTATCTCGAAGGCACATACAGTGAGATCTATCCGCAGATCCCCGCGAACGAGGAGGGGATGAAGCGGCTCTTCACGCAATTCTCCTTCCCGGGCGGCGTGCCGAGCCATGTCGCACCGGAGACGCCGGGATCGATCCACGAGGGCGGAGAGCTTGGCTACTCGCTCCTGCACGCCCACGGCGCCGTGTTCGACAACCCGGATCTTCTCGCCTTCTGCGTCATCGGCGATGGCGAAGCGGAGACCGGCGCGCTCGCCGCGAGCTGGCATTCCAACAAGTTCCTCAACCCGATGCGGGATGGCGCGGTCCTGCCGATCCTGCATCTCAACGGCTACAAGATCGCCAATCCCACGGTCCTCGCGCGGATCAGCGAGGAGGAGCTGACCCATCTCCTGTTGGGCTATGGCTACAAGCCCCATTTCGTCTCCGGTGACGAGCCCGCGACCATGCATCAGCTCATGGCCGGCACGCTTGACCGGGTGATCGCAGAGATCCGCGCCATACAGGAGAGCGCCCGCGCTACGGGCTTCAAGCAGCGGCCCGCCTGGCCGATGATCGTGTTCCGTTCGCCCAAGGGCTGGACCGGCCCGCGCGAGGTCGATGGCAAGCCGGTCGAAGGCACGTTTCGCGCCCACCAGGTGCCGCTCGGCGAGGTACGGACCAACCCCGAGCATCTGCGCATGCTTGAGGAATGGATGCGGAGCTATCACCCTGAGCAGCTTTTTGATGAAGCGGGCACGATCCGCAGCGAAATCGCCGCGCTCGCCCCAACCGGCGAGCGGCGAATGGGCGCCAATCCGCACGCCAATGGCGGCCTGCTCCTTAAGGACCTCTCGCTTCCCGATTTCCGTGATTACGCGGTCAATGTTCCCGAACCCGGAACCATCGAAGCCGAGGCCACGCGGCTTGCCGGTGGGCTTCTGCGTGATGTCATGCGGCTGAACAGAGAGGCACAGAACTTCCGCGTCATGGGTCCCGACGAGACCTCCTCGAACCGGCTGGATGCCCTGTTCGAGGTAACGAACCGCGTTTCTACAGCCGAGATCGCGCCCAATGACGAGCATATCGCCCCTGACGGCCGGGTGATGGAGGTGCTGAGCGAGCATCTCTGCCAGGGCTGGCTCGAAGGCTATCTGCTGACCGGCCGGCATGGCTTCTTCTCATGCTACGAGGCCTTCATCCACATCGTCGATTCGATGTTCAATCAACATGCCAAATGGCTGAAGGTGACGCGGACGATCCCCTGGCGGCGGCCGATCGCGTCACTCAATTATCTGCTGACGAGCCATGTCTGGCGGCAGGACCATAACGGGTTCAGTCATCAGGATCCCGGTTTCCTCGACCATGTCGCCAACAAGAAAGCGGATGTCGTTCGCATCTATCTGCCGCCCGATGCGAACACGTTGCTCTCGGTCGTCGATCATTGTCTGCGCAGCCGCGATTATGTGAACGTTATCGTTGCCGGCAAGCAGCCGGAGCTGCAATGGCTCAATATGGAGGCAGCCGTCCGGCATTGCGCCGCCGGACTCGGCATCTGGACGTGGGCCAGCAATGATGACGGCGTGGAGCCGGACATCGTCATGGCCTGCGCCGGCGATGTGCCCACGCTCGAGACGCTCGCCGCCGTCGATCTTCTGCGCACGCTTGTGCCGGACCTGCGCATCCGTGTCGTCAATGTCGTCGATCTCATGGCGCTACAGCCGCCGAGCGTGCATCCGCACGGCATTCCCGATCCGCTGTTCGATTCGATCTTCACACCCGACAAGCCGGTGGTCTTCGCCTTCCACGGCTACCCGACACTCATCCACCGGCTGATCTACCGCCGCAGCATGCCCGAGCGTTTCCACGTCCATGGCTATCGCGAGGAAGGCACGACGACGACCCCCTTCGATATGACGGTGCTCAACCAGCTCGACCGGTTCCATCTCGCTGCCGACGTGATCGAGCGTATCCCGCGTCTTATCGGCATCACCGCCCACGCGCGGCAAGCCATCCGCGATAAGCTGATCGATCACCAGCGCTATGTGCGCCACTATGGGGAGGATATGCCCGAGATCCGGAACTGGCGCTGGAGGGGGCGGCAGACGGGATCTTTATCGTCATGACATGCCCTCGCGCAGGCGGCGTTTTCAGGTTGGCTCGATGAAGGTGAGGGGCTCCCGGGTGAGAGCCGGACGAGCGAAGAGGAGCGCGACGCCCACCGCCAGATAGATGATCACCACATAGGGCCAGAGATTGCCGGGATAGGGAGGCACCGGATAGACGGAGTTATAGAGTGGCCAGAGCAGAATGATCGTGCCTGCGACACCGAATGCAAGCCCGAGCGATCTTTGCGTGAGCCTGGCCTCCACTGCTTCCGCGCCGGTCACCGCCATGTAGACGAGGATCAACGATAGGGTGCCGATGGTACCCATGTCGCCGTAATAGTTGCCCGCGCCGACAAACGGTGCCCAGAGGACGACCCCCGCGATCATGAGGATGCCGAGACTCAAGACCGCGGCCCCGGGCGTGCCGTGCACAGGATGCGCCACCCCAAGCGCCGGCACGAGACCTGCGCGACCGAGCGCGAACAGCATGCGCGCCGCGGCACTAAGGCAGCCGAGCACGCAGGAGAAGGCGGAAATCGCGGCGGCGAGATCGAGCATCGTTGCGAAACCGCGCGAGCCGAATTTCAGCGCGAGCGTATTGAGCGGCGCGCTGTCCGCCGCCAGCGCCTTCATATTCCCGAGCCCGAAGCCCATCACCTGCACATAGGACGCAAAGATATAGAACAGACCGGCCAGGATTACGGTTCCGAAGACCGCGATCGGCACCGCCCGGTGCGGATCCCCGGTCTCCTCACCCAAGGTCGCAGCGCCCTCGAATCCAGCGAAGGAGAGCACCGCGAACACCATCGCGTAGCCGATGCCGGACCACCCGAAATGGGCATCCGGCATCAGGGGCGCAGCCGAGAGCCCGCCTTTCGCGCCCACAGCAGCGAGCACGGTCACGCCGAGCACGATGATCGCGAGCACGGACACCGCCTCCAGGGCCAGCATCAGCCGCGCCGCGAGGCGCATGTTACGATAGGCAAACAGAATCGCGATCAGGACCGCGGCGATGCTGACCCAGACCCATAGGCCCGGGACCGCGATCTTGCCATTCTCCAGTGCCGCATCGATGAAATTTCCGACCAGGACGGCGGTGCCGCTGCCATAGACGAGGTAAGTGAGCAAGAGCGCCCAACCGGTGACGAACCCCGCCCGCGCGCCGAACTGCCGGGTGATGTAGGCGTAGGCTGAGCCCGCATGCGCCACGCGCCGTGCGAAGGCAACGAAGGAAAGCCCGACGATTGCCAGCGCCACCGTTCCGATGGCGAAGGCAAGCGGCGCCGCGGCGCCGGCCGCCCCCACCGCCAACGTTACGTTGAAGGCCATCGCCATGGTCGGCGCGATGATCGAGAGCGAAAGGCCGACGGCCTCGATCAGACCCAGATTCCGGCGCAGCGCCATGATTGTTTCCTC
>DASZQO010000081.1:0-5886 GCA_035549615.1 Acetobacteraceae bacterium
TGGTCCAGGCGGCGTCCTCGCTCATGACCACGCAGCTTTTCATGTGCAGGTCATCGACCAGGATATCGCGCGCCGCATCCGATGCGCTCTCGGCGATGAAGTACGACGTGAACCAGCCGTGGAACGTATATTTGTAGTGCGCATAATCATCATGCACGCGCTTCGAAATATCGTTGCTGGCAGCACCGGGGGTGATGAAGGGCATCTTCAGCCGCGCCGACCAGGGCTCGATCGCCAGTGCCACTTCGCTGATGAAGCTCGCGATCACCGCCACCACCTTGTCCTGCGTGGCGAGACGCTGGAAGGCCCGCACGCCCTCGACGGCCGAGACATGGTCGTCATAGACGACGAGCTGGATCGGCCGCCCGCCAACGCCGCCCGAGGCATTGATCGCGTCCGCGGCGATCTCTGCGCCCTTGGGAATTGCAGCGCCCGGCAGGGTGGAGGTTTCGGCGATGATGCCGATCTTGATCGGCTCGCCGGCCGCCCGGACGGTGGCGGGAACCGCGGCGAGCCCCGCCAGCCCCGCGGCTCCGGCCAGAACCTGACGCCGCGAAGGTCGCCCCAGGGAGATTTGCAGGGGCGTTGAGCGGGGCGTCCAATCAGGCGTGCGAATCTTTCTCGGCATTGGTTCGTTCCCTTCCAACCCTGATCAGGTGATGTGCCGGCGCTTTTCGGCCTGCTGCCCGGCACAAACCCGAATGGCCCTGGCCTTGATGACCTTGGGACTATCGCCAGGGGGACTATAGCCAGCCTGGGCGGCAGCGCCAGACCCTCGAAGGGGGAAAGAAGCGGTCGACAGATTTATCCCGCCCGCAACGCCAGGAAACGCGCCCCAAGCACAAAATTTGGGCAGCAGGCCGGCATCTTCTGACGGACGGACTTGCTCCCTATGACCGCGAGCATATGTCACCGCAAAACTGTGTGACCGCCAGGGGAGTCCTTAAGGAAGGCCCGAGTTCAAGATGATTTCCCCTGGGGTCGAAGACGAAGCTTCCGGGCATCGGTTGAGCATGTGCGCTGATGCCCGTCACCGGCACACATCGTCATCGGCCCGCATTCGGCCCGCATCATGAATCACTCCGATCGGAGATTGGCGAATTTCCCACGCCGGAAATTGCCATGGTCGTTCAGGCCGAGAAACACTCCGGCGAGCGGGTAAGGCCGTGTTTTCCGCTTCCCCGCAGTTTGTTCTCATTTCTTAATGACAAAGCCCTGGCGGATATATGGGCAGCTTGGGTTGAAGCGGTGCGTTCAGGAGGCGATTCCGAAATCGTCGGCGGTGAACGCGGCAGGCGCGGCATTGTAGAAGGTGATGGGCGGAAGGTGATGGAGCAATGACCCCACCTCTGGCCCCCACGCTCTGAGCTTCCGGCAGCGTCTTCCCCGCAACAGGGCAGCCCCACCGGTTTGCCCACGCGGCTTCGGGTGAAATCACGCCGTGGTCCGTTTTCCTGTTGACAGTCCTACGCGCATGTCTGATATGCTTGTAAAAGCGTTTACTAAATCTGTTCACTTCCCGGACTCCGATGGCTTCTCGTCCCAATGGCGCCCGCATCCGCGATGTCGCCGCCGCTGCCGAAGTCTCTCCTGCAGCGGTGTCGCGCTATCTGAATGGCTCGCTCACCCTGCCGCGGGAGACCGCCGAGCGGATCGATCGCGCCGTCCGCCGTCTCGATTACCGGCCCAACCCGCATGCCAGACGGCTGATTCTCGGCCGCTCGGAAACCATCGGCCTGGTGCTGCCGGATATCGCCAATCCGTTCTTTGCCAGGCTCGCCGCCGCGATCGAGGCGGCCGCTGACCGCGCCGGCCTCGGCCTCGTGCTTTCGGCCACGCTCAACCGCCCGGGCCGCGAGCTCGAATATATCGAGCGGATGCGCCGCAATCACGTGGACGGGCTGATCTTTGTCACCAATCATCCTGATGACGGCACGCTCCGCCGGGCCCTCAACGCCACGCCGGGCGCCATCCTGATCGACGAGGATGTGCCGGGCGCGATCGTGCCCAAGGTCTTCTGCGACAACGAAGAGGGCGGTTTCCTGGCGGGCCGGCACCTGCTGGCGGCGGGCCACCGCCACATCGCCTTCGTCGGCGGCCCCCGCGGCCTGATGAGCACGCATGAAAGGCGCGCCGGCCTCGATCGCGCGCTTGCCGCCACGCCCGACGCTGCGGTGATCTGGGAAAGCTTTGGCCCCTACACGCTCGCCGAAGGTGCCCGCGTCGGCGCCGCCTTGCTTGCGGGGCAGCCGCGCCCGAGCGCCATCTTCGCCGGCAGCGACGAGCTTGTGCTCGGCCTTCTCCCGGTGCTGCGCGAGGCTGGCGTGCGGGTTCCGGACGATATGTCCATCGTCGGCTTCGACGATGTCGGCCCGCTCCATCTGCTCGACCCGCCGGTGAGCGCCATCCGCCAGCCGGTCGATGCGATCGGCGAGCGCGCCGTTGCCCTTCTGACAGCCGTTCCCGCCGATCCCCCGCCATGCGAGCGGCTATCCGTTCGGCTTGTCGAACGGGGCTCGGTTGCAGCGCCCCCGTGCCTTGCGTAGCCGTGCCTTCAACAGAACAGAGGGAGACGAAACCATGATCCGCTTCACGCGCCGCACCATGCTGGAAGGGCTCGCCACCGGCGCGCTCACAGCCCCTTTCATCGGCCGCGCCGCACATGCCGCCACCCCGACCTTCGCCCTGATCACGATCAATGAGCAGGCGCTTTTCTTCAATCAGCTCAACGACGGGGCGCGGAAGGCCGCGAGCAAGGCCGGTGTCAATCTCGTCATCTACAATCCGAACAATGACCCAACGGCGCAGAACAACGCGATCGACGACTATATCGAGCAGAAGGTGCAGGGCATCATCGTCGATGCGATCGATGTGAACGGAATCATGCCGGCGGTGCAGAAAGCCTCCGCCGCCGGGATCCCGGTCGTCGCGGTCGATGCCATCCTTCCCGCCGGGCCGCAGAAATCGCAGATCGGCGTTGACAATGAAGGCGGCGGCGAAGTCATCGGCAAATATTTCCTTGACTATGTGCAGAAGGACATGGGCGGCAAGACGAGCCTCGGCATCGTCGGCGCGCTCAATTCCTTCATTCAGAATCTGCGTCAGAAAGGCTTCCAGGACGCGATCAAGGCCGATCCCGGCATCAAGCTTGCCCAGGTGGTGGACGGGCGCAACATCCAGGACAATGCGATGAGCGTCTCCGAGACGCTGCTCACCGGCAACCCGGAGCTCTCCTCGATCTATGCCACCGGCGAGCCGGCGCTGATCGGCGCGATCGCGGCGGTGCAGAGTGAAGGCCGCACGAAGAACATAAAGATCGTGGGCTGGGATCTCTCGGCCCAGGCCATCGCCGGGATCGATGCCGGCTTCGTCATCGCCGTGGTGCAGCAGGATCCGGTTCTGCTCGGGGCGGCGGCGGTGGATGCGCTGGCCTCGATCACTGCGGGCAAGAGCGTTGCCGCGCGAATCAATACCAAGCTCACGATCGTCACGAAGGACAATGTCGGACCGTACCGCAAGATGTTCTCGTGACGGCCGAACCGCTGGTCGCGCTGCGCGGGATCGAGAAGACATTCGGCTCGATCGCCGCGCTGCGCGGTGTCGATCTCGATCTCTTCGCCGGCGAGTGCCTGGGCCTCGTCGGCGACAATGCGGCGGGCAAATCGACCCTGACGAAGATCCTCGCCGGCGTCCATGAGCCCGATCGCGGAAGCATCACCGTCGCGGGGGAGGATGTGCGCTTCCCCGATCCAGCGGCGGCACGCGCGCGGCGGATCGAGATGGTCTTTCAGGACCTGAGCCTCTGCGACACGATCGATGTTGCGGGCAATCTCTTCCTCGGCCGCGAGATCGCCTGCCGCGGTTTCCTCCGCAAGCGGGCCATGATCGATGCGGCCCGCGAAATGCTGGCAAGCCTGCAGATCCGCATCCCCAACCTCACCGCGACGGTGGGCAGCCTCTCCGGCGGCCAGCGCCAGTCGATCGCGATCGCGCGGGCCGCTTCCTTCGATCCGCTCGTGCTGATCATGGACGAGCCGACCTCGGCGCTCGCCGTCGCCGAGGTCGAGGCCGTGCTCACCCTCATCCGCCATGTCAAGGCGCGTGGCGTTGCCGTGGTCCTCATCACCCATCGCCTGCAAGATCTTTTCCGGGTCTGTGACCGGATCGCCGTGATGTACGAGGGGCTCAAGGTGGCCGAGCGCCGGATCGGGGAGACGAGCCTTGAGGATCTGGTCTCTCTCATCGTGGGCAGCGGCGGGGCATGAACGCAAGCGTCCGTCCGTCCGGCTCGCGCCGGGCCGATTTCCTCATCCGCTACGCGCCGGTTCTCTCGATTGCCGGCTTCGCGTTGATCTGCCTCATCTTCTTCGCCTGGGGCAGCCCGTACTTCCTGAGCGGCGGCAACATGCTCAATCTCTTCCGCCAGTCCGCGCCGCTCCTTATCGTCGCCATCGCCATGACTTTCGTTATCACCACCGGCGGGATCGACCTTTCGGTCGGCTCGACAGTGGCGCTGGTGAACGCGCTTGCCGCGATCGCCTTGCAGGCGGGCCTCGCCTGGCCGCTGGTCGTCATCCTGATGCTGGGGGTGGGCGCGATCGTCGGCGCGGTGCAGGGTTGGTTCTCCGCCTATCAGGGCATCCCCTCTTTCATCGTGACGCTCGCCTTCCTCACCGGCCTGCGGGGCTTCGCGTTGCTGCTCACCCGCGGCTATTCGATCCCGATCGCCTCCGGAAGCTGGTTCGACGTGCTCGGCCGCGGCTCGCTCGGCCCTTTGCCCGTTCCGGCGCTGCTGGCGCTCGCGACCGCCTGCGCGGGCTTCGTCGTTCTCGATGGCACGACCTATGGCCGGCATGTGACCGCCGTCGGCGCCAATCTCGAGGCGGCGCGCCGTGCCGGCATCCCGGCCCGGCGCATCGCCGCCTCCGTCTTCGTGCTCACCGGGATTGCGGCCGCGCTGGCCGGCCTGATCACCGCCGCCCGCCTCGGCTCCGGCTCATCGAACGCGGCGGTGGGGTTCGAGCTCGAGGTGATCGCCGCCGTCGTGCTCGGCGGTACCTCGCTTTTCGGCGGCACCGGCACGATCGTCGGCACGGTGCTCGGCACGCTCACCATCGCCATGATCGGCAATGGACTCATCCTCATGCATGTCTCGCCCTTCTTCACGGAGATCGCGACGGGCGCGATCATTCTCGGTGCGGTCTGGCTCAACGCCCGCGTCTTCGCCCGCCTTGCGGGTCCGGGCCGGCGGCAATGACGGCGGGCCAGGCGATCACCGTGCTCGGGCCGGTTCCCACCGATGCGCTCGGCGTGACCCTGATGCATGAGCACGTGCTGAACGATTGCCGCTGCTGGTGGAATCCGCCCAGGGAGAAGGCGCGCCACCGGTTCGCCTGCGAGCCCGTCAATCCAGGAATCCTCGGCGAGCTGCGCATGGATCCCTTCGTCAATCTCGACAATCTCGCGCTCGATGATGAGCGTCTGGCCGCCGCCGAGCTTGCGCTGGCGGCGGATGAGGGCTGCCGCACCGTGGTCGATCCGACCTGCCGCGGCATTGGCCGCAACCCCAAGGCGCTGGCGCGGATCGCCCGTGCCACCGGTCTCAACATCATCATGGGTGGCGGTTACTACCTCGAAGCCTCTCATCCGCCTTCGCTCGCCACGATGAGTGAGGACGACATCGCCGCCGAGATCGCGCGGGATGCGAGCGAAGGGGTGAACGGCACCGGCGTGCGCATCGGCCTGATCGGGGAGATCGGCGTCTCCGCCGATTTCACGCCGGCCGAACGGAAATCCCTGCGTGGGGCCGCGCGCGCCGCGCGCGCCACGCGCCTGCCGCTGATGGTGCATCTGCCGGGCTGGGCGCGGCATGGCGGGCGGGTGCTC
>DASZQO010000082.1:0-2299 GCA_035549615.1 Acetobacteraceae bacterium
GGAAGGCCGCGGATTTGGCCGCCCGGTTCGTCGAGGCGCTCGATCGATGTTCCCCATCGGCCGTCGCGCCTTCCCTGCCGGAGCGGCCAAATCGGGCCGCATCGGGGCCCCCACCAACATATTGGCGGGGAGCCCCGTCGCGGCCATGCGGTAACGGTCAACAGGCCCCAGTGGAGGAGAGAACGGGACGTGATCCGGCTTTCCATCCCCATGCGAGAGGCGCTCGAGAAGCTCAGCCTCCCATTCCTCATGGCGGCGGCGATCGGATTGATGCTGGCCGGGCGGATCGATAGCGGGCTCGCAGATCACGCCCGCATGGCGCTCGCCGATGCACTGACACCGATCTATTCCGGACTCTCGCGGCCCTATGCGCAGATGACGGAGGCCTTCGGCCGGCTGCAATATCTTTGGGATCTTGCTTCCGAGAACGCAGAGCTCCGGGCGGAGAATGCCGAGCTTCGGCGCTGGCAGAGCGTGGCGCTGGCGCTGGAGGCCGAGAATGCGCGCCTCAAGTCCGAGCTGCATTGGATCCCGGACCCGGCCGTGCCCTTCGTCACCGCGCGCGCGGTCGCTGATGCCGGCGGCCTCTATGATCGCGCGGTGCTCGTCGCACTCGCTCCCGGCGTGACGATGCACGTGGGCGAGGTTGCGCTTGATGCGCACGGGCTCGTTGGGCGGGTGACCGAGGTCGGTGCCGAGAGCGCGCGCGTGCTGCTCATCACCGATCTCAACAGCCGCATTCCGGTCAGGCTCGTCACCAGCGATGCCCGCGCCATCGTTGCTGGCACCAATGGCCCGGACCCCGAGCTGCTCTACTGGCCGCCGGGCACGACGCCCGCGGAGGGCGAACAGGTGGTGACGAGCGGCGTCGCCGGCGCCTTTCCACCCGGCCTGCCGGTCGGCACCGTCCATTATGTTCGGGGCGGCGTGCCCGAAGTGGTGCCCGCCGCCGAGCTCGGCCAGTTCGGCATGCTGCGCCTCTTCGATTACGGGCTGCACGGCATCATCCCGCCGGAAAGCAGAGAGACAGAGGGGCGCGGCCATGGAAGTTGACCGCACGCCCGGCATCCGGCCTCGGCCGAGCCTCTGGCGGCAGATGGATGCGCTTGGCCGGCAGAGCTTCCCTACGCTCGGCACGGCGGCCGGCATGCTGCTTGCCGCCGCGCCTCTCGGCCTGCCGGGCCAGGCGGAGCTCCTGCCCGGCTTCGCGCTTGCCTCGGTCTTTTTCTGGTCCCTGTTCCGCCCGGCCGCGATGCCGCCGGCCGTGGTCTTCGCGCTCGGGGTGCTCGCGGATCTGCTCGGCTTCGCGCCTCTCGGCGTGCGGGTGCTGATCCTGCTGCTCACGCACGGAATCGCGGTCGGCTGGCGGCGGCGGCTCGCGAGCCAGCCCTTCCTGCTCGTCTGGCTGGTGTTCGTGGCCGTTGCCGCTGGCGCCGCTTTCCTCGAATGGGCCTGCGACTCGCTGTTGCTGCTGCGGCCGCTGCCGCTTGCGCCAGCCATTTTCGAGTTCGTGCTGACCGCCGGGCTCTACCCACCGCTCGCCGCACTGCTCACCCGGGCGCATCGCGGCATCGCCGCCTGGGAGCGCGCCTGAGCATGCGGCGGGAGAAGAAGAGGCTCAGCGTGTTTACCCGCCGGGCGCTTGCAGCCGCGCTCGGCCAGGCTGGCCTGTTCGGTCTGCTTGGGCTGCGTCTCTACCGGATGCAGGTGATCGAAGGCGCGCGCTATGCGACGCTCGCCGCGGAGAACCGGGTGAGCGCCCGGCTGGTGGCGCCCCCGCGCGGCGAGATCCATGACCGCAACGGAACGCTGCTCGCCGGCAACAAGCCGCATTGGCGAGCGCTCCTGATGGTCGAGGAAACAGCGGACGCAAAGGCCAGCCTTGCCGCCTTCACCCGGCTGATCCCGCTCGATCCGGCCGAGCAGGAGCGGATCATGCAGGCAATCCAGCTCCATCAGCCTTTCATCCCGGTTCTTTTGCGCGATTATCTGAGCTGGGACGAGATGGCCCGGCTTGCGGTGAACGCGCCGGAGCTGCCGGGCATCGTCGTCGATGTCGGAACGACCCGTTTCTACCCGTTCGGGCCGGACTTCGCTCATCTCGTCGGCTATGTCGGGCCCCCGGCGCGCAGCCAGCTCGCCGATGCGCCGGTGCTGAGCCTGCCGGGCATGCGGGTTGGCAAGAGCGGGGTGGAACTGGAACGCAACCAGCCGCTCACTGGCCAGCCGGGCGTGATGCGACTCGAGGTGAACGCGCTCGGGCGGGTGATCCGCGATCTGTCCCGCGATCCCGGCATGC
>DASZQO010000083.1:0-6571 GCA_035549615.1 Acetobacteraceae bacterium
GAACGGCTTCTCGACCACCAGCCGCGCACCATCCGCGCAATGCGATTTGGCGAGCCCCCCGGCGACGGTTGCAAAAAGGCTTGGCGGAACGGCGAGATAATGAAGCGGCCGCCGCGCAGGATCGAGCGTGTGGCGGAGCGCGGTGAAAGTCCCGGGGTCTGTATAGTCGCCATCGACATAGCGCAGGAGCTGCATCAGGCGGCGGGCCGCGTCGCCATCCGGCTTGATGCCATGCTCCTTGAGGCTTTCCTCCGCCCGCCCCCGCAATTGCTCGACCGTCCAGCCCTGCTTCGCGACCCCGATGATCGGCACCGAGAGATCCTGCTCGGCCACCAGCCTATAGAGGGCGGGGAAAATCTGCTTGCGCGCGAGATCGCCGGTGGCGCCGAAGAAGACGACCGCATCCGAAGGAGCGTCGTGCGGCGCCTCAATCATGGCGCTGCCCCCAGGGCTTCTCGAGATGGCCGCCGAACTCGAAGCGCATGGCCGAGAGCAGCTTGTCGGCAAACGCATCCTCGCCGCGCGAGCTGAACCGCGCATAGAGGGCCGCGCTGATGACCGGGGCCGGCACGCCTTCATCGATCGCCGCCTGAAGCGTCCACCGTCCCTCCCCGGAATCGGAGACACGGCCGCTGAAGGAGGCGAGATCGGGGCTATTGCGCAAAGCCGTCGCCGTGAGATCAAGCAGCCAGGAGCCGATCACGCTGCCGCGCCGCCAGAGTTCCGCAACCGCCGGGATATCGATCTTGTATTTGTAGAGATCGGGATCCCGCAGCGGCGTGGTTTCGGCATCCGTCTCATCCTGCCGGGTGCCGATATCGGCGTGGTGAAGCACGTTGAGCCCCTCGGCATATGCCGCCATCACGCCATATTCGATGCCGTTATGCACCATCTTGACGAAATGGCCGGCGCCGTTCAGGCCGCAATGAAGATAGCCTTGCTCCGCCGTGCTGGGCTCGCCGGATGCGCCCGGCGTACGCGCCGCCGCCGCGACCCCGGGCGCCAGCGTCTTGAAGAGGGGATCGAGCCTGCCGACGATCTCCGGCTCGCCGCCGATCATCAGGCAGTAGCCGCGCTCACGTCCCCACACACCGCCGCTCACTCCGACATCGACATAATGCAGGCCCTTCGCCTGCGCCGCCTTCGCGCGGCGAATATCGTCATGGTAAAAAGAATTGCCGCCATCGATGATGATATCGCCCTTGGCCAGCAGCGGCGTGAGCTCATCCAGCACCGATTCCACCGCGCCGGCTGGCACCATCAGCCACACCGCCCGTGGCGGATCGAGAAGGCGGACAAAGGCGGCAAGGTCGGTGCTGCCCTTCGCGCCCTTCGCGGCCAGGGTTTTCACAGCGGACTCGTTCGCGTCATGCACGACGAGCGCATGGCCACCGCCGATCAGGCGTTCGACCATGTTGGCGCCCATTCGGCCGAGCCCGATCATGCCGAGTTGCATTGTCCCCCCTCCTTCGTCCTCACCCTCACCGCGCTGGCGAACATTTATCCGCGACGCGCGATCGCGGCCTTCGCGGCCTCCGCCACCCGCTCAGGCGTGAAGCCGAAATGTTCGGCCACCACGTTGATCGGCGCCGAAAGGCCGAATGTGTGCATGCCGAGTGTGATCCCGGCAGGCCCGGCATAGCGGTCCCACCCGATGGTGGCGCTTTCCTCCACCGTCACCCGGGCCGTCAGATGCGGTGGCAGCACGCTGTCGCGATAGGTCTGATCCTGCGCTTCGAAAAGCTCCCAGGAAGGCATGGAAACGACGCGCGCGACGATCTTCTCGTCCGCAAGCAGTTTGCGCGCGGCGAGACAGAGCGAAACCTCGCTGCCGGTCGCAATCAGGATCACATTTGGCTCGCCGGGGCCGTCAATGAGCACGTAAGCGCCGCGGGCGAGCCCGCTCGCCGCGGCACACTCCGCACGATCGAGAATCGGCAAAGCCTGGCGTGAGCAGATGATCGCCGCCGGCCGATCCTTGAAGCCGAGGACGGTGCGATAGGCCTCGGCCATCTCGTTCGCATCCGCCGGCCGGATGACGACCATGCCCGGGATCGCGCGCAGCGAGACGAGCTGCTCGATCGGCTCGTGGGTCGGCCCATCCTCACCGACACTGATCGAATCATGGGTCCAGATATGCAGCACTGGCAGATTCATCAGCGAGGAAAGCCGGATCGAGCCGCGCGCATAGTCGGTGAAGATCAGGAAGCCCGAACCGAAGGCGCGCAGGCCGCTCAGCACCATGCCGTTGACGATCGCGCACATCGCGTGCTCGCGGATGCCGAAATGCATGTTGCGCCCGGAAGGATCGCCGCGCGCGCCGCCAGCCTGCAGATCGCCCGACTGCATATCGCCGGCGCTGTCGAAGAGAAGCCGTGTCTTGGTGCTTGGCGAGAGATCGGCCGCACCGCCGAGCAGCCAGGGGATACGCGGTGCGATCGCATTGAGCACCTTGCCCGAGGCATCGCGTGTGGCCATCCCCTTGGGATCGGGCGCGAAATGAGGCAGCGCGGACTCCCACCCCTCCGGCAGTGTGCGCGTGCGGATGCGGTCGAGCTGATCGGCGAGCGTGGGATAGGCCACGCGATAGCGGGCGAACATCCCCTCCCATTCGCTCCGCAGCGCGGCACCGCGCGCGCCGATGCCGGCGGCGAAATGTTCGGGCACGCCCGTGGGCACGACGAAGGAGGCATCCGGATCGAAGCCGAAAAATTCCTTGGTAAGCCGCACTTCCTCTTCGCCGAGCGGCTCGCCGTGCGCTTCCGGGCTATCCTGTTTGTGCGGCGCACCATAGCCAATGTGACTATGTACGATGATCAGCGTCGGCCGATCGGCAACCGCGGCAGCGCCGCGCAGGGCGCGGGCGATCTGATCGAGATCGTTGGCATCGCTCACCCGCGTGACGTTCCAGCCATAGGCGAGGAAACGGGCCGCGACATCCTCGGAGAAGGCAAGGTCGGTATGGCCCTCGATCGTCACGCGGTTGCTGTCATAGATCCAGCAGAGATTGGAAAGACGCTGGTGCCCGGCGATGGAAGCAGCCTCGCTGGTCACGCCCTCCATCATGTCGCCATCGCCGCAGAGCGCATAGACGCGATAGCCGAAGATCGGGAAATCTGGCCGGTTGTAGGTCGCGGCGAGCCAGCGGCCGGCCAGCGCCATGCCCACGCTCGTCGCAGCACCTTGGCCGAGCGGGCCGGTCGTCGTCTCGACCCCCACGGTCATGCCATGCTCGGGATGCCCGGGGCAGTGGCTGCCCGCCTGGCGGAACGTCTCGATATCGGTGAGCGTGACGGCCGGCTTGCCCTCCGGCGTCCTGATCCCGCTCAGATGGATCAATGCATAGAGCAGCATCGAGGCATGGCCGACCGAAAGGACGAAGCGGTCGCGGTCCAGCCAGCCCGGATCAGCCGGATCGTAACGCAGGAAACGTTGCCACAGCGTATAGGCGGTGGGCGCGGCATCCAGCGGGGTGCCCGGATGGCCGGACTTCGCTTTCTGGACCGCATCGACCGCCAGCATGCGGATCGTGTTGATCGCAAGCTCGTCCGGATCGCCCCTCAAAATCCCCTCCCTGGCTTGCGGCGAGCCGGCGCATGCGCGCCAGCCAACGGGGAAACCGTAAGATCACCCGTTACAACGGCGCGGAATCACCCCGCCCGCCGAACCTTCTTCACCCCCCATCCCGCCAGATCGGCGAAGCGCACATGAACGCGGGGGCCGGTTCCCCGAACATGGCATCAAGCCGCTTTTCCCACAACCGCACGCCGCCGGTCACGCCAGCCGCATTGGAAACGATGCGGATATCCTGGGGCAAGGGAGGCGCAAGATGCTGCGCGTTGCCCCCGCCGAGATAGAGGCGATCATAGCCGACGACCGTCTTCATCACCGCGATGACGCGATGAACGCGCTTGTTCCAGCGCTTGAAGCCGATTTCGCGCCGCGCCGCGTCGCCGATATATTCGTCATAGGTCATTTTCTTGTGCGCCGGATGCTGGCTCATCTCGAGATGCGGAGCGAGCCTGCCATCATCGAACAGGGCGAATCCCATGCCTGTGCCGAGCGTGAGCACGAGCTCGATCCCCTGGCCGTTGATCGCCCCGAGCCCCTGCACACTCGCATCATTGAGCATTCGCACGGGCTTGCCGAGCGCCTCCCCGATCGCCGTGGCAAGCGGAAAACCATGCCAGCCTTCATTGCCGAGGTTGGGCGCGGTGAGCACGGTTCCGCCGCGTACCACCCCGGGGAAACCGATCGAGATCCGGTCGAAATGGCCGAGCGGCTTGGCGAGCGCGATGAGCGCCGTGACGATATTCGCCGGTGGGGCGCCCTTGGGCGTCTCGACCCGATTGCGCAGGCCCGCTGGGGTGGCGACCAGCGCGCCCGATTCATCGACGATCCCGGCCTTGAGATGGCTGCCGCCAATATCGATCGCGAGCGTCAGGGGCTTATCGCCGGCCGGCTGATCCTGCCTCTCGTTCATCGGGATGTGTCTCCTTGCCATCTGCCGTCGCGGCGAAGCTCCTGGCTGCGGGCCTTTGATTCTGGTTCTTGATCCCAATGGCTTGATCCCAATGGCTTGTTCTCGGCGTTATGGGGCCCGGTATGCACGACGGCGCCGGCCAATGGTAAGAGCAGCCGAAGGCAGGGGCGCCAAGGACAAGAACGCCGCGGGCGCCTTCGCCCCGAGGAGAAGGGATTGAGCGAAACACGCAGCGCCGATATCGGCAAGAGGGCGGCCGCCGAGGCCGCGGTCGGCTTCGTGCGGGATGGGATGGCCCTCGGCCTTGGCACCGGCAGCACGGTGGCCTTCGTGCTGGACGCGCTGGCCCGCCGCATCCGGGCGGAGGGGCTGCGGATTCACGGAGTTCCGACATCGGAACGAACTGCCGATCGGGCGAACGCCCTCGGCATCCCGCTCACCGAGCTCGCCACGGTGCCCGAGCTTGATCTCGCGATCGACGGCGCCGATGAGGTCGCGTGCGGCAGCCTCCATCTCATCAAGGGCCATGGCGGCGCGCTGCTCAGGGAGAAGATCGTCGCCACGTCGGCGCGGCGTTTTCTTGTCGTCGTCGATGAAAGCAAGGTGGTGGCTCGGCTTGGAACCCACATGTCGATCCCGGTCGAGGTGGTAAAATTCGCCCATGCGGCAACCGCGCGGCGGCTTGAGCGGCTCGCCGGCCAAGCCATCCTGCGCACGGGGCCGGACGGCAAGCCCTATGTCACCGACAATGGCAACCTGATTTACGATGTGCAGTGCCGCGGGCCGATTGAAGATGCCGCAGCGCTGGAGCGCGCTTTCGATGCGATCGTCGGCGTCGTCGAGAACGGGCTTTTCACAAGTGGCGTGGAACGCGCGATCGTCGGCGCGGCGGACGGCTCCGTGCGCACGCTTACCCCCGGGGATTAGAGCGTGATGACCGAACGGCTCTTTCTGGAAGACCCGCGTGCCACCCGTGCCCGGGCCGCCGTGCTCGCCGCAGGCGATGGCGGCATCGTGCTCGACCGCACGGTCTTCTACGCCCGCTCGGGCGGCCAGCCGGGCGATCGTGGCACCCTGCGCTGGGACGGGGGTGAGATCGCGATCACCGAGGCGGTGAAGGGCGAAGGCGCGGAGATCCTTCACCTCCCCGCCCCGGGAGCAGCCTTGCCGCCAGCCGGGGCCGCGGTCGAGGCGGAGATCGACTGGCCGCGGCGCTATCGGCTGATGCGCATGCACACCACGCTCCATCTTCTTTGCAGCCTGCTGCCCGGCGCCGGCGTGACCGGCGGGTCGGTGGGCGAGGAGCGCTCGCGGCTCGATTTCGATCTTCGCGAGTCGCCGGACCGCGCGGCGCTCGAGGAAGGGCTCAACGCGCTGATCGCCGCGGCCCATCCCGTCAGCTTCGAATGGGTCGAGGAATCGGTCCTCGATTCCTCGCCCGAACTCGTCCGCACGCTTTCCGTCCAGCCCCCGCGAGGCAGCGGGCGGCTACGCCTGGTGCGGATCGGCGCCGGCGCGCCGCCGATCGACCTGCAACCCTGCGGCGGGACCCATGTTTCCTCCACCGCCGAGATCGGCCGTGTGGCGATCCAGAAGATCGAGAACAAGGGGCGCCAGAATCGGCGTGTCGTGGTGGCACTGGAAGCGTGAGGGGAGAGAGAATGCAACCGCTCGTCAGCACCGAGTGGCTCGCCAACGCGATGGAGAATCCCGAGGCCAGCCGTGATCTCATCATCTTCGATGCGACGATGTATCTGCCGAACGAGAACCGCATCGGACGCGAGGAGTTTCTCCGCGCCCATATCCCCGGCGCCCGTTTCTTCGATATCAACGCGATCGCCGATGACGAGACCGACCTCCCCCATATGCTGCCCACGCCGGGCCGTTTTTCCCGGCTCATCGGCCAACTTGGCGTGAGCAATGAAAGCCGGATCGTCTTCTACGACCAGAAGGGGCTTTCCTCAGCCGCGCGCGGTTGGTGGATGATGGGGGTGTTTGGCCATGACCAGGCGGCCGTGCTTGATGGGGGCTTGCCGAAATGGCACGCCGAGGGCCGCCCGCTGGAGGTTGGTGAGCCGCCGCCGCCCG
>DASZQO010000084.1:0-10682 GCA_035549615.1 Acetobacteraceae bacterium
GAGGCGGCGCTCGCGACGCTCAAGGGCCGAGCGCGCATCAAGCGCACCATGTGGTCCCGCCGCGCGCAGGAATACGAGGCCAAGATCAATTCCGGGGATCCTCTGGCGATCGCCGAAGTGGTGCGGGACCTGCACCGCAATGCCGGCCAGCCGGATCAGAGCTTTTCAGAACGCCAGATCTATGAGGCGGCGATGGATCGCCTGGCCGCCGAGCTCGCCGCTCTCGACCAGACCGACAAGGCGACGGCGGCGGAGAAGCTCGCCATCTTCCTTCGCACGACGACGGCCCACTGATCCACGCGACCCGTGTGGCTTTGGTGGACGCGAAGCGACCCGCCGAAGCCAAGAGGGAAGCCAGAAGAGGGGTCGAGAAAACAAGGCGAACGCGTGATGACCAATCATCACGCCCTGACCCCGCCGCGCAGGGCATAAAAACGGCCCGGACAGGAAGCCCGTCCGGGCCGTTTTCTATTCCGCTTGCGCGATCAGCGCGAGTTGCGGTTGCCGAGAAGCTGCAGCAGCAGCATGAAGAGGTTGATGAAGTTGAGATAGAGGCTGAGCGCGTCGTAGACGCTGCGCTTGGCCGCCTGCTCCGGGCCATAGGAATAGGCGAACTGCAGGTAGTCCGCCTTGATGCGCTGTGTGTCGTAGGCAGTGAGCCCGGTGAAGACGATCACGCCGATGATGCTGATCGCGAACTGCAATGCCGTGCTCTGCATGAACATGTTCACGAGCGCAGCAATGATGATGCCGATCAGGCCCATGAACAGGAAGCTGCCCATGCGCGAGAGATCGGAGCGGGTGGTGTAGCCGTAGAGGCTGACCGCGCCGAAGGTCGCAGCGGTGATGAAGAACACGCGGACGATCGAATCGGCGGTGTAGATCAGGAAGATGTTGGTGAGGCTTGCGCCCATGGCGGCGCAGAAGAGCCAATAGAGCGTCTGCGCGGTGGTGCGCGAGAGCCTGTTCACCCCGAAGCTCATCACCATGACGAAGACGAGCGGCGCGAAGATGCTGATCACCGCGAGCCCGGTCGGCTGGATCGCAGTGCCCGCGGGGGTGACGACCTGATGATAGAAAAGGCCGAACAGGCTCGTGTTGACGATGACGTAGGCGACAATGCCCGTCAGCAGCAGCCCCGAGGCCATCCAGTTATAGACCCGGAGCATGTACGCGCGCAGACCGGCATCAACGACGGCCTGTGTCGCGGCCGAGCCGGATACGCCGGAATACGACCGATAGTCGGGACTCAAGGCCATGATTTCTGGTTCCTCTCCCAGGCTGATTGCCTGCGGCCGGAATCTGGTAACGGCTGCAGGCCATTCAAGCGGGCTGCCAGATCCCGGCATCCCGGCATACAACATACCTAGCATAGCCGTGCGCAGCGCGACAGGAAAAGGGGCAGGAGACGGCGCCATATCCTGATATCTTCTCCGTCTATTCATTGCGCAGCCATGGTGCGGCCTTGGCCCGCAGCGCAGCGCCCGTCCCGGCATAGCCCGCGATCAGAAGCAGGAGGATCGCCCCTCCCACCATTGCGGCGAGCGGGACCGGCAGAAATACCCATCGCCCGCCCATGAGATAGCGGACGACCCCGAAGCTCGCCCCGGTTGCGACCAGGGCGGCGATCACCCCGGCAACCATGCCTTGGGCTCCGAAGCCGACCAGCCAGGCCGCCCGGATCTGGGCCCTCGTGGCACCGAGCGTTTTAAGGATGACCGCCTGGCGGATGCGCCGTCTTCCTTCCGCCGCCACGGCGCCGGCGAGCACGAGCATGCCGGCCATCAAGGCCATGCCGGCAAGCGCGGCGAGGGCGGCCGCGAGCTGGCTGAAAATCTTCGCGACCGCCGCAATCACGTCGGCCACCGCGATCGCGCTGACATTAGGGAACGTGTCCGTCACCGCTCTCAGGATCGCGGCCTGTTCGGGGGGCGCGGCACGGACTGTCGCGATATGCGTGTGCGGCGCGCCGGAAAGAAGGCCAGGGCTTGCCACCAGGAAGAAATTGAGGCCAAGCCGCTGCCAGGGGATGTCCCGCAAGCTCGCGATGCGGAAGGTGAGCGGCCGCCCGAGCACATTGAGGGTGAGATTTCCGCCGACGCGCACGCCCCACCCGGACGCGAGCCTGGCATCGAGCGAGAGAAGCGGCGGACCCTGATAGTCCGCCGGCCACCAGCGCCCTTGCGTGATCTGGTTTCCGGGCGGCGGCCTTGCCGCATAGGTCAGGCCAAGGTCCTGATTCAGCGCCCAGCGTGTCTCGTGGCTTGCCCGCACCCGGGCGACCGGCACGCCGTCGATCGCGGCCACGCGGGCCCGTAGCATCGGCACTTGCGAATAGGCTTCAACGCCGGGCAGGCGCCGCATCAGGGCGGCGAAACGGCCGATCTCATCGTTCTGAATATCGATGAAATAGAAGCTGGGCCCCCGCGCCGGCATCTCATCGCGAAGCTCGGCATTGAGATTCCCCTCGATCAGCGCGATCGCGCCCAGCGTCGCGAGCCCGAGGCCGACCGAGACCACCATCAGCACGGTGGCCGCTCCCGGCCGATGGAGATCGGCCAGACCGAGACGCAGCCAGCGCGTACGTGCCTTGGGCGCGAGGCCGGCCGCCAGCCGCATCAGCCCGTGCCCCGCCAGAGCCATGGCCACCAGCGACACCGAAGCGGCGGCGGCAAAGAGCAGGACAAAACGCTCCGAGCCCGTGCCGGCCACCGCCAGCGCCAGCAGGATGCCCACCAGCGCCACGCTCACGAGCATGGGCACGATCATCGGGCCGGGCGAAAGCCGCCTTCGCGTCGGGACGAGCGGGACGCGGAAGAGCGCCGCACCGGGGACCCGGGCTGCCCGGACGATCGGCCAGATCATGCAGAGCAAAGCCGTAGCGAACCCGAAACAGGTGGCCAGCGCGAGCGGTCCTGGATAGAGGCCGGGCCGCGACGGCACTGGCAGATCGGCACCGAAGAAAAAGACAATCCCCGCAGCAAGCGCCGCCCCCGCCCCAACACCCACGACAATCCCGATCGCCGATAGCGCCAGCACCTGGAGGCCCAGGACGAGCGCCATCAGCCGCGAAGAGGCGCCAAGCGCCCGCAGGACCGCGATGGTCGGAAGCCGCGCTTCCGCCCACGCGCCGATCCCGCCAACCACCCCGATGCCGCCCACGAGCAGCGCGGTGAGCGCCACCAGAGTCATGAAAAGCCCCGCGCGATCGAGGAATCGCTGCAATCCGGGCGCCGCCTGCGAGGTGTCACGAATTTCCCACCCGGCGTCCGGAAAATCCTGCGCGAGCGCAGCCCGCGTGGCCGCTTCATTGGCGCCCGCGGGCAAAGCCACCCGCAGCGCATAACGGACGAGCGAGCCCGGTACGACGAGCCTGGTCCGCGGCAACGCTCCAAGCCCGATCAGAACTGGCGGACCCAGCAACGCGGGTGTTGCCACCTGATCCGGTGCCGAGACCAAGGCGGCCCGGAGCACGAACGGCACCCGGCCCAAGGTCACTCTCTCACCCACATGCAGACCGAGCTGGGCCAGCACCAATGGCGCGGCCGCCAGTCCATTCCCTTCCAAAGTCTGCCGAACCCTCAAGGCGGGCGTGAAATGCGCCGCCCCGACCAGCGGCCAATGCGAGTCCACTGCCTTGAGCGAAATCAGCTCCCGCTGTCCCGAGGGCGCGATCAGCATGGCATGCATCAAGACGACCTCGGAAACCTGCGCGCCCCTCTTCGTAAACCATTCCTTCAATGAAGCCGGGATCGGCAGCTCGCCGGTGCTGACTTCGAGATCCCCGCCCAACACTTGCCGCCCGGATTGCACCAGACCCTGCGCCAGGCTGGCGCGCAGGCTGCTGATCCCGGCAATTGCCGCCACCCCCAGGGCAAGACAGGCCAGCGCCACCCACAGCCCCCGCGCCCCCGTTCGCAATCCCCGCCGCGCCAGCCGCACGGCGAGGAAGAAAGTCCAAGGAGACGGTGTCCCCCGGTCTTCTTCAGTGGTGTCGGTCATGCCGGCGCGGGGTGGGCGAGGTGGCCGTCTTCGAGGGTGAGAGTGCGATTGCAGCGTGTGGCCAGTGAGGGGTCGTGGGTGATGAGGAGGAGCGTGCTGCTGGTTTCCCGATGCAGGCTGAAGAGCAGGTCGATGACGGTCGAGCCGGCGTTGCGGTCGAGATTGCCGGTGGGTTCATCGGCGAGGATGAGGGTAGGGCGGGGGGCAATGGCCCGGGCAAGGGCTGTGCGTTGCTGTTCGCCGCCGGAGAGGGTCGCGGGAAGCTGGTTGAGGCGATGCGAGAGGCCGACCGCAGCCAGGGCTGCGCGGGCGGTGGATTCGGCGTCCCGGCGGCCGGCAAGCTCGAGCGGGACCATCACGTTCTCCAGCGCCGTCATACCGGGGATCAGGTGGAAGGCCTGAAAGACGATGCCGACATGGGTGCGGCGGAAGCGTGCGAGCTGGTCTTCATCGAGGGTGGAGAGGTCCTGGCCGGCGATATGGATGCTGCCGGCGGTCGCTCGCTCGAGCCCGGCGAGCACCATGAGGAGGCTTGTCTTGCCGGAGCCCGAGGGGCCGATGATGGCGATCGCTTCTCCGGAACCCACGCTAAAGGAGAGATCGGCGAGGATGTTGACCGGCCCTGCCGGTCCGGGCAGGGTCAGATGCAGGTTTTGCACCGCGATCAGCGGCTTGACGGCGAGGAGCGGGGAAGCGGTGTCCATGCCCGCACGATATGGGGTTGCCGTCTGGCTCGGCGAGATGCTGATCGCGGTGATGCTGGCGCTGGTGCCGGCGAGGGCGGCGGTGGCTCCGGTGAAGCTGCTGGTGCTCGGGGACTCGCTCTCGGCAGGGTATGGCGTGCCGATCGCGGACGGATTCGAGGCACGGCTCGCTTCTGCATGCGCAGCGGCGGGACATCCGGTGCAGGTCCAGGATGGCGCGGTGTCTGGCGACACGACAGCAGGAGGTGTGGCGCGGCTCTCCTGGGTGCTCGGGGGAGATCCGCAGGCGGCGATTGTCGAGCTGGGCGGGAATGACGGGCTGCGCGGGATCGCGCCTGCCGAGACAGAGAAAAATCTGAGCGCCATTCTCGACGGCCTCGCGGCGCGGCACATTCCGGTGCTGTTCGCGGGGATGTATGCGCCACCCAACCTCGGCCCGCAGTATGGGGCGGCATTTCGCGCCGTGTTCGATCGGCTGGGGGCGCGGCCGGGGATCGTCTATTACCCCTTCTTTCTGGCCGGCGTGGCTGGCAATCCGGCATTGAACCAGCCGGACGGAATCCATCCGAATGCGGCAGGCGTGCGCATCATCGTGGCGGGGATCATGCCGTATGTGCTGCGGTTGCTCGCGGAGGTGCCGAAGGGATGAGGCTGTTTGTGGCGCTTGAGCTGCCCATGCATGTCAAGCAGCAGATGGCTCTGCTCGCGGGTGGCATTCCGGGTGCACGCTGGGTGAAGCCCGAGAATTATCATCTGACGCTGCGCTTCATTGGCGAGCAGCCATCGCATCGGGCCGAGGAAATCGACGCCGCGCTGATGGCGCTGCGCTGCCGGAGCTTCCTGCTCGCCTTTTCCGGCGTGGGCACGTTCGACAAGGCCGGCCGGAGCACGGCGCTCTGGCTCGGGGTCGAGCGGAACGAGGCGCTGGACCGGCTGCGCGCGAAGATCGAGACGGCGTTGCAGCGGGTCGGGCTGGAGCCGGAGCGAAGGCGCTTCACGCCGCACGTGACGCTGGCGCGGCTCGACGGCGTGGCTGAGGCGCGGCTTGCCAGCTATGTGCAGGCCCATAACCTCTTTCGCACCGACCCGGTAGAGGTCGGGCATTTCACGCTTTTCAGCTCCTGGCCAGGCAACGAGCAGCCGGTCTATACGCCGGAGGTCGCCTATGCGCTTGGCTGAGCGGTGCTGCCGCAAGTGCTGATCCGGGAGCGGGGGTGGCGGCGTTTGCGATGCGCTTCGATCTGGTGACGCTTGAACTCTTCGTCGCCGTTTGCGAGGAGCAGAGCATTTCCCGCGCCGCCGAGCGGGCGCACACGGTTGCCTCGGCCGTCAGCAAGCGCATTTCCGATCTCGAGCAGGCGCTCAGGATACAGCTCTTCTATCGCCAGGCCCGCGGGCTCAGGCTCACGCCGGCGGCGGAGGTGCTGCTCCGCCACGCGCGGCTCGTCCTGCGCGATCTCGCTGAGATGGAGAACGAGATTGCCGAGCACGGAAAGGGGTTGCGCGGGCAGGTGCGGATCCGCTCCGGCGTCTCCAGCATCGTTCAGCACCTCGCACATGATCTCGGCTGCTTCCTGGCGAGCTATCCGGGTGTGCAGATCGATCTCGAGGAGGATACGAGCCGGGAGATCATTGCCGCAGTTGCCGGCAATGCCGCCGATATCGGAATTTTCGGCAGCAATGTGCCGGCGCCCGGATTGCAGGTCCTTCCCTACCGCAGCGACCGGCTGATTGCGCTTGTCCCCGTTGGCCATCCGCTCGCCCGGCGGAAGTCGGTCCGTTTTGCCGATCTGCTCGCCTATGACCTCGTCGGGCCCAAGAAGGGCAGCGCGCTCGATGCGCTCGTGCAGAGCGCGGCGGCGGCGCTCGGGCATCCGCTCAAGCTGCGGCTGCGGGTGAACGGGTTCGAGACCGTCTCGGCCATGGTCGAGGCGGGACTTGGAGTCGGGCTTGCGCCGCAGAAGAATGCCGAGGGCTATGAGGCCGGCGGCGCGGTGCGATCGCTCCACCTGGATGAGCCCTGGGCCGAGCGCGAATGGAAATTGTGCGTCCGTGACCTTGCGGCCTTGCCGCCAGCGGCGGCGAAGCTGGTCGCCTATTTGAGCGAGGGATAGACCGGATTTTCCCTTCGCGGGTCACGAAAGGCTTTTTCCAAACGAACAGTCGGCCCCCATCGCCTGGCGCGGTAGGACTTTTCTGCGGGCCAGGATGCGCTCTGCGCGCTGCGGCCTGGAGAAATGGGAGGAGCGATGAGCACGGAGCAGAGTTCCGGGCCGCGTACGATGTACGAGAAGATTTGGTCCCGCCACCGGATCATCGAGCGTGCCGACGGCCAGACGCTGCTCTATGTCGATCGCCATCTCATCCATGATGGCTCCGCGCCGGCCTTTGATACGCTGCGCGAGCGTGGCCTTGCTCCGCGCGCGCCGGGGCATATTTTCGGCGTGCCCGACCATTACGTGCCGACCGATACCAGGGATGTGCGCGCGATCGCCGATCCCGAGAAGCGATTCATGGTCGAATCGCTCACCGAGAACGCGGCCGGCGCGAATATCACGCTGTTCGGGCTCACCGACCGTCGCCAGGGGATCGTACATATCATCGGCCCCGAGCAGGGAATCAGCCAACCGGGGATGGTCATCGTCTGCGGCGACAGCCATACCGCTACGCATGGAGCGCTCGGTGCGCTGGCCTTCGGCATCGGCATGACCGAGGTCGCGCACGCGCTTGCGACGCGAACCCTTTGGCAGGCGAAGTCGCGCGTCATGCGGATCGTGGTGGAGGGAGCGCTTGCGCCTGCCGTGACGGCGAAGGATGTGATCCTGGCGATCATCGCGACCATCGGCACCGCCGGGGCGACGGGACATGTCATCGAATATGCCGGGCCGGTCATTGCCGGGCTGACGATGGAAGGGCGTCTCACGGTCTGCAACATGTCGATCGAGGCTGGCGCGCGTGCCGGCATGGTTGCGCCGGATGAGGTGACTTTCGCCTATCTGCAAGGACGGCCCTATGCGCCGCAGGGCCGGGACTGGGAGCGCGCGCTCGAGCGCTGGCGCGGCCTTGTTTCCGATCCAGGCGCGGTTTTCGACCGCGAGGTCACGATCGACGGCACCACGATCGCGCCGATGGTGACCTGGGGCACCAGCCCGCAGGATGCCGTGCCGATCGACGGACGAGTGCCGGACCCGGATCGGGAAGAAGATGCCGAACGGCGGCAGAGTATGGCGCAGGCACTGGCCTATATGGGCCTCGTGCCAGGCACGAAGATGGATGAGATCCCGGTGGACCGTGTGTTCATCGGTTCCTGCACCAATGGCCGCATCGAAGATTTGCGGAGCGCGGCTTCGATCGTGAAGGGCAGAAAAGTCTGGCCGGGTGTGGAGGCCTGGGTGGTGCCGGGCTCGCGCGTGGTGAAGGAGCAGGCCGAGGCCGAGGGTCTCGACCGGGTCTTCCGGGAGGCCGGATTTGCCTGGCGCGAGGCGGGGTGCTCGCTCTGCCTTGGCACCAATGGGGAGGTCGTGGCGCCTGGCCAGAGATGCGCCTCGACCTCCAACCGCAACTTCGTCGGTCGCCAGGGCCGCGGCGCGCGGACGCATTTGATGAGCCCGGGAATGGCCGCGGCAGCCGCGGTGAGCGGGCATCTCGTCGATGTCCGCCGCGTGATGGCGGGAGCGTAGGACGTGCGACGCTTCACGGAGCTCACCTCGACCGCGGTGCCAATCGAGCGGCCCAATATCGACACCGACCAGATCATTCCCGCCCGCTATCTCCAGAAACCGCGGGACGGCACGCTCGGCCAGTACCTGTTTCACGATCTTCGATTCCGGCCGGACGGGATGCCGGACCCCTTGTTCGTGCTCAATCAGGCCCCCTATCGCGAGGGCAGGATCCTGGTGGCTGCGCAGAATTTCGGCTGCGGATCCTCGCGTGAAAATGCCGTCTGGGCCTTGCAGGATTACGGCTTCCAGGCGGTGATCGCGCCGAGCTTCGGTGATATCTTCCGTAACAACAGCCTCAAGAACGGGCTTCTTCCCGTCGTGCTGCCGGCCGGGGTGGTGGGTGGGCTGCTTCATCTTTTGCAGGAGAAGCCCGGTGAGGCGGTGGCAATCGATCTCGCTTCCGAGACTGTCCGGCTTCCCGACGGCACGGTGCATCGCTTTGAGATCGATCCCTTTGCCCGGCATTGCCTGCTCAATGGGATCGACGAGCTCGCCTTCACGCTCTCGCAAATCGGCGAAATCGAATCTTTCGAGCTTCGTTACGGGCGCGAGAATTTCTAGCACAAGCACGAGGACAAATCGGTGGCGATGAAGATCGCGGTTCTGCCGGGCGATGGGATCGGCAAGGAAGTGACGGCCGAGGGTGTGAAGGCGCTCAAGGCGGTTCTGGGCAATGCCGAACCCTATGAGATGCGGGAGGCGCCGATCGGCGGGGCGGGGTACGAGGCGGCCGGCGATCCGCTGCCCGAGGCGACGCTCGATCTCGCCCGGAAATCGGATGCGATTCTGCTCGGCGGTGCCGGCGTGCCGGAGGACGAGCATAGGCCGCCGAGCAAGGGCGCTGGCGCGGGCTTGCTTCGCCTGCGCAAGGCGCTTGGTCTCTTCGCCAATTTCCGCCCGGTCTTCATGTTTCCCGAGTTGGTTGGCGCCTCGACGCTCAAGCCCGAAGTGGTCGAGGGACTCGATCTCGTCATTCTGCGGGAACTGAACGGCGATCTCTATTTTGGTGAGCCGCGCGGGATCAGCCGCGAAGCCTCAGGCGAACGAGTGGGCATCAACACGATGCGCTATTCTGAATCCGAAGTGGAGCGTATCGCCCATGTGGCCTTCAGGACCGCGCGTGCCCGGCGAAAAAAACTCTGCTCGGTGGACAAGGCGAACGTGCTTGAGACCATGCAGCTCTGGCGCGAGGTGATGGTCGCGGTCGGGCGGCAATATCCCGATGTCGCCCTCAGCCATCTCTATATCGATGCCGCGTCGATGGCGCTGGTGCGCAATCCGAAGCAATTCGATGTCATCGTCGCGGGCAATGTATTCGGGGATATTCTCTCCGATGCGGCAGCGATGCTGACCGGATCGATCGGGATGCTGCCGTCCGCCTCCCTCGGGCTTGACCGCAAGGGGCTCTATGAACCGGTTCATGGCACGGCGCCGGATATTGCCGGCAAAGGTGTGGCCAATCCGCTGGCTGCGATTCTCTCCGCGGCGATGCTGCTCCGCCATTCCTTCGACCGCGAGGCGGACGCGAAGCGCGTGGAGCGGGCGGTCCAGTCGGTGCTGGGCGAGGGTTATCGCACGGCCGATATCATGCAGCCTGGCGCGAAACGTGTGGGAACGGCCGAGATGGGTGATCTGGTTGCCGAAGCAATCCACCGCATCGGGCGATGAGCGGGGCGGGCCGGCCCCACCCGTGAGCGTGATGATCGAAGGCACACTCACCGAGGGTCCGAATCATGTGAGAAAACAAATCACCGGAATGGGGGTGGGTGAGCAGGAACGAACCCACCCCGTTCTAACAGTTTAGAGACGAAAGAAGGGAGGAAATGTATGAGAGGAAGCAGAACCGAGGGGTACGCCGCCGAGATCGCGGCCAGGCTCGACCGGCTGCCCTTCACGCGGAGCCTCTGGTGGCTCGCGTTCCTGATTTCCCTCGGTGGCGTGTTCGAGCTCTATAGTCTCTTCATGACCGCCTATATCGCGCCGGGCCTGGTAAAGAGCGGACTTTTCGCCAACAGCACGGTGGGGCTGTTCGGGATCAGCGGAGTCGGGTTCTTCGTCTTCTGCAGCTTTGCCGGAATGTTCGTGGGCACCCTGGGCTGCGGCTTCGTGGCCGACCTTCTGGGGCGGCGGGCGATCTTCACCATTTCTCTCGTCTGGTTCTCGATCGCGAGCACGATCATGGCCTTCCAGGCCACGGCCGCGGCGGTCGATTTTTGGCGCTTCATCGCGATGATCGGCGTCGGGCTTGAGCAGG
>DASZQO010000085.1:0-8559 GCA_035549615.1 Acetobacteraceae bacterium
CGTTCCGGGCAAGCTAAAGGCCGAGGGCCTCGGGCCACTCGATCACGCGATGGAGACGGCCGACGCGCTCGGCCTCGAAGGCGATGACGGCCGGCGGATTGTATTGCTCAAGCTCGACGCGCGTGGCGGTGCGGCGGACCAGGCGCTTAAGGAAGGCGCGCGGCGGTTGACCGGGCTCGGGCGACCAGATCTCGGCAATGACGTGGCAGCCGGGAACAGCAGGCCGGTTGTGATGAATGAAAACGAGTTCGCCCGGCTGCCGCCAGGGCGCCATCGAATCGCCCTCGACCCGGATTGCGAAGACGCCTTCCACACCGACAAGGCCGGGCGGGCGGCGCGCCCAGTCAATCGGGCCGCCAAGCATGTTGAGATGAAAGGAGCCTTCCGAGCCGGCCTGGGCCGAGCCGAAAACCGGCACGTCCGGCGAGGATAGGGCCATGTCCGGATCGGCATGGGAGCGGTCCACCACGGCCAGAGCGGCTGGAGGAGGAATAGGGTCCCCGACCCTGGCATAAAGCTCCTTGACGGGCACTTCGAGCACCGGGGCCAGGCGTTCTGCGACGCGCCGGCTCGGTTTGCGCTTGTCACTGACAACCTTATGAAGTGTCGAGCTTTCCATCCCCGCGAGGCGCGCCAGCGCGGCGTTGGTGAAGCCGCGCGCCAGGCGGATTTCGTCAACACGGGAGCGGGGCGATTCGGAGATAGGCATATGGCCATATTGGCCAAGATTGTCGGAAAAGGCCACGAGAAAATTGTCAATCTAAAGTTGACATGATGGACAAATCGGCCACAATTGTTTGGGCCAGATAGACCCGCCCTCGTCCGGGGGGCATCGGAGGCCTGATGGATATTCAACGCTTTCCACTTTGGAGCAGGGAGGAAGATGCGCGCTTGCGCCAAATGGCCGCGAGCGGCTGCACCAAGCATGAAGTTGCGAGCGCGCTTGGGCGCACGGTGAATGCCGTGGCGGCGCGGGCGATGGCGACGCGGGTGCGCTTTCGCAGCCGGCGGGATGGCGGGAGCGAGATGGTGACGCCGCGCCGGAGATGCTTGCGATGCCGGAATATGTTCGATGCCCCGTCGCGATTCCGTTTCGTTTGCGATCTCTGCCATGCGATCGAGGAATCGCTTGGCCCCGATCTTGGCTGAGGTGGGGGCTGAGGTGGGGGCGGGAATGTGCGGAACGTTCGATGCGGCGCTGGTTGCATCGCGGCTCGAAGAGGCAGGAGCGACGCTGCTCGCGCTTCCCTCACGCGGGGCACGCACCGGTTTCAGCGCCAGTGCCTGGCCGGTGGTGCATGCAACGATCGAGGCCTATGGATGGTCCGGGGCGAGGCTCAGACCGGCGGTGCCGAGCGCGCAGGCGATCAGCCGCATGGACGAGGCGCTGGGCTGGATCCGGCTCATTCCGCAGGAGAACTACGTGCTTCGGCGCATCGTGGGCGCGCGGGCGCTGGTGAGCCCACTCAATGGGAGGCATGTTTTTTCCTGGCGACGGCTTGGCGGGCTGCTCGGCGCGGACGGACGGGCAATTCAGCGCTGGCACGGCAAGGGGATCGCGATGATCGTCGCGGCATTGAACGGGACTGCTGCCTAGGCGCAACCCTGATTTCTTGATTGTCTTATTGTGTGCCCGCACCGCGTGTGCGGGCACATGCGTGTACAGCTGGACAAACACAAGAAAGAACAAAAAACGCTTGCTCCAATGGAGCATTTTCCGACATATTTCGGAGTATGATGGTTGAGAAGAGCGCACGGCGCGGGGTTCCCGCGCAGCGTTCTTCACGCCGGATCCGATGACGATTTTCCTGTTTGACCCTGTAGATCCCGTTTGAGAGTGCACTGTGGTGGATCGGAGGCGCCGCAGTGCGCTGGCCGGCACGGCTTTCGAGAACCGGTACGAAGCGGCCTTAAGATCAACCTGGCTTCTGGCCGAGGGGGCTCTTCCACGAACATGTTGGTGGGGACCCCGTGTGGAGCGGTCTGCCAAAGCACGAGGGATGTCCGGGGGACCCCAAAAGGGAAGCCCCGGCATTGACGGGCAAACATACCTGGCCGTGCGCACCGAAAGCGCAGAAAGACACGCCGGACAACCACCGCAATCGCATTCTCAAATGAGTCTTCCGTGTGAAAGTGAGGTGGCTGGCCGAATGCATGTTCGCAAAGAGGCGCGCGCGCGCTTTCTGAAGGTGCTGGCTGCCACGGGCAATGTCACGCTTGCCGCGGATGCTGCGGAGCTGCCACGCGGCAGCCTTTATCACTGGCGTGAACATGACAAGAATTTCGCCGCGGCGTGGGCCGAGGCGATCGAGGCGGCGACTGATGCACTCGAGGCGGAGGCGCGGCGGCGGGCACTTGAAGGGGTTGAGACAGCGATCGTGCAGGGCGGGCGGCTGGTGCGCGATGATGAAGGAAATCCGCTGACGATCCGGCGTTATTCCGACAGCCTGCTGGCACTCCTTCTGCGGGCGCATCGGCCCGAGAAATATGATGCCGAGAAATATCGCCAGAGATCGGCACCCGAATCAACCGAGCCCGAGCCGCGGAAGGTTTCGTTCAGGATCAGGATTGGCGATCCGCCGCAGAATGATGAAGAGAAGCCAGCCCGGCCCGGCGATGAGGGAATTGAAGGCTGACTATGTTCGGCCATGGTTCTATCCGCGGCAGCTTGCAGCGATTTTCCACGGCGAACGCTATGGAATCATCGAGGCGAGCACCAAGGCAGGCAAGACCTCCGCCTGCCTGGTGTGGCTCCTCGAGCAGGTGATGCATGGCCGCGAAGGGCAGGCCTTCTGGTGGGTGGCCCCGGTCTATGCGCAGGCGGAGATCGCGTTCCGGCGCATGAAGACCGGGTTGCCGAAGGGATATTTCACCGTGAATGAAACGAAGCTCGCCGTGACGTTCGCGAACCGTGCGGCGATCTGGTTCAAGTCCGGCGAGAAGCCCGACACGCTCTACGGCGAAGATGTGGGGGCCGCGGTGATCGACGAGGCCTCGCGCGTGCGGGAAGAGGCCTGGCACGCGGTGCGCTCGACCCTGACGGCAACGCAGGGACCGGTGCGGATCATCGGCAACGTGCAGGGCCGGCGCAACTGGTTCTATCAGCTCGCGCGGCGCGCCGAGGCGGGCGAGCCCGGGATGCGATATGCAAGACTCACGGCAATGGATGCGGTGGAGGCAGGTGTGCTGAGCGCAGCGGAAGTGCAGGATGCCGAGAGAGCGCTGCCCGCCGCGGTGTTTCGCGAGCTCTATCTCGCCGAGCCGAGCGATGACGGAGCCAACCCGTTCGGGCTCGCGGCGATCGCCGCGTGCGTGGGGGAGCTGAGTCTCGGGCCGCCGGTGTGCTGGGGCTGGGACTTGGCGAAAAGCCGCGACTGGACTGTCGGCGTCGCGCTCGATGTGGAGGGCCGTGTGTGCCGGCTGGAACGCTGGCAGGCGCCATGGCAGGAGACGATTGCGCGCGTGCGCGAGGCGACGGGCGATGTTTCGGCGCTGGTGGATGCGACGGGCGCGGGCGATCCGGTGCTCGAAGCGCTGCAGCGGGGCGGTGCTGGGAATTTCGAGGGATTCACCTTCACCGCGACGAGCAAGCAGCAGCTCATGGAAGGCCTCGCGGTCGCGATTCAGTGCCGGCAGCTCAGATTCCCGGATGGGGTTCTTCGCGCCGAGCTTGACAGCTTCGCGTTCGAGTACACGCGAACGGGCGTGCGCTATGCGGCACCTGAGGGAATGCATGACGATTGCGTGTGCGCACTGGCGCTTGCCTGGCACAAGGCGCGCGTGGCTGAGCCGGCTTCTGGCGTGCTGGGCTGGATGATGCAGGTTCTGGCGGAACAGCGTGGAATTTCGAATTCGGCGGCGCCAGAACCGCATGGGAACGAAGGTGCGCCGGCGACGAGCGATGCGGGGGTGGATCTCTATGCCGCGGCGCGGCGGAGGCTCAGGCTCGAAACGCTATGTCTGTGTGCGCGCTGCGGCGGCGTGATCGAGGGGACACGCGTGACGGACGGCGTGCAGAGCTGGCATCCGGAATGCCGGTGAACGACAGGGATCCCGGTGCCCCGGGAAGCTGGTGGACAAGGAAAGCACCGCGGTTCCCCGCGAGCACGTTCGGGGCCCCGCGCCGACCCGTCGGCGGAGACCCCGTCGCGAGGGCCGCGCCGCGCCTGAAACCGGGGGCGGCGCAGAGTGCTGTCGTAACCGCGGGTGGGCTATTGCCGGGCAGCGCGCGCGCGCCGGTCGATCCTTATGGATGGAGCGGTGGGCAGGATTCGCAATATCGCACGGGGCGGGCCGAAACGCCGCCTTCGGTGCTGCGGGATGTCGATACCGGGACGAATTTCTTTTCTCCCCTTCAGCCGGTCCGGCCCTTCGCGCCGCCGACGGGAAACTATGCGAGGGAGTGGGATTATCCGGTCGGCGTCAATCTCAACTATCAGCCGCGGCGGCTTGCGCTGATGCCGCAGCTTCGGCTGATGAGCCAGAGCTGGGGACTGCTGCGTGCGGTGATCGAGACACGCAAGGACCAGCTTCTCTCCGTGCCCTGGGACGTCATGGGACGGGAAGGCAGAAATGGCGGAAAGCGGGCTGCCGAGATTCGCGAATTCTTCCGCCGGCCGGATCGCAAGAATCGTTTTTCGCGCTGGGCGCGGCTGCTGCTCGAGGATTTGTTCGTGATCGATGCGCCGGCACTCTATGTATGGCGGACCGCGGGCAGCGACCCTTATGCGCTGGAGGTGATCGACGGGGCGACGATTCTGCCGCTGGTTGATGACGCGGGGCGGCGGCCGGATTATCCGAGCGCGGCTTTTCAACAGATCATCAAGGGGCTGCCGGCGATCGACCTGACCGAGCGCGAGCTGATCTACGCGCCGATGCGGCCGCGGCCGGAGCTGCCGATCTACGGCTATTCTCCGGTTGAGCAAATCTATCTGGAAGTGACGGAGGGGATAAGGCGAACGCTCTATCAACTCAATTTCTGGACCGAGGGTACGCTGCCGGAGCTCATGATCACCGTGCCCGACAACTGGACGCCGCAGCAGATCGCGATGTTTCAGGCGAGCTTCGATGCATTGATGAACGGCAATGCAGCGCTTAAGAGTCGCGTGCGGTTCGTGCCGGGCGGGATGAAGCCGTTCGATATCAAGAACGCGAATGGCGAAGCGTTGAAGAGCGATTATGACGAGTGGCTCGCGCGGCTTGTTTGCTACACCTTCAGTGTCAACCCGCAGCCCTTTGTGAAAGAGATGAACCGCGCCACCGCGCAGGTGGCTGACGGCACCGCCAGGGAAGAGGGGACGCAGGCACTGCAGGCCTGGTTCAAGGGCGAGATCATGGATCCGCTGATCCAGGACGTGTTCGGCGCCGAGGAGCTGGAGTTCGTCTGGCAGAGCAAGCCGGAGGCCGATCCGATGACGCAGGCCGAGCTCGCGCAGATTCATGTCCGGAACGGGATCCGCAGCATCAATGAGGTGCGCGCGGAGATGGGGCTCGCTCCGGTGCCGGAGGGTGAAATGCTGCGTATCTATACGGCGGCGGGAGCGGCGCCGCTCGCGGCAGGGACGGCGAAGAGGGCGTGATCGCCGGAGGTGGAATCACCCCGGGCCCGGATCACGCGAGAAAAAAATTGGATAAAGCGGAGTGTGGGAGCGCAAGCGAACGCATCCTGCCGTGGCGAGGCAACAACTTGCTGGAGTGGCGTGATGGTTGGGTTCTACCTGCCGATCGCGAAGATCGATCGTGAGCAGAGGATGGTTTGGGGATATGCCTCCACACCAACGCGCGATCTGGATGGGGAGGTGATCGCTCTCGAGGCGATCCGGAAGGCGCTGCCGGATTACATGCAATGGCGCAATGTTCGCGAGATGCATCAGCCGAGCGCGGTGGGAGTGGCCGAGGAGGCGAATATCGATTCCAAGGGCCTCTATCTCGGGGCCAGGATCGTCGACGACGAGGCGTGGAAGAAGGTTCTCGCGGACGTCTACAAGGGTTTTTCGATCGGCGGCAACGTGACCGAGCGTGAGGGAAGCACGGTGACCGGCCTTGAGCTGATCGAGATTTCCCTTGTTGACCGGCCGGCAAATCCGGATTGCCGGATCGAGGTGATCAAGGCGGCGAAGGCGGACGGAAGCGTTGGAGCGGAAGCGCCTGGCGAAGAGACGGGCTACGCCGATCCGGGGTATCTTCCGGACGGGCGCAAGCGCTACCCGATCGATACGGAAGAGCATATCCGCGCGGCCTGGAACTATATCCACCAGCAGCGGAATGCCGCCGAATATACGGCCGAAGAGCTCGCTGCGATCCGGCAGCGGATCATTACGGCATGGCAGCTCGTGATCGACCCGGCGGGGCCGCCTGCGGCCAGCAAGATTTCACGGAAGCAGGACGGGATCGCCGACGCTCTCCCATCCCGCTCCCGGCCGGCGTTTTCTCGCGTGAATCAGGCCCTCGGTGATTCCACCTTCGGCGATCACGCTCTGGGAGTGACGAGGATGGCGGAAGGCAATGTGGGTAAGCGTGCGCCGGACGGTGCGCATGCAGAACATTTGAAGAAGGCGGTGCGGCATCTCGGCGAGGCACACAAATGCCTGGGTGCTGGCATGGCGTGCCTGGCGAGTGCGGGGCGCACGCCCGCCCAGGATGAGGGAGACGACGAAATGGATGCGCAGGCGCAGGTGGTGCGCGCGACGCATCACCTGGAGCGTGCGCAGGAGCAGCATGTGCTCGCCCATCATCACATGGCCGCAGCACTTGGCACGGTTTCAACTGGACATGTGGGTGAGCGCGGCGAGGAGCCGGGTGATACCGAAGCCGGGATCTATGAGCCGGGAAACGGGCTTATGCCTCTCCGGCTCGACCAAATGACCGGCGGGAACGTGCCGAGCTATGACGCCAGCAGACCCTATCCGGGAAAGGCCGCGCGGAGCCTGCTGACGAAACGCGAGGCGGATGCGCTGGCGGAGGCTGCCTATCTCCGCGGGAAGGTCGAGGCGCTCGAGAAAATGCCGTCTTCACCGCGAGCAAAACTGTTTGCCGTGCCGCGCGGCGCCTTCGGGGTGAGCGAGGCTGACGAGCCGAGTGCGATGGAGACGCTGCTCAAGGGGGTCAATCTCGATGCGGTCGAGCCGGTGCAGCGCCAGGCTGCCGGCGCGCGGCTGATCGGCAACATGATCGCCAATGCCGGGATTTTTGCCCGGCCGGTGATTGGCGATCCAAGCTTTCGCGGCGGCGCGGGTGCCGGACGTTCGGGCCGATAAGGAGACATACCCATGCTGAACAATGACATCATCTCGGCCCTGCTCGCCGATGACGGCTTCATCAAAGGTCTCGGCAGCAGGCTCGGGACCATCGCCAAGGCCGACACGATCGCGCAAAGCACGGGGCTGCTGTGGTTCGACCTGCGCCCAGTGGTGCAGCTTCTCTATCCGTTCCAGGAGCTGATTCCCGAGATCAGCCGTCTGCCTCGCGTGGCCGCGGATGGCGGCAATGCGTTTCACTGGAAACGCATCACCGCGATCAATCCCGGGGCCATTGCGCTTGGCGTGAGCGAAGGCAACCGTGGTGGACGGATCGCGATTACCGAAGAGGATCAGCAGGCAACCTATAAGACGCTTGGGCTCGAAAGCTCGGTGACGTTCGAGGCGCGACTGGGCGCGGAGAATCTAACTCCTGACGCGCTTGGGGTTGCGGTGCAATCGACACTGCGCAGCGTGATGATCGGCGAGGAGCAGGCGCTCATCCTCGGCAACGCGAGCACGCCGCTTGGCACCACGCCGACACCGACGCTTGCGGCGGGGGGAACGTCCGGAAGCTGGGCGGCCGGCACCGCCTTCGTGGCATGCGTGGCGCTTTCGGGTTATGGCTGGCTCAATACCACGATGTGGAACAGCGCCACGGCGACGGGTGGGGTTCCTGGCCAGATCACCAAGATCAACGCCGATGGCTCAGTCGATAGTTTCGGGGGAGGATCGGCCAGGCCGAGCGCGGTGGCGAGCGTGACGGTGAGCGCCAACCAGGTGGTGACCGCAACGGTGGCGACGGTGCCCGGAGCGGTGGCCTATGCCTGGTTTGCGGGCGCGACCAGCACCTCTCTCTTTTTCCGCGGGATTAGCACCTCGAACCAGGTGGTGATCGGCGGTCCCGGCGCGAGCACGAACCAGCCTTTGACTTCGCTTCAGGCGAATGGGGTTTTCCTCGACAACTCGACCAATCTCCTGCTGCCGGATGGCGTGCTTTCCCAGATTTTCGGCAGTGTGTTCGGCGCCGCGCCGGGAACATCGATGGCAACCAACCCGAACCTGCCGGGCAATGTCTCGTTGAGCAGCGGCGGCTCGCTGATCTATACGGCGCCGACGGGCAATAGCGGGCTTACCATTTCGGGAACGAACATCGCCGAGTTCGACGCGGTGCTGCGCGCGGCTTATGACCAGTATAAGCTCGGGTTCGACCGCATTCTGATGTCCGCCGCGGACATCCAGAACTTCATGGGGACGATGCTCGGGCAGAATGCGGCGGCGGCGTTCCGCATTCTCTTCGATGCAGATGCCGAGACCGGGCGGA
>DASZQO010000086.1:0-4367 GCA_035549615.1 Acetobacteraceae bacterium
ACCATCCAGGCGGCGCCGTCATAGGCGAAGGGAAGAGATCGGGACGCCAGCACCACCGGTGGCCAGGCGGCGGGCGCTTCGATCAGTCCGAGCACGATATAGGCGACGATGATCAGCACCGCGCCCCGGGCGAGGCCGAAAACGAGGCCGAGCGTACGATCGAGACCGCCCAGGACCGAATTGCGCACGATGCCGCCGATGAAAGAGGCGATCAGCGAGAGCAGGATCAGGCCGGCAAGGAAAACAACCGCAACGGCAGCGCCATCGGCCATGCCCGGATCCGTGATCATGCCGCGCGCCCGGGCGGAGGCGAAAGGGAAGGCGATAGCCGCGATCACGGCGGCGCCAAGCCACGCGCCGATCCCCAGCACCTCCCGCACGAAGCCGCGCGCGAAGCCGATCAGCGCCGAGATGCCGACCACGCCGAGAACGAGCAGGTCCACCCAGTTCATGCAACCGCCGCCAGCCCTGCCGGCATATTGTTCCTATAGCGCCGATTAGGGCGGATTCGCCAAGCTGTCATCGGCTCCGTCCGTCCGGCTTGCGAAAACACCCCACCAGATCGGAAACATGGCCGATACCGGTGAGAGACAAGCCCTCCGGCGCGGAGAGCGGCCGTGCGCCACGCGCAAGCCGCCGGGGCAGGGTCGCTGCAGTGAAGCCGAGCTTGCCAGCCTCCTTGAGCCGGGCCTCCGCCTGGGCGACCTGGCGCACCTCTCCGGAAAGGCCGATCTCGCCAAAATAGACCATGTCCGCTGCGGTGGGCACCGAAGTCGCGGCGGAGACCACGGCGGCGGCGACCGCGAGATCGGCCGCCGGCTCGGCGATGCGCAGCCCCCCCGCAATGTTGAGATAGACATCCGCGCCGGCGAGCGAGAGCCCCGCACGAGCCTCCAGCACCGCGAGCAGCATGGCGAGCCGCCCGCCATCCCAGCCGACGACCGCGCGGCGCGGCGCGCCCCCGCCGCCGGGGGCGAGCAGCGCCTGCACCTCCAGCAGAACCGGGCGCGTGCCCTCAATCCCGGCGAAGACAGCGCTGCCCGTGACATTGCCGCGCCGCTCGGCGAGAAAGATCGCGGAGGGATTGGCGACCTCGGCCAGCCCGCGATCCGTCATCTCGAAAACGCCGATCTCGTCGGTGGCGCCGAAGCGGTTCTTGACCGCGCGCAGAATGCGGAACTGATGGCCGCGATCGCCTTCGAAGGTGAGCACCGCATCCACCATGTGCTCAAGCACGCGCGGGCCGGCGATGGCGCCGTCCTTCGTCATGTGGCCGACCAGAACCAGTGAGAAGCCTGTGGATTTCGCAAGCCGCGTCAGCTCGAACCCGCTCGCGCGCACCTGATTGACGGTGCCAGGGGCGGATTCCACCGCTTCGAGCCACATGGTCTGAATCGAATCGATCACCACGAGGGCGGCGCCGCTTTTTTCGAGCGCAGGCGCGATCTCGCCGAGATCGATCGCCGCGGCAAGCTCGACCGGTGCATCGGCGAGGCCAAGGCGGAGCGCGCGCAGCCGCACCTGCTCGACCGATTCCTCGCCGGTGACATAGAGCACGCGGCGCCCGGCGCGCGCGACGGAAGCCGCGGCCTGAAGCAGCAGGGTTGATTTGCCGATGCCGGGATCCCCGCCCACCAGAATGGCGGCCGCCGGGACGAGCCCGCCGCCCAGCACGCGATCGAGCTCGGCAATCCCCGTTTCCGTGCGCGGCGCCGGCGCGCTTTCACCTGCGAGCGGAACGAAGGAAAGCGCGCGGGCAGAAGCCCGCGCCGCCGCCAGCTTCGCCGCGGGGCGCGGCGCCACGGTCTCCTCAATCAGCGTGTTCCACTCCCCGCAGCTCTCGCAGCGGCCGGCCCAGCGCGCACTGACCGCGCCGCAGGACTGGCAGACGAAACGGGTGGAGGGCTTGGGCATGGGTCGGGTCACATGGGGATTTGGCGGATCACGGCGCGATCCGGCAGCGGCTTTTACCCTGCCCCCCATTGCGGCCTGGAGACCCCAGGCCCCTATCCGTTTCCTGCGCCGCGCCGCACGGATCGGGTCCCGGGCGGAGCCCTGGGCTCCTGGTTTTCAAGGCTTCGCCGCTTCGTCGCACACTTCCATCTTGATCGGGCCTTCGCGGCGGCCGTGCGTGAATTGATCGACCACGGGGTTGCCGCTGGTGAGCAGGGAAGTCGCGGGGCCGCGCCAGACGATACGGCCTTGGTAGAGCATCGCGGCCTCGTCGCCGATATGCTGCGCCGAGCTCATATCGTGGGTGATGGCGAGCGCGGTCGAGCCGAGGCGCTTCACGCAATCGACGATCAGCCCGTCGATCACCGCGCCGAGGATCGGATCGAGGCCGGTGGTGGGTTCGTCGAAGAAGAGCATCTCGGGCTGGGCGGCAATGGCACGGGCAAGCGCCACCCGCTTCTGCATGCCGCCCGAAAGCTCGGCGGGAAAAAGCCGGCTCACCTCCGGCCCGAGCCCGACCTGGGCCAGAATCTCGCCCGCGCGCGCCCGCGCCTCCCCCCGCGTGACGCGATGGCGGGCGAGCAGCCCGAAGGCGACATTCTCCCAGACCGGGAGCGAATCGAAGAGCGCGCCGTTCTGGAAAAGCATGCCGACTTTGGCATAGATCGCCCGCCGCGCGCGGGGCGGGAGTGCCAGCACATTCTCCCCGTCGATCTCGATCGTCCCGGCATCGGGCGTGAGCAGATTGAGGATGCATTTGACCAGCACCGACTTGCCGGAGCCAGAGCCGCCGATGACGACGAGCGAGGTGCCTTGCTTGATGTCGAGATCGATGCCGTCCAGCACCTTCTTCCCGCCGAAGGATTTGACGAGCCCGCGAATGCGGATTTTCGGCGGCGCCGTGCTCATTGGCTGAAGAAGAGCCCGGTCAGCACATAATCGAAGGCGAGGATGAGGATGGAGGCGGAGACCACCGCCGCGGTTGTCGCCGCCCCCACGCCTTCGGCGCCGCCGCGCGTCATATAGCCGTTGTAGCAGCCCATCAGCGCGATCAGGAAGCCGAAGACCGCCGCCTTCACGAGCCCGGAGACGACGTCGATCGTCTCGAGATAGGCGAAGGTGCTGTGCAGATAGGCGGCGGGATTGAAGCCGAGCGAGGTGGTGCTGACGATGAAGCCGCCGAGCACGCCCAGGATATCCGCCACCACCACCAGCATCGGCAGCGCGAGGATGCCGCCGAGAAGCCGCGGGGCGACGAGATATTTCATCGGATCGGTGGAGAGGGTGGCGAGCGCGTCGATCTGGTCGGTGACGCGCATGGTCCCGATCTCGGCCGCCATCGCGGCACCCACGCGGCCCGCGACCATGAGGCCGGCAAGCACCGGACCGAGCTCCCGTGTGACCGAGAGCACCACCACCGAGGCCACCGCGCCCTGGGCGGAGAAGCGGGCAAAGCCGGTATAGGACTGAAGCGCAAGAACCATGCCGGTGAAGATCGCGGTAAGCGCGACCACCGGCAGGCTGAAATAGGCCATCTCCACCAGCGCGCGGAGGAACATGCGCAGATGGAAGGGCGGCCGGATGAGGTGGGAGAGGCCGCTCACCGCGAAGAGCGCGACCCGCCCCGCGGTGCGGCAGAGCATGAGAACCGGCCGCCCGATGCCGGCGAGAGCCGCGGCCAGCGAAGTCACGCGGCGACCACCACGCGGCGATAGCGCGGCCCGAGCGCGGTCAGGATTTCGTACTCGTTGGTTTCCGCCGCCTCGGCCACGGCGGCGAGCGGCTGGGCGGGGCCGATCAGCTCCAGCCAGTCGCCCGGCTGGAGGCGCGGATGGTCGGTCGCGTCATAGGTTGTGAGGTCCATGGAGACACGGCCTACCAGCGGCAGGCGCCTTCCGTCAAAGATGGCCGCCCCCCGATTGGAGAGGCGGCGGGACCAGCCATCCGCGTAACCCACGGCAATGGTGGCGATGCGGCTTGCACGCGTGGCCCGCCAGGTGGCGTTGTAGCCGACACTCTCGCCAGGCTTGAGCGCGCGCAGGCTGAGCACCCGGGCGGTGAGCCGGACCACGGGGCGCATGGGGTTCGGCTGGCCGGGCACGGGGTTGATGCCATAGAGCGCAGCGCCCGGGCGGGCGAGGTCCGAGGCGAAGCGCGGACCGAGGAAGATGCCGGAGGAATTGGCGATGGAGCGCGGCGCGGGCGGCAGGCGGCCGGCCAGTTCTGCGAAGCGGCCGCGCTGATGCTCATTGCGCGGGTCATCCGCGCTCTCGGCGCTAACGAGATGGGTCATCACGTAGCGGAGCGTGATGCCGGTGAGCCGCGCGGGATCGGCGGCGAGGGCGGCCACCTCGGCCTCGGTGAGGCCGAGGCGGGACATGCCGGTATCGATATGCAGGATTGCCGGAAGGGAC
>DASZQO010000087.1:0-9458 GCA_035549615.1 Acetobacteraceae bacterium
TCGAAGTCGGGGCGAAAAATCGTTTGGTGAGCGCGTAAGCGGCGGAGAGAAGATTCGTTTGTTTGTCATAGCGATTCCCGCGCTGGCTCTGCCATTTCTCATTCGCTATGCAGTCGTCGCAGGCATTGCGACGGCGACCGAGGTTGCCACCATCGGCGTGATTTATTCGCTGCTGGCGGGTATTTTTGTCTATCGTTGCTTTGATTGGCGCCGGATCTTTCCCATTCTTGTGGAGACTGCCGCACTGTCCGGGGCGATCCTTCTCATTATCGGGACCGCCTCGGCGATGTCATGGGCTCTGACCCAGGCAGGTTTTGCCGATATCGTAACCGACCTGATGGCCGATGTTCCCGGAGGACGCGACGGCTTTCTTGCCGTTTCAATTGTGCTTTTCATCGTTCTCGGCAGCGTGCTCGAAGGCTTGCCGGCCATGGTTCTGTTTGGTCCCCTTCTATTTCCACTCGCTCAACAGGTTGGTATCAATGTCGTGCAGTATGCAATCGTTGCGATTCTCGCAATGGGCGTGGGACTCTTCTCTCCGCCCTTCGGCGTCGGTTTCTACCAGAGTTGCCTGATAGGCCGGGCTACCAGCGATGAGGCATTTTCCCGCGTCTGGCCTTATATGATAACCCTCGTTGCCGCGCTCGCCGTCGTTGCCGCGGTGCCCTGGCTGTCGGTCGGGGTCAGCCCGTAAATCCTGGCAGCGGAAGATCGGTTGACGAACCAAATTTTTGAACTGGCATGCAGGATCACGGTTGCCGCTTGGCGCTTGCTAGCTCAATACTGAGGGGTTCCTGAAGTGTTGGAGGAAGATTTGCCCGCACGGATTGTTGTTGTAGCGAATCCGCTGAACGATCTTGGCATCATGCAGGAGCTGGCCCCGCCAGGATTTGATATCGTCATCGCCGAACCAGGAAGCCGGAAATTGTCCGAAGCTTTGCCGATGACCGAATACTTCATCAGCCATGGTGAGGTCGCGATGGATGACATGTTCTATCGATCGGCGCCGAAGCTTAGGCTGGTACAGCTTCTTTCTGCCGGCTATGACCGCGTCGATCTGGAGGCCGCGCGGCAGGCCAGGGTGCCCGTATGCAACAATGGGGGCGCCAACGCGGTGGCGGTGGCCGAGCACGCTCTCCTGCTGATGCTCGCGGTGAGCCGACGGCTGCCATGGCAGCACGCCAATGTCGTCGCGGGACGCTGGCGTGGCAACGATGTCGCAGGTCTGCGTCTTTATGAACTCGAAGGACGGACACTTGGCATTGTCGGGCTGGGCACCATCGGCAAGAAGACAGCCCGTCTTGCCCATGCTTTTGGAATGCGCGTTCAATATTACGATATCGTACGTTTGACAGAGGACCAGGCGGATGCATTCGGCGTGAAGTTCCGCTTGCTAAACGAATTGTTGCACACATCCGATATCGTTTCCCTGCATGTCCCCCTCACACCCCAGACCCGGCGTTTGATTGGCGAAACGGAGTTGCATTTGATGAAGAAGAGCGCCTATCTGATCAACACCTCCCGTGGGCCGGTGGTGGACGAGGAAGCGCTCTATAAAGCTCTCAATCAAGGGATCATCGCCGGCGCGGGGCTCGATGTCTTTGATCGCGAACCTCCATCCGCCGACAATAAGCTATTCGGGCTTGCCAATGTCGTGCTCACGCCCCATTTTGCCGGCCCGACATGGGACAACCAGTACACCCGCTTTCGCAACGCTTTCGACAATGTGCAGCGTGTCGCTCGCGGTGATGCACCTCTGTGGCTTGTCCCAGAGCTTCGTTCTTACCTTCCGGTTTCGCCGGGGAGCCACCGTCTGTCTCAAGACGGGAGCCAAACCGAATGACCCATCTTCAGATATCACGCGCTCTGGGTGGCTAAGGACGGTGTCATGCCACTTTCCGGATTTAGCATTCTCGACTTGACCCGCGTCATCTCCGGCCCCTTTTGCACGATGCTTTTGGCGGATATGGGGGCGGAGGTCATCAAGCTCGAAACGCCGCCGGATGGAGATCCCATCCGTGGGCAAGGCGCCATGCATGAAGGGCTCAGCTACTATTTTGCGACCTTCAACCGCAACAAGAAGTCGATCACCCTCAATCTCAAGGAGGCGGAGGGAAGAAAGCTTTTCGAAAAACTCGTGACGCGTTCGGACGTCGTGGTTGATAATTTTCGTCCGGGCGTTCTCGATCGCCTGGGTTTTGGCCGGGAGCGGCTACAAAAGCTCCGCCCTGGGTTGATCTGTGCGAGCATTTCCGGCTTCGGTGAGAGCGGGCCATATCGGGACCGCCCTGCCTTTGACTTCATCGCCCAGGCCATGAGCGGCTTTATGAGCATGAACGGCCGGGAGACCGATCCTCCGCTTCGCTCGGGGCTCCCGGTCAGCGATCTCGTGGCCGGTCTCTACGCGGCGCTTGGCATCACCGCTGCCCTCTTGCGCAGAGAGCGGACAGGCCGCGGTGATATCGTCAGCACAACCCTCACGAATGGGCTTATCAGTTTCCTGAGCTACGCGGCGAGCCATTATTTTGCAACGGGCGAAGTACTGCCGCGCAGCGGCAATGATCATCCCATTACCGCGCCCTATGGTCTCTTCAACACGAGCGACGGCGCCATCGCCATCGCGCCGGCGGGCGACGAGTTCTTCACGCGTCTCATGCGCGCGCTGGATATGACAGACGTGCTACGCGATCCAAGATTTGTGAATGGTCAGGATCGTGTGAAGCACCGGGAGATCCTGAACGCACGCGTCGCAGGACAGATGTCTCAGCATGGAAATGCCTATTGGATCGAGAAGCTGAATGGGGCTGGCGTGCCCTGTGGGCCGGTCTATACCGTTGAAGAGGTTTTTTCGGATCCGCAGTTTGCCGATATGGTCATAGAGGTTCCGTATCAGGATCGCGCCCCGGTTCGCATGCTCGGCTTTCCACTCCGCTTCTCGGAAGCGGAATGCCGCATCCGATTGCCGAGCCCCCGGCTTGGAGAACACAATGAGGAAATCTATGGATCCCTTGGTATCTCCCGGGGGGAAATCGAGGCTTTGCGCTTGCGTAAGGTGCTGTAGGCGCGCGAGGAGGAAAGAATGGCTGAGAGCGTGACGGTGCGCGAGGTTGGCCCGCGTGATGGGCTTCAGATGGCGAAAACGATGATGTCCACCGGCGCGAAGCAGCGCTGGATTGGTGCTCTCGTTGCCGCCGGGGTTCGCGAGATCGAGGTGGGAAGCTTCGTTTCACCAAAAAAGGTTCCGCAGATGGCGGACAGTGCCGCGATCGTGCGAAGCAGCCTTGCCCTTCCGGGGCTGCATGTCGTGGCTCTTGTTCCTAACCTGCGCGGGGCGCAGGATGCCTATGCAGCGGGAGCGCATCGCGTCAGCATTCCCGTCTCTGTGAGCGAAGGGCATAGCCGCTCCAACGTCAATCGCAGCCCGGCCGAGCAGGTGGCGGAGACTGGGCGGATCGTCGAATGGCTGCGGGATCAGGAGCGAAAGGTCATCGTCGAGGCCGGCTGCGCCACGGCTTTTGGCTGTTCGATCGATGGCGTCATTCCCGTATCCTCGGTCGTAGCGGTTGCAGAAGGCTTGGCGGAGGCGGGCGCCGATGCGATTGCTTTGGCTGATACGGTGGGGTACGGCAACCCAAAGCAAGTGAAAGCGACGATCCGCGCCGTACGCGGCGCCGTCGGAGACAAGCTTCAGGGGCTTCATTTGCACGACACGATGGGGCTCGGGATTGCCAACGCCTATGCCGGGCTCGAGGAAGGCATCCGTCATTTTGACGCGGCACTGGCGGGGCTTGGCGGCTGCCCATTCGCTCCCGGCGCCTCGGGCAACATCGTGACCGAGGATCTTGTCTTCATGCTTGAGAGCATGGGGTTCAAAACGGGCATCGATCTGGAACGGCTGATCGCGGCGCGAGACCTCCTGCGGGAGGGCCTGCCGGCCGAACCCATGCATGGGCAAACGGCAAAAGCCGGCATACCCAGAACCTACGCGCTCGCCGCCTGAGCCGGCCACGGGCACGGAAAGCTCGATAAGCTCGGCGATATCGTCGTCCTGGTGAGCCGGGGTATCCCGAAAGCGGCTTGAGGCCGCAGAGCGAGTTATGCCCTTCGACCGCGTGTCAGGGAGAAGAAGGCGTCTTTTTCTCAAGAAAAGGACGCGAAAAGACTTTTCTCCATTTTCCAAACCAGAGCGTGATGACTTTCGATCGTCATGCTCTGGCTTTGTTTTCCAATCAATTTGATGTCTTCCCCTTGGGCTTTGGTGGATCACGAAGTGATCGACCAGAAACCATGCGGAAATTCAAATGGAGACACCGCCGCTTTTGCTGGCGGCCTGATGCCGGGTGGCTTTTCTCTCAACTCTCGTAGTTTTCCGCCACCAGCCGGTCGAGCAGCCGCACGCCGAAGGCAGTGGCGCCTTTGGGCACCAGAGAGGACTCTTTCGTTGCCCAGGCCACGCCGGCGATGTCGAGATGCGCCCAAGGCTTGCCGTTGACGAAACGCTGCAGGAACTGCGCCGCAGTGATCGCGCTGCCCGGCCGGCCGGTGATGTTCTTCATATCGGCGATGTCGGACTTGAGCTGCTTGTCGTAGCTTTCCCCGAGCGGCATCCGCCAGACACGCTCCCCCGTGGCCTGGCCGGCCTTGAGCAGTTTCTCGGCGAGCGCATCATCATTGCTGAAAAGTCCCGCCTGCTCATGGCCGAGGCTCACGATGATCGCGCCGGTCAGGGTCGCAAGGTCGATCATAAAGCGCGGATCGAAACGGCTCTGGCAGTACCAAAGCACATCCGCGAGCACGAGCCTTCCCTCGGCGTCGGTGTTGAGCACCTCGACTGTTTGCCCCGACGCGGTCTTAACCACATCGCCCGGCCGCTGTGCCGAGCCCGAAGGCATGTTCTCGACGAGCCCGAGAAGCCCCACGGCATTGACCGATGCCTGCCGCGCGGCGAGCGTGCTCATCAGCCCGGCAACGGTGCCGGCGCCAGCCATGTCCCACTTCATATCCTCCATGCCGGCGGCCGGCTTGATGGAGATCCCGCCCGTGTCGAACGTCACGCCCTTGCCGATGAAAGCAAGCGGCTTCTCCTCCGCGCGCGGGCTCGGCGCGCCGCGCCATTGCAGCACCACCATGCGCGGCTCGTTCACGCTGCCCTGGGCAACGCCGAGCAGCGCGCCGAAGCCGAGCGTGCGCATCTCCTCCGGCCCGAACACCTCGATCGTAAGACCGAAGCGTGCGAGCGCCCGGCAGCGCTCGGCAAACTCTGCCGGGGTCAGTACGTTCGCCGGTTCGCTCACCAGATCGCGGGTCAGGAACGCACCTTCGGAGAGCGCCCGCATCGGCGCGTAGGCCGTGCGCGCGGCGACGCTATCGGAGGCAAGGACGGTAAGCTGCGCCAGCCGCGGTGTTTCCTCGGGTTTTTCCTGCGTGCGGTAGCGGTCGAAGCGGTAGCTCCGCAACATGGCGCCGTGCGCGATGGCGGCCGCGAGCCCCGGTTCGAGGCGGTCGGCGACGATGGCTGCTGCCGGCTCGCGCTCAAGCAGGGAGCAGACGGCGCCGCCTGCCTCCTCGACACTGAGCCGGCTGCGCTCGGCCGCCTTGCCGAGCCCGACGGCGACGACGCGGGAAAACCCGGCGCCTGGCGCGAGAATGGTGGTGCTCTGCCCCTTCTTGCCAGTGAATTCGGCGACCGCGAGTGCCCGCCCGATCGCGCCAGCGGTTGCTTCATCCGCCTGCTGCCAGAGTCCCGAGGGTGTTTCCTCCTCGCCGATCGGCAGGACGAGAGCGCCCGAGGTCGGAAGCGCGGGATCGGCGAAAATGATCTCGGGCATGAAAACGGCTCCTCCTGCCAGGATGGTCGCGGGAGTCTATCAACCATCCGGTCGTTTGCCATGCCCCGTCATTTGCCAGGCAGGAGGGCTCCCGCTATCACCGGCCTCATGCACGAAAAGGATGACGCGGCTCTGCTTTCTCTCGTGGCCGCGCTGGTTGAACGCGCCGCCACCGCGATTATGGAGATCCGCAAGCGCGGCTTTGCCGTGGAGCGGAAATCAGACGCAACGCCCGTCACGGAAGCCGACCGCACGGCGGAAGCGCTGATCGTGGCCGGGCTGCGCGAAACGACCCCAGATATCCCGGTGATCGCCGAGGAGGAGGTGGCGGCGGGCCGGGCCACCGACGCTGCGCGGTGCTTCTGGCTTGTCGATCCGCTTGACGGAACGCGCGAGTTCGCCGCCGGCCGCGATGAGTTCGCTGTCAATATCGGGCTGGTGCGCAACGGGCGGCCTTATCTCGGCGCGGTTGCCCTGCCGGCCACCGGGGAGACCTATCTCGGCATCGTCGGAACTGGCGCCTGGCGCCAGGATCCCTCTGGCAGGCGCGAGCCCATCCACACGCGCCCACCGCCCGCTTCCGGCCTCGACGTGATGGCGTCGCGCCACTACGCGGATGATCCGCGCCTTGCCGAGTATCTCAAGGGCCGCAAGATCGCCTCGCTCACCAATATCGGCTCGGCGATGAAGTTCTGCCGCCTGGCGGAGGGGAAGGCCGATCTCTATCCGCGCCTCGGCCGAACCATGGAATGGGACACGGCTGCGCCCCAGGCCGTGCTGGAAGCCGCGGGCGGCCATGTTCTGACCTTCGAAGGGACTCCGCTCGCCTATGGCAAGAAGGGCTGGGAAAACCCGCCCTTCATCTGCACCGGAGAATAGAGCGTGATGACTGGAGGTGGAATCACCGTAGATCTGAATCACGCGAGAAAACACAGGGCTAGAGTGGGATGCGCGAGCAGAAGCAAACGCATCCCACTCTAGTGGCGGTGTCGGTGCCGACCGAGCTTCTGCAGGCGGATGAGGCCGGGATTGCCCGGGCAGCCTTCCTCTTGCGCGAAGGGGCGCTGGTCGCCTTCGGGACCGAGACGGTCTATGGGCTCGGCGCGGACGCGACCAATGCGCAGGCGATCGCCGCTTTGTTCGCGGCCAAAGGTCGGCCCGCCTTCAACCCCCTGATCTGCCACTATGCCTCCGCCGAGGCGGCGTTCGCCGATGTCGTGCCCGATGAGATCGCCCGGCGGCTCGCGGAGAGATTCTGGCCCGGGCCCCTCACGCTTGTCCTGCCGCGCCGATCCTCCTCGCCGGTGGTTCCCCTTGCTGCTTCGGGGCTTCCCACGCTTGCGGTGCGTGTGCCCGCGCAGCCGTTCGCGCGAAAGCTCCTGGCGGCGGCGGGGCGGCCGATCGCTGCCCCTTCGGCCAACCGCTCGGGCCGCGTGAGCCCGACCACCGCGGCGCATGTCCTTGCCGGGCTCGACGGATTGATCGCGGCAATCCTCGAGTGCGGTCCGGCCGTCATCGGTCTCGAATCGACGGTCATCGACCTCGCCGGCCTCCCAACCGGGACCAGGCCGCGCCTGCTGCGCCCGGGCGGTGTGACCAGCGAGGCCATCCACGAGATTTGCGGGCCGCTCGCCGCGGCTGCCGAAGGCGAGGCGCCGAAGGGGCCCGGCATGCTCGCCTCCCACTATGCACCCCGCCTGCCGCTCCGGCGTGATGCCGCAAGTGTGGCGGTCGATGAGGCGCTGCTCGCCTTCGGGCCGCCTCTGCGCGGAGGGGGGGCGCTGTTCCAGCTCAGTGAGTCGGGCGACCTCACAGAAGCCGCTGCGCGGCTCTTCGCCGGGTTGCGCACGCTGGACGCAGAGGGGGCGCGGCGCGGGCTCACCAGGATCGCGGCGATGCCGATCCCGACGCATGGCCTCGGTCAGGCCATCAATGACCGGCTGTGCCGCGCCGCTGCGCCCCGCCCCAGTCCGGGTTCGGGACGCTACCCGCCGTAGCGGGCGAGCACGGCGCGAAGCGGGTTGGCGCCGGGGTTGTTCGCCTGCATGCCAACCACGATTTGCCGCGCATCGGCGCTGGATCCGTAATAGGCTTGGTCCGCCGCGTAATCGGACGAGAGCAGTGCGCCGTCGAGCGAGACACCGGCGAAGAGCCCGCGCTCTAACGCGAAGGTGACGATATCGGCGGAGAGCGCCGCGGTGGTCGAGCCGCCGATCCCGGCGCCGACCGTCGCCACCGCGAGCGAGGCGTCGGCGCCGATCTTGAACTGGCTGTTGATCACGGCGTTGAGCGCCCTGTCGTTCATGATCATCATGATCACGCTGGCATCCTGGATCCCGGCCTGCAGGCCGAAGCTGCCGCTGCCGATGGAATAGAAGGCCGGCGCGGACCAGGAGCCCCCAGCGGCACGCCCCACCAGCACACAGGTGCCCCCCGAGCCGCCGAGGATGAAGCCCGCTTTGAACACCTCCGGGCAGATCATCACCGCCCGCGCATTCCTGAGCGTCTGGCCGACATCATGCGCGCTCGAGGAGCTCATGACGTCCTCCATCGTGAGCGTCGCGCGGTCAACCGCGCGCTGCGCTTCGCTTTCCTGCGTCGGGCCGGCGCAGGCGACGAGCGGCACGAGGGCCGCCAGAACGGCGATACCGCGACGCAACATGATACTCTCCTCTGCTCCCTTTCCTTCGCAGGAGCGGTGCACAATTTCCCACGGGACGCGAAAATCAATTCGCGAATCGTTGAAGAACCTGCCAATTTTGCGGCCAAATGGCGGCGTTTGCCAGTCTTTTCGTTTGTCCGTCTTTCCGGCGGGCTTTGGATGGGGCTTTTCGCCGTCCGGGCGCCGTGGCGGCGGCCCGCCCTACGGGCCGGCCCATCCTCTCGACCCTGATCGGCAAGCTTAAGCGGTTCCCCGGCGTTTCTCTTTTTTGACGGCGCGCGCAAGATCCCAAGACCAACGTTCGAGGGCGCAGAGGCGATCCCCCGCACCGGCAACCATGGACATGGCCGGCGGGCGCGCGAGTTCCGCGCCGCCCGGTGGGTGCTCGGCGTCATCCCCCTACAGACACCGCTCTGCCGCGTTGATCCGCGCGTGACTTCCCCCGCCCGCTATGCACTCGCTCGGCGAAGAGACGGGAGAGACCGCTTGCGCGCGCCCTGTCTCGCTCTCGCCGTTTGTTTTCCTGCATGATTGAGACCCGCAGCGATTCCGCCTCCGGGCCGTCGCGCTTGCCGGAACCGCAATTGAGAGATGCAGAAATTGTGAGAGCCTGTGCGCGTCCCTTCTTTGGAGATATTGAGGAAGGCTGATTTTCAGCGCCACCGAAGGATCCAAAAACATCGACGAATGTCAGTGTAAGGAAGAGATTGTCTGCTGCGCGCCGCGTTTGCCCGGTGCGGGCGCCCTGGCTGCCCGCATAGGTTGTGGCGACTTCTCATGAGATGCGATTTCGTCCAACTTTTTTCGCGCACCCATCTGCGTCCGCAACTCGATCTTTCTTTTGAAACGTTCTGGAGAAATGCGATGCCTGAATGCACAATTTTCGCGCATATTGGTTACTATAACGAAATATATAGGAATGATCACAACCCGGGGCCGTTGCGGCCGGCTTGAGACAAAATTGCGAC
>DASZQO010000088.1:0-3070 GCA_035549615.1 Acetobacteraceae bacterium
CGCGCTCGTTGGGGCCTGGCATCTCTGGCTCTACACGAAGCGCGCGCAAGGCACCGAATATAAGTATAGCGGACTGTGGCTGGCCCAGGACAATGACAGCTTCCTTTTCCGGGACCAGCTTCTGGACAACCTGTTCTGGACCTTTGCGAGCGCCGTTCCGATCTGGACGGCGTATGAGGTCATAACTCTGTGGGCGCAGGCGAACGGCTATCTGCCCACGATCGGATTCTCAGCACATCCTGTCGCGTTCGTGCTCCTGCTCCTGGTGATACCGGTATTCCGCGAGGCGCATTTCTATTTCATCCATCGCCTCATCCATTGGCCGCCGCTGTACCGGACCGTGCACAGGATCCATCATAACAATGCCAATCCCGGCCCGTGGTCGGGGCTCGCGATGCATCCGCTCGAACATGTGCTTTACTTCTCCGGTGTGCTCCTGCATTGGGTCGTTCCCTCAAACCCGGTCCACGTGATGTTCCATCTGCAGCACCTGGCTTTTTCTCCGGCGCATGGTCACAACGGATTCGACAAGGTGAAATTGCGGAACGGCGTCCTGTTGAATACCGATCATTACGTTCATTACCTTCACCACAAGTACTTCGAGGTCAATTACGGGGATGGCCTCGTGCCGTTCGACCGCTTATTCGGAACGTTTCACGACGGCACGGAGAAGGCGACCGAGGCGATGAACCGGCGCTTTCTGAAATTGCAGCCGGCCACGGGGCGGCAAGGACATGAACCGGGCTGATACATCGCTGAAAACCGGGAAAGGTGAAGGCAATCACGCATGGCGAGATGGGTCGAGGTGTGCAAGGTCGGAGACATCGAGGAAGAGGATGTCATCCGCTTCGATTACGAAGGCAGGACTTTTGCCGTTTACCGCTCGCCCGATGATTTGTACTTCGCGACCGACGGGCTGTGCACGCACGAGCATGCCTATCTCGCCGATGGATTCGTTATCGATAATATCGTCGAGTGCCCGAAACATAATGGGAGGTTCGACTACCGGACCGGCGCGGCGAAGGGCGCGCCGGTCTGCGTCGATCTTCGGACCTATCCCACCAGGGTCGAGGCCGGCCGCGTTTTCATCGAGATAGCGTAGGCGGAGCAGAACGCCGCGGGCAGGACACGGCGCGCAAGCGCGTCATCCCGCGGCCGGCTGCGAAAACAAAGGGTCCGGTTCGGCGGGCACCGGTTCTCTGAGCATCGTCCTGAGGTGATGGTGGGGATCACGAAGTGCAGCCGGGTTCGGATGGATACGGGCGGCGATGAGCGCCCGCGCCGCCCGAACATCGCGGCCGATTGATCCCGCCTTGCCGAGGCCGGTCGCGCCAAAGATCCGCCCCGTGGGCCCGAGATGAAAAAGGATGACGGCATCGCCGCTCAATCTGGCGTCCCCGCCGATGAACCGAGATAAGGCAGGCCGGCCATTTGCAGCGAGAGGTCGTATTGATCCGACCAGAACCACGGAACAAAATGACAGACGGCGGGCTCTCCGCGCAGCACGCTCGCCACAACCTGCGCATGGTCCTCAGCATTCTGCCAGGCTTCGAAGCGGATGGGCTGCTCGAAAAACGGGTGCCAGAAGGTTGCGGCGTCGCCACAGGCAAAAATCGCCGGATTGGACGAGCGCAGCGCGGCATCGACGCGAATTCCGACGGCCACGTCCAGACCGGCCGCACGGGCAAGATCGGTCTCAGGCTTGGCGCCGATGCCGACCACTGCCAGATCGCAGGGGAGACTCTGGCCCGACGACAGCTCGGCCGGCTTCACAGCACCACGGCCATTGCCGATGAACCGCTGCACCATCGCGCCCATTTTCAGCGCAACACCCTTGGCCGCGTGGCGTTTCGCAAGCAGGCCGGCAATGTCCGGCGGGACGACCCGGCCCAGCGGGCGATCCGAAGCCTCCACGATCGTAACCTCGAGCTTACGCTGGCGCGCGCAGGCGGCTATCTCGAGGCCGATGAATCCGCCCCCGACAACGATGAGGCGTTTGCCCGCAACGAAACGATTGGCGATCGCGATCGCATCATCGATGTCGCGGAGGTGATAAACCTCGTCCAGCTCCGTTCCCGGAGAGGTCAGCTGCCGGGCACTTGAACCCGTCGCCAGAACGAGAAAATCGTAGCGCAGCCGCTCCCCATTCGAAAGCCGGACTGTTCTGGTCTCGCGCTCGATGGTTTCGGCAGGGACACCGGTATGGCGTTCGATCCTCGTCCAGGCGGGATCCGATTCGGGCCAGAGGAGGCAAGTCTTCAAGCGAGCGGTTCGGAGCAGGATCCCCTTGGAGAGGGGGGGTGCTCGTAAGGCGGGTGGGGCTCCCGACAGACGAGGGCCACCTCGAAGCGGTCAGGGTCTGCGGCGAGCCGTTGCGCCAGCCGCCCCCCGGGCCTGGCCGCCGCCGACAATGACAATCTTGCTGCGCGGTCTCTGAGCCGCCGATGATTCCCCACCACTCGTTGCCGGGCCGAGAGGAGACGCCCACGCGACGGGGCGAATTTCCTGAACGGGAATTCGTTCCCCTTGCTGCGGCAGGCACGGGCGGAAGGGTAGAATCGCACCGCATCCTGCGGCAATATCCCCGCTGAGGGATTTGCATCAGAAGGCAATGTCGGGGAAGCGCAGGGCCGGGGAAAGCGGTGCACCTCCGCGCCGCGTATTGAACCGCGTCTCGCCACCTCCCATGCGGGGATGGGGCCGCGTTCCCAAGCGGGGCCGCGTCATTGCGGGATCATTGCCTGCGCCGTCGGCTCTGCGCTGCACCACTCAGCCGGACGAGCCGGCCCCCCGAAACGCTCTCGTGCCGATCTCCGGGGATGAAACGAAGATGTCCGGCTCCGAAACGAGCGCAAATCACGCTGGCGACAGCAGCAACCGGCGCTCCGGACAACCATTGCAGACAATCTCTGCCAGGCGAGAGGGGCGAGGGAGTGGCGCAGAAGGCTGATCGATGGAAGTCTGCCTCAGCCCCGCCACGGCTCGCGCACAGGGCTCGCCTGGATGATATTGCAGCACTCGCTGGCGTGGGGATCGCCACTGTTGATCGGGTGCTCAATGAACGTGGCAA
>DASZQO010000089.1:0-10313 GCA_035549615.1 Acetobacteraceae bacterium
GTCCATTTGGCGAGTGCCACGGCCTGGTCGATGATGGAGCCGAATTTGCCGCTGTCATAGACTTGGCCCATCGCGTTCGTATAGGGCATCTGCCCTGGCTGGATGAGATTGCGCCTGCGGATTTCAACCGGATCGAGGCCGAGCTGATGGGCGGCCATATCGAACAGGCGCTCGATGAGGTAGATCGCTTCTGGGCGTCCGGCTCCACGATAGGGGCCGGTTGGCGCGGTGTTGGTCAGAACGGCATTGAGTTCGAAATCGATCGTTCGGATATCGTAGATGCTGGTCGAAACCCAGGGGCCGATCAGGAGCTGGATAATGATTCCGGACGTTCCGCCATAGGCACCCACATTGGCAAGCGTGCGGATGCGGTAGGCCAGCACTTTGCCATCGGCATCGAGGGCAAGCTCGGCGTGGCTTTCGGTATCACGGCCATGCGTCGCCGCAAGCAGCTCTTCAATGCGCTCGGCGGTCCATTTGACCGGCCGCCGCAAGTGGCGGGCCGCGTGGGCGACGACGATATCCTCGGAATAGAGTCCGGTCTTCATCCCGAAGCCGCCGCCAACATCGCCGACGACGACGCGAACCTTCTCCCGCGGGATGCCGAGCACCGCGTCGCATAGCGTATCCCGTGCCCCGGAGGGCGTCTGGCTGGAGAGATGCAGCGTCAGCCGGTCGCTCGACACATCGTAGTTGGCGAGCACACTGCGCGGCTCCATCGGTGTGGGCGCCAGGCGCTGGTTGACGAGATCGAGGGCAACGACATGCGCCGCCGCCTTGAAGGCGGCCTCGGCAGCTGCGGTGTCGCCGTGCCGCATCTGCGCCGCGATATTGCCGGTGGCTTCCGGCCAGATGAGAGGTGCGCCGTTTTCGGTCGCAGAGCTCAAGTCCGTGACGACCGGCAGTTCCTCATAGAGAACCTCGATCGCTTCCATCGCATCCTTGGCCTGCGCCCGCGTCTCGGCAATCACGGCGGCTACGGCTTCGCCGACAAAGCGGACAGTGCCGGTCGCGAGCGCCGGGCGGAGCGGCGTTGCGCCCGGCGAACCATCCGGGCGCTTGAAGATCGGGGCAAGCGGCAATGGTTTCACTCCGGCTTTCGCGAGGTCCGCGCCGGTGAGGACTGCGATCACGCCGGGTTTCGCGCGCGCCGCCATCGTGTCGATCGCATTGATACGGGCATGCGCATGCGGCGAGCGGAGAAAGACAAGATGAGCCTGGGACGGCAAGGAAACATCATCGGTGAAACGGCCGGCGCCCTTCAGAAGGCTCGCATCCTCGATCCGGCGCACTTCCCGGCCACTGCCGAAGCGGCCTGTGATGGTATGTTCTGTCATCGTCTCGCTTTCAAGAAACCGACATCTGCGTCGGGCTGTTCGGAATCCGATATGGACATCAAATCGTGCGGAGGGCGAGTGGACGCAGCGCCCGGTCCGGATGCGAAATCAGCCCGGGGGCATGGTCCGCGGGGCGCGTGCCCGACCATCTTATGTACGACCTGCGAGGACATAGCCGCCTCCGCTTTCGGGAAACGCCCTGCCGATGGCGGAACCGGCGCGCCGATCAAGGACAAAGGTCGAGCAGATGCATGCGAAAATCTGACAAATGCGCCCTAGCCCAGAAATCATGTTTGTACCCCAGCCTGTTGTCTTGCCCGATGACTGGTTTCCAGGACGTCTCTGCAGAGAGATCTTGAAATCACGCCGATTGAAGCGTCAACGCTTCATGCTTCCGCCATTTCCGCCTCAACCTGCTTCACGATGGCCGGATCCCGCAAGACGCTGCGCGGTTTCAGCATGTGCCAAACCTCAACGGCAAGCTTTTGCACGGCAGCATCACGCGCGGCAACCCGCGACAAGGCTTTTGCAAATCGTAACGAATTTTCCAGATCCGGGGGGCGTTTTCCGCTGGTATGGGGATAGGCAAGATCGGGGATCGCCGCCATGGCCCAGGGCGTTTCGATCAGGGAGCCGGTCTCGGCCAGGAATGCCTGGCCAAGGCCGTGAAAGGGATCCCGCTCCGATGCGCGAGCGCCGATCAGGCGGTGGAGCAGGCAGGCTTCCTTGACGGCCATGGTCATGCCCTGGCCGTAGATCGGATTGAAGCGGCAGAACGCATCCCCGAAAGGAACGAGGCCGTCGGGAAAATCCTCCAGCCGCTCGAAATGCCGCCATACGCTCTCAGTGAAGCCGAAGCGCGCCAATCTGCCGGTTGGAGCCGTATTCCTGATGGCGTTGTAGATCGTTGGCGTGATGAATTGGCGCAGGTAAGCCACCAGCGCGGCCCACTCGCCGGGCGGACGATCATCGCCGCAGCCTGCAATGGTCATCATCCAGCGATGACCCTCAATCGGAAAGATCAGTCCGCGGCGCGTGGAATGTGGGGCGTTGGCATGGGTCAGCACCACCTTCCAGTCGCTCGGAGCGTCGTCGGGCATATCCATGACGGCGGTTGTATAGCCAAGATCGATGCCGATCGCCGTCTCGTCCGGCAAGGCATGCCCGATGGACTGCAGCAAGGCGATCGTGAGCTGCCCGCGCCCCGAGGCATCCACGACAAGATCGGCCGGCAGGGTCTCTTCCCGCCCGGAGTCCGCCCCCGCAAACCGCACGGCGGCCACCCGCTGCCCGCCAGGGCCGGCGAGAATCCCGAGCACACGGATATTCTGCCGGAGAGCCACGTTGCTGCGCGCAAGCACGCGGCGGCGGAGAGTGGATTCCAGCAGCGGGCGGGTCATCGTGTAGCCGACCAGTCCGAAATCGCGCTGAGGCATGGGCTCGCGATTCGGAAATTCCTCGCGCAAATCCTGATTGATTCGGACCGGAACGCCTCCGGCGCGAAAGAGATCCTCGGCGAAGCGGGGAAACAATTCTTCAAGCGCACGCAAGCCGCCGACCAACAGGGCGTGCACATGCCAGGCCTGTGGCGTTCCTGGCCGTGGCACGGACTCATCGGGCAGGCTGTCCCGTTCCAACACGACGACGCGCTCGAACCAATCGGCGAGGGCCCCGGCGGCCGCCAGGCCGGCGATGCCAGCGCCGATGACGACGGCCTCTCTTCCGACGAATCCGGAGCGAGGCGTTGCGCCACGGCCTTCTTCGTTGCTCGGATCCATCTCGACCCTCCTCGTCCGCCCTTGCGAGGAGGCTAGGCCGGCAAGGTTACCAGCCAATGTCCACGCATGGTGAAAATACGACGACCGTAGCGTGCCCAGACGCGTTCAGGATATTCTATGGCAGTGCATTAAATCCCGGTGTGTCAATCAAAGGAAGAGGCTTTTACACGTTCAAACGGGATGAAACATGTCGCATGCGATCGGGCGGTTTTTTGTTTGGTGTAGCTGTGCGTGCATCCCGCCACCTTGTCCCTCAGAGGTGCGGCAGCCAGACATCGATCACCGCGGCGCGGTTCTCCTCGCGCATGGCGCAGAAGGCGCCGGCGAGGGCGGTCTCCATCTCCTCGGGACGACGGACCGTCGCCGCAAAAGCTCCGCCTGCGGCTTGGGCGATGGCGGCATAGTCGGGCGGAGGATCAAAGGTGATGCCAAGCGCGTTGGCTCGGCTCGCATGCCCCTCGGGGTGAAGAGCGAGCAGGGAAAGCTTGGGGGATTTCCAGCCGCGATTGTTGAGCACGAGGGTGAGAAAGGGGGTCTTGTACTGGCGCGCCATCCAGTGCACCGTGGATGGCACCGAGAAGAGATAGGACCCATCCCCCGCGATTGCGATCACCGTCTTTCCGGGTCGTGCGAGCCGCGCGCCGATGGCCGCGCCGCCATGCCAGCCGAGCGAGCCCGCGCCGCTTGAGAAGGAAGATCCCGGGGCGAGCGGGCCGAGATGCTCATTGACGAGCGTATAGCTCGAGATCGCCTCGTTCAGGATGATCGTATCCGAATCGATATAAGGTCTCAGCGCCGCAAGGGCATATTCGGGCGTGATCTCACCCGCCGGCCGCTGTTCGCGCTCGGCACGCCGGGCGGCATGTTCGGCATGCCGGCGGGCAAGGCGCGCGTGGCGCGCCGCGATCCGCGCCGCGTCGGGCTGGCATTCGGTGAGCGCGGGATGGGACCGCCCGCCTCCACTCATCCCGCTCCCCGTCTTTGTTTCCTCGCGTGATTCAAATCTCCGGCCATCCCACTCCAGGCACCGGTTGATCTGGGTGAGCGCCGTCGCCGCATCGGCACGGAAGACGCGGCGGGCAGGGATGTACCAGAGAGGAAACCGCTCCTTCAGGGGATCGATATCGATATGGTAGATGCGCGCCTCCGCCGCCGGATGGTTCACACGCGGAATCCAGGGCACGTCGCTGTCGATCACGAGCACGAGGTCGGCCTCGGCGAGAGCCGGGTTCTGGCGCTGCTCGTTCCAGTAAACGCCCTGCCAGGCGGGGTCGTCCGTCGGGAAATTCATCGCGCTCGGCGCCGATTCGAGCACGCCGATGCCGAGCCGATGTACAAGGGCGGCGAGAGCGTGGACGGCAGCCATGTTGCGGCCGAGATAGGAGGTGACGATGAGCGGGCGTTCGGCGGCGAGGAGATCGGTGATGAGAGTCTCGAGATCGTCCTCGGCGAGAGCCGCCGGTGCCAGCGGTTGCCAAAGGCGGGTGTCGAGCGTCGTGCGTGGCACCTCCTCCTCCAGCACCTCGCGCGCGGCGGTCAGATAGACGGGGCCTTTCGGGTCGCTTTCGGCGATCTGAATCGCGCGATGAGTGATCTGCTTTGCGTTGCGGCCCGAGCGAATTTCATTTTCATATTTGACGTAGTTGCGCAGGATGCCGCGCTGGTCGGGCACGTCCTGCAGCCAATGGATGAATTCGTTGCGGCTGCCGCGCAGCTCGCCCTCCTGTGTGGCGGGTGAAAGCCCGGCGAAGATCAGCACCGGCGCGCGGGCGCGGCTGGCATTGTGCACGGCGCCGGCGAGCGCCTGCGTGCCGCAATCGACATGGACGAGAACGGCCTCGGCCCGGCCGGTGAGAAGCGATGCGCCATGCGCGGCGCTGAGCGCCACCATCTCGTTCGGGCAGGTGATGACGGCGGGCACAGGCCGGCCGTTCGTCCCGGCTTCGGCAAGCGCTTCGAGCAACGCGGGGTGATCGGAGCCGAAATTGGCGAAGAGGAAGGAAACGCCCGCCTCCGCGAGCGCTTCGAGGAAAGCGGCGGCGGTGGTATGCACGGAAAGCGCCTCCCTATTTTCTGTTTTCGCGATCCTCTTTTTGCTGGGTGCGGATGGGCACCTGGATGAAGGCGGCCGCGCGATAGACGCTCTGATCCTCCGCGTCCCAGCAGTAATAGCCGCGGCAATCGGTTGGCCTTGCCGCATAGACCGTGCAGCGCCGCTTGGAGTCGAGAAACTGGCAGGTCTCGTACTCGGCCTTGATATGTTTCTTGCCCCGCCGTGTGCGCTCGACGATGTGCTTCGCCTCAAATTCACGCTTGGTGAGGCCTAAGAGCTTGGCAAGCCGGCGGATATCGTACTCGCTCACCTCGACATAGCCGGCGATCTTGCAGCAGAAAGCCGGGCACCGCAGGCAATCGAGGGGCCGCGAATCGTCGCTCATCGCCAGAGATTAGGCGAGATTCGGCACGGGCGGAATTGGTCCGGTCCGCTTCAGGTGGCGATCCCCCGCACGCCGGCTCAGGCGCGCGCCGCGCGAAGGGCGCGGCCTTCGCGTCCGACATCGGGCAGGAGGATGGCGAGCAGCCCGATCGCGGGAAGGAAGGCGCAAAGCCGATAGACGAATTCGATGCTTGTCCAGTCCGCGATTGCCCCGAGCACGGCCGCGCCAAGGCCGGCGATTCCAAAGGCGAGGCCGAAGAAAAGGCCCGAGATGGCGCCGACCCGCCCGGGCATCAGCTCGGTTCCATAGACCACGATGGATGAGAAGGCAGAGGAGAGAACGAGGCCGATCACGATGCTGAGGGCGATGGTCGCGCCGAGCCCGACATAGGGGAGCACGAGCGTGAAGGGCAGCACGCCGAGGATCGACCCCCAGATCACATATTTGCGACCGATCTGGTCGCCAAGCGGGCCGCCCACCAGGGTGCCGGCGGCAACCGCGGCGAGGAAGGCGAAGAGGCAGATCTGCGCCGAGGCGGTGGTGAGATGGAAATGCTCCATCAGATAGAAGATATAAAAATTGGTGATGCTCGCGAGATAGAAGAATTTCGAGAAGACCAGCGCGATCAGGACCGCCAGCGCGCGGCGCACCATCGGCTGCGGCAGGGGCGAGTCGAGATGAAGGGCGCTCACGCCGCGCGGGCGCGCCTGGCCGCTCATCTGGTACCACCGGCCAAGAGTGCTCAAGAGGGCGATGCCGAACAAAGCAAGGAAGGCGACCCAGGCGAGGCTGCCGCGGCCACGCGGCAGGATGAAGAAGGCGACGACAAGAGGGGCGAGCGATTGGCCAAGATTGCCGCCAACCTGGAAGACCGACTGGGCAAGGCCGAAACGACCGCCGGAGGCGATGCGGGCAAGACGGGAGGATTCGGGGTGGAAGATGGAGGAGCCGATGCCGATGAGGGCGGCCCCGAGAAGGAGCAGCGAGTAGCTGTTCACCATGGCAAGGATGAGGATGCCGGCCATGGTGAAGCTCATGCCCACGGGGAGTGAGTAGGGCTGGGGCCGGCGGTCGGTGAAACGGCCGACGAAGGGCTGCAGCAGCGAACCGGTCACCTGGAAGGCAAGCGTCAGCACGCCGAGCTGGACGAAGCTCAGTCTAAGCCCGCTGCGGAACAGGGGATAAAGGGCGGGGAGCAGGGTCTGCATTGTATCGTTAAGGAGGTGGCAAAGGCTGATCGCACCCAGAATGGTGAAGGCCGTCTGCCCCGTTCCAAGACGAGCTCTCGCGATCGTCTGCCCCACGCCGTCATACTCCTTCGCGGTCGATGGATATCCCGCTTGCAACCTTAAGGGAGATAGTGCGCCCCGGCACCCCGTGGCGCGCGCATCAGCCATGCCGTGCCCCGAGAATACCGATCAATATGGCTTCCAGCGGGCCGCGGAGCGATCCGCCGAATGCTCACGCCCGCGCAAAGCTCGGTTCCGCGCGGCATGGGCCCTGGCGCCCCGCCTCGGCGCTGCGAAATGGCTGCGGGTGAGACAGGGGGCGGCAAACAGGCGAGAGAGGGCGGCGATGCGCCGGACGGAGCAGGGGATGAAGAGCCGCTTGGCAGCGCATATCGGCGAGCCACGCAGCAAGCTTCGCCACGGACCATGCGGCTGGCGCGGAGCAGGGCGTGGCGATTGCGGGGCCGGTCTCTGCTGTCAAACCGGGAGCCTGGCGCCTATCTTCCGCTGATGTCGAGATTGCCGCCGGTGATGGCTCTGTTTTTGCTGGTTGCTTCCTGCGCCCCGAGCAGTCCCGATCCAGGATATGCGCCTGCGGCGACAGCCGCAGCGCCGGCGCAAAACGAGGCTCAAAAGGGGCAGCAAAAGGATTGCGCCGGCCATGCTCCGCCGACACCTTCGCCATGCGGCAACAGGCTTCCCGCCGCATCGGCCCGAGGGCTTCCCGAAGGCCCCGGGCTTGCCGCCGTTCCACCGATCTCTCCATCCCCGGGCCCGGTCTCCGACGCACCGGCCCCCCCACCGCAGCCGAGCGTCCCGCCGCTTGGCTCGCCCGTGTTCGGGCCGCGCGGCGTGGTCGGCACCGTCGTCAACCAGACGGGCAATACCGCCATTGTCGCGCCCGTCGGCGGCGGGGCGCCGGGCATCTATGTGCCGAACGGAAACGGAACAGCAACGATCTTCCAGCCGGGCGGCGTGCCCGTCGTGGTGCCGAACCCGTCTCCCTAACCGATACTTCAGTCGGCGTTGGCGCCGAGCTTCGAAGCAAGCGCGGGATAATGCTTGGCGCGCGCCGGCGCGAGCCAGCGCTGCAAACGGTCGAGATAGAGATAGACGACCGGGGTTGTGTAGAGGGTGAGGATCTGGCTTACCGCCAGCCCGCCGACCATGGTGTAGCCAAGTGGGCGGCGGAGCTCGGAACCGGCGCCGTGGAAAAGCATCAGCGGCAATCCGGTAAAAAGGGCTGCCATGGTCGTCATCAGGATCGGGCGAAAGCGCAGGAAGCAGGCCTCGCGAATCGCCTCAAGCGGCGGCTTGCCCTCGCGCCGCTCGGCGGTGATGGCGAAATCCACCAGCATGATCCCGTTCTTCTTGACGATGCCGATGAGCAGAAGAATGCCGATGAGCGCGATCACCGAAAGATCGTAATGAACAAGGATAAGGATCAGCAGGGCGCCGACACCGGCCGAGGGGATGGTGGAAAGGATCGTCAGCGGCAGGATATAGCTCTCATAGAGAATGCCGAGAATGATATAGACGGCGATGATCGCTGCCGCGATCAGATAGGGCTCGGAAGCGAGCGATGATTGGAAGGCGGCGGCTGTGCCCTGGAAGCTGCCGCTTAGCGAGGCTGGCGGATCGAGAGCGGCGATGGATTTCTGGATCGCTGCCACAGCCTCGCCGATGGCCGTGCCCTTGGCGAGGTTGAAGGAAAGCGTCACCGAGGGAAACTGGTTCGCATGGTTGACCGAAAGCGGAGCCACCTTGTCGGCATCGATATGCACGAGATTGGCGAGCGGCACGGCCGCACCGGTGGCAGAGGGTACGTAAAGCTCATTCAGCGTCGCTAGGTCCGCCTGGAGCGAAGGCAGGACTTCGAGGATCACGTAATAGGCGTTGGTCTGGGTGAAATATTGGGTCACCTCGCGCTGGCCGAAGGCATCGTAGAGGATATTGTCGATCGCCGCCGGCGTGATGCCGTAGCGGGCTGCCTCGTCACGGTCGATGGTGAGGGTGGCCGAGAGGCCGGACATCTGCTGATCCGTCGCGAGATCGCGCAGCATCGGCAGTGTGCGGAGCCTGGCGAGAATTTTCGGGGCCCACTGATAGAGCTCGTCGAGATTGGCGTCCTGCAGCGTATATTGGTACTGCGTGCGTGAGATGAGACCACCCACATTCACATCCTGCGCCGCCTGCAGAAACATCTGCGCACCGACCATCTGCGCGAATTTTGGCCTTAGCCGCGCGATTACCTGCTGGGCGGTGACATTCCGTTCACCGAACGGCTTGAGGTTGATAAAATATCGCGCATCGTTGCCGGTCTGCCCGGCAATGCCGGCTCCCAGGCTGACCGAGTAGGTGGCTACGGCGGGATCGGATGCGACGATCTTGTTCGCTTCGGTGACGAGCTTCTCCAGCTCGGTGAAGGATGCCTGCTGCGAACCCTCGAGCGTGCCGATCAGCAGGCCGACATCCTGCGGTGGAAAGAAGCCCTTGGGAATGACCACGTAGAGATAGGCCGAAAGGCCCATGGTGGCAAAGAAGACCATCAGGGTGATGAAGCGATGACGGAGCGCGACGCCGAGCGTGCGGTGATAGAAACCCGCGAGGGCCTGGAAGCTGCGCTCGGCAGCGCGATAAAGCGCGCCATGCTTCGCCTGGTGGCGGAGAAAGCGTGACGACATCATCGGCGTGAGCGTGAGCGAGACGAAGGCCGAGACCGCCACAGCCATGCTGACAGTGATGGCAAACTCGCGGAACACGCGCCCGACAATGCCGCCCATGAGCAGGATGGGCAGGAAGACGGCGATCAGCGATGCACTGATCGAAACGATGGTGAAGCCGATCTCTCCTGCCCCCTTGAGCGCCGCATCGACAGGAGGCATGCCCTCCTCGATATGACGGAAGATGTTTTCGAGCATCACGATCGCATCATCCACCACGAAGCCGATCGCGATGGTGAGGCCCATCATCGAAAGATTGTCGATGCTGTAACCGGCCACATACATCATGGCGAAGGTGCCGATGAGCGCGATCGGGATGGTGATGGCGGGGATCACCGTCGCCCAGAGGCTGCGCAGGAAGAGAAACACCACCATGACGACGAGGGCGAGCGCGATGAACAGCGTGAGCTGCACATCGGCGACCTCGGCCCGGATATTCAGCGAGCGATCGACGACCACCGAGACATGCACCGAGGGCGGAATCGAAGCCTTGAGGCGCGGCAGCTCCGCCAGGATGCGATCGACGGTGGAGAGAACATTCACCCCCGGCTGCTTGAAGATGACGAGCTGGACACCGCGGTGGCCATTCTGCCAGCCGGCGATCAGATCGTTCTGCGGTCCGTCCACAGCGCGGCCGATATCGCTGATGCGAATGGGCCCGCCGTTGCGATAGGCGACGATCACGCTGTTGAAGGGGGCGGCCTTCGTGATCTGATCGTTGGCATTGACGGCGAAGCTGCGATGGGCGGTATTGATGCTGCCCTTGGGATTGTCGACCGTCTCGTTCAGGATCGCATTGCGAACATCC
>DASZQO010000090.1:0-2215 GCA_035549615.1 Acetobacteraceae bacterium
GGAGCGTGCTCATCTTCCGCATGGTTTTCCCCCGCATTGTTCGAGCCCTGCCTGACCCTACGCGGCGAGAGCCACGCCACGCAAGATGCAACGCCGCTGCGTCCGGCCGTCAGGCCGATGATTCCGAAGCCGATTTTACCGTTGGCGTGTCCGTCTTGACCGCGGCAACCGAGCCGCCGCTGATGCGGCGGAGCTCGGCCGCCGAGGTGCGGAAGACGTGCATGGGCGAGCCTGCCGCGGCCCAGATCGGATCGAGTTTCAGAAGATCTTCATCGAGCAGGATCAAAGGCGGCGAAAGATGCCCCACGGGCGCCACCCCGCCGATCGCGAAGCCGGTCGTCTCGCGGACGAAATCGGCGTCCGCGCGGGCCAGGCTCACGCCGAGCGCGGCTCCAGCCTTGGCCGGATCGACCCGGTTCACGCCCGAAGTGATGACCAGGGCGGCCCGCTCGCCGGCGCGGAAGACGATCGACTTGGCAATCTGGGCCACCGTGCAGCCGACGGCCGCTGCGGCTTCCGCGGCCGTGCGCGTGCTCTCCGGGAAGACGGTGATGGTGTCCGCGTGGCCGGCGGCCAGCAGGGCGGCCCGCACCCGCTCGACAGAGCCCAGCCGTACCGCTCCGCTCATTCTTGCCCCCCGCGGCGCCCTTTCCATGACGCCTCTTCCATGACGAATGTCTTGCGTGAACGAAGCCCAGACCGCACATCCCGCCGATGGCTCCGCTCGCGCTCTATATTCACTGGCCCTTCTGCCGCGCCAAGTGCCCCTATTGCGACTTCAACAGCCACGTGCGCGAGCGGATTCCCGAGGCGCGCTTCTCCGCAGCCCTCCTCGCCGAGCTTGCATTCGAGGCGGCGCGGCTTGGGTCACGACCGCTTGCCTCCATCTTCTTCGGTGGCGGCACGCCAAGCCTGATGGCGCCCGAGACCGTTGCCGCGCTCATCGGGGCAGCAACCCGCTTCTTTCCGCCGCTGCCGGATCTCGAAATCACGCTCGAGGCCAATCCCACCAGCGTCGAGCGAGGGAAGCTTGCGGCCATCCGCGAGGCGGGCATCAACCGCCTCTCGCTCGGTGTGCAAAGTCTCGATGAGAGGGCGCTTTTCTTTCTCGGCCGCCAGCACTCCACGGAGGAGGCGCGGGTGGCGCTCGCCACGGCGCGCGCGATCTTTCCGCGTGTCTCCTTCGATCTGATCTATGCCCGTCCTGGACAAACACCCTCCGAATGGCGCGCCGAGCTTAGGGAGGCGCTCGGCTTCGGCTGCGATCATCTCTCGCTCTATCAGCTCACGATCGAGCCCGGCACGCCTTTCGCCGCGCGCCATCAGCGCGGCGAGATCGTGCTTCCCGCGTCGGAAACCCAGGCCGCGCTCTACGAAGCGACCGCAGAGGAAGCGGCGCGGCACGGGCTTCGGCCTTATGAAATCTCGAACTACGCGCGAGCAGGCGCGGAAAGCCGCCACAACCTCGCCTATTGGCGGTATGCCGATTATGCGGGTATCGGTCCCGGTGCGCATGGCCGCATCACGCTCGGTGCATCGCTGCTCGCCACGCGGCGCCAGCGCACTCCGGAATCCTGGGCCGAACAGGTGGAAACATCCGGACATGGCACGGCGGAGGAGGAGGTGCTTGATTCCGCGGCGCGGGCCCGAGAGATGCTGCTGATGGGACTTCGCCTCACGGAAGGGATCGACCCGGTTCGCTTTGCGGCGCGCACCGGAATCGCGCTTGCGGACGCGCTCGAGCCCGATGCCCTCGATGAGCTTCTGGCGGCGGGCTATCTGACCTGGTCGGGCGGACATCTCGCGGCAACCGAAGCCGGAAGGCTGCGGCTTGATTCTTTGCTGCCGATGCTTGTCCGCTGAGGCAGGGTAACCAACGGCTTGCGCGCGAAAATGGCCGAATCCTCCCAGATGATTGCCGATCGCTCCGAATCGGGGGAAAGCCGCTCGGAAAACCCGCTTCTGCAGCAGGCACGAAAACCGGAAGGAGGCTTCTTTTCTGAACAAAAGAAGCAGAAAGACTTTGCCTCGTTTTCCGGACCAGATGCCGGCTATGGGCGATGAGTGAAAGGACAAAAGTTCTTTGGTTCTGTCTTTCAAGAAAGAACAGCGTCCTTTCTTCCTCCTTTCTTCGTTTACCGCTTTGGGCCTGGGGGAAGGTCCATAACACCTTCTCAGAGCAGGATGAGATCGCTCGCACTCCCTCATCCTGCTC
>DASZQO010000091.1:0-18328 GCA_035549615.1 Acetobacteraceae bacterium
GCTGGCCCGGCACCATTCCGTGCTTTGCCAATACCTCCGGCACCAGCGGCGGCCGCACCAAGCGCATTCCGGTGAGCCGCGCGATGCTTCGCGCCAATCGGCGTGCCGCCCTCGAAGTGCTGGTGTTTCATATCGCGAGCCGACCGCAAAGCCGCGTGCTCGCGGGCCGCAACTTTCTGCTCGGCGGCAGCACGGCGCTCGAGACCCTGGCGCCGGGGATCACCGCCGGGGATCTTTCCGGCATCGCGGCGGCGGATATTCCCTTCTGGGTCCGGCCGCGGATGTTTCCGCCGCGCGATCTCGCGCTGATCGCGGACTGGGAGCGCAAGATCGCCGCCCTGGCACCGCTTTCGCTGGCGGCCAACATCACCAGCATTTCCGGAACACCGAGCTGGCTTCTCCTTTTTTTCTCGGAGCTCGCGCGCCGCAAGCCCGGAGCGCGCCTTGCCGAGCTCTATCCCGCGCTTGAGCTCCTGGTGCATGGTGGGGTGGGATTCGCGCCCTACCGTGCATCATTCGCATCCTGGCTCGAAGGGAGCCGTGCCGAGACGCGCGAGGTCTATCCGGCGAGCGAGGGGTTCCTCGCCGCCGCCGATCGCGGCGACGGCGCTGGGTTGCGGATGTTTCTCGACAACGGGATTTTCTACGAGTTCGTGCGGCCCGAGGAGATTGGCGCGGTGGCACCGGAACGGCGCTGGATTGCGGATGCGGAGGAGGGGGTTGAATATGCGCTGGTGCTGAGCACGAATGCGGGGCTCTGGTCCTATGTGCTGGGCGATACGGTACGGCTTCTCGGGCGCGATCCGCCACGGCTGATGGTGACCGGGCGGCTCGGCTGGTCGCTCTCGCTCGCCGGCGAGCATTTGATCGGGGCGGAGCTGGACGCCGGGATGGCCGAAGCGGCGGCCTTGCTCGGCGGATCCGTTGCCGATTATGCGGCGGCGGCGCTGCCGCCGGAGGCGCATGACGCGCGGGGAGGACATCTCTTCATCGTCGAGTTTTCGCGGGCGAGTGGTGAGAAGGCGGAGATGCAGGCCGAGACTTTCGCTGCCGCGCTCGATGCTGCGCTCGCGCGCGCGAACGATGATTACGCGACCCATCGCGCAGGTGGATTCGGCCTCCGCGCGCCGCTCGTCGTGCTCGTTCCGCCGGGTACCTTTGCAGCCTGGATGGCGGCACGCGGGCGGCTCGGGGGGCAGAACAAGGTGCCGCGCGTGATCACGGATGCGGGGCTGCTCGCGGATTTGCTCCGTTTCGTGCGCGCGGCATGAAGCGCGGGATGGCCGCTTTGCACCCGCCCATGCGCCGGGGGTAAGAAGAAGACGGCATGAATGGGGTAGGGCAGGCGATGAAAGATATCCGGGCCCTCGTGTTCGATGTTTTCGGCACCGTGGTGGATTGGCGGAGCGGCATTGCCCACGAGGCTGGACCGTTCCTGGCGCGGCATGGCAGGGGGGATGTTTCGCCGGAACAGTTCGCCGATGCCTGGCGCCTGCGCTATCAGCCGGCGATGGAGGAAGTGCGCAGCGGGCGGCGGGCTTTCATCCGGCTCGATGTGCTGCACCGGGAGAATCTCGAGGCTATTCTCAAGGATTTCGATATCGACACGGCCAAGGTGCCGTGCGCGGAGCTCGATACACTGAACCTTGCCTGGCATCGGCTCGATCCGTGGCCGGATGTCGTTGCCGGGCTGGTGCGATTGAAATCCCGCTACATCATCGCGCCGCTCTCGAACGGCAACATCATCCTGATGATCGATATCGCCAGGCGTGCTGAGCTTCCGTGGGATGCGATCCTGGGCGCGGAGGTGGTGCGCGCCTACAAGCCGACGCCGGAGGCCTATCTCCGCACCGTTGATGTGCTGGCGATGAAGCCGGCGGAAGTCTGTCTCGTTGCTGCGCACAACAGCGACCTTGCGGCGGCGCGGAAATGCGGCCTGCGAACCGCCTTCGTGCCCCGGCCGAAAGAGCATGGGCCGGGTCAGACGGAGGATCTTCGCCCGCAGCAGGATTGGGACGTGATCGCGCAGGATTTCAGCGATCTGGCAAGCGCCTTCGGGGTTTAGACCGATATGGCTTTGGCGGGTTGCTTCGCGATCTGCTCCGCACGATCATTGCGCTATGCAGGGACGTCTCCGCGCAGCGCACGATAAACCGTGTTGCGGGAAACCCCGAGCCGACGCGCGGTGCGGCTCACATTGCTTTCCTCCTCGTAATATATGGCGACGATACGCGCGCGTACCGAGGCGCGCAGCGATGGAGGGCTGCTCGTCCCGATGCCCGGGGCGGAGCGCCCCGAGAGGCGCAGCACGGCGGCGCGGTCGATCTCGCGGGGGGCGGACGCAAGCGTAAGCCGCGCCAGCATGTTCCGCAATTGGCGGATATTCCCCGGCCACGGCATGGACTGCAGGCAGTCCAGGGCGTCTGATGTGAGGGTTGCGCCAGGGGCGCATTCCGTGAGGAGGGCGGCAACGAGGGCTGCGAAATCGCTTCTCTCCGCAAGGGGCGGGAGGCGAATCTCGACCGTGTTCAAGCGATAGAACAGATCGGCCCGGAAGAGCCCGGCAGCAACCCGGCGCTCGAGATCGGCATTGGTGGCTGCCACCAGCAGGACATCCACCTGCCGGACACGATTGCCGCCGACCGGGCGGACGGTCCAATCATCGAGCAGCCGGAGCAGGACCGCCTGAAGGTCCAGCGGCATATCTGCGATTTCATCAAGAAACAAGGTTCCGCGATCGGCCTCCTCGACCAATCCTCTCGCGCCGTGGCGCCGGGCGCCGGTGAAAGCGCCTTCGGCATGGCCGAAAAGCTCGCTTTCGATCAGGCTTTTTGGGATGGCGGCACAGTTCACGGGCACGAATACGCCTGGCCTTCCGCTCACCGCATGTGCGTGGCGCGCGAGTCCTTCCTTTCCCGTGCCGGTCGGGCCGGAGATCAAGATGGGCAGGCGTCGTGCCGCCGCTTGTTCGACCGCACGCACCGCGGCGCGGACTGCCGGATCGTCCGCGACGAATCGCGGCCTTAGCGCACGGGGAACCTGAGAGACGGGGGCCGGACGGGAGACGCCGAGGGTTTCAGCCGAGGCGACAAAGGAGCTGCCAACGACATCCTCGAGCAGCAGGCGGTCCTGGCTGCGGGCGCGGTCCATCAGAGGAGAAAATGGCGTGCGGAACACTTCTTCGAAGCGGCGGCCGGGCATGACCGGAAGCCCCTGCAGCAGGAAGCGAGCCTGGGCATTGCTACCGGTGATCGTTCCATCCGGGGTGAGCGCGATCAGCGCCGCGCTCGGCGTGCGGAGATATTCCGCCCGGCTATGGAAGGCGAGCACCAGGCTCGCGCGGTGATGCTCGCGGAACAAGCTGTTCTCGATATGCATTGCCGCCATCGAGACGAGCGCACGCGTATGCTGCTGACGTGAGCGACAGTCCGAGGAAGCATCCAGAATGCCGACGAGCTTGGCATCCGGCCCAAGCACCGGGGAAGCCGTGCAGGTCAGGCCGCCGAAGACGCTGAAGAAATGCTCGCCGCCATGGACCGTAATCGGCTTGCCGGTGGCGGCAACTGTTCCGAGCGCATTGGTGCCGCGGACCGACTCATCCCACAACCCTCCCGGGCAGATGCCGCTGCGGCGCGCCATGGTGAGAAATGTGTGGTCTGCCAGCGTTTCGAGCAGCATGCCATCAGGTGCGGCGAAGGCGATGAGGTAGTTCGTGCCGGCGATCTGGTGATAGAGGCCGTGCATCTCGGCAAGTGCCAGGCGCCTGACAATATCATGCCGTTCGCGTGCTTCGCGGATTTGTGGAGGATCGGCGATGCGCATGCGCGGGGGCTGGCGTGGATCAAGCCCGGCCGCGAGACAGCGCGCCCAGCTTTCGGAAATCTCTGGGGCCAGCAGAGCATCCGGGACAGTGCCCCGACGCTCCAGCTCAAGCCGTGCCTGTGTGAGGCCTGCGTTGTCTTCGAGCGGCATGGAAACCTCCTGCCGCGGCTCGATCCGAGACCGCGCGAGGAGTGTAGCCGGGATATGGTGAGGCTGCCAAGCAACGCACTGTTGCGAAACGGAACATCAGGAAAAGTGCGCTGCGCCGAAGCGGATCATTTGTAACTTTGGATGCCGGTCAAGCCATTGATGAAATGAAGGGAATGGAGATGGCACGGTGATTGCAATCTCGAAGGCCGGAGAGTGAGACCGAAGAATGGCCCATTCGGGAGGAGATGATGAAGGCGGCTGTCCTGCACGAGTACGACGAAACGCTGAGCCGTAAACAGTTCGTTCGTTACGAAGACGTTGCAGACCCGAAGATCGAGCGGCCGAGCGATGTGATCGTACGGATCGGCGGGGCGGGCGTCTGCCGCACCGACCTTCACATTATCGAGGGGATTTGGCGCAGCAAGGTCGATATCACCCTGCCCTATATCATGGGGCACGAGAATGCCGGGTGGGTCGAAGAGATCGGCAAGGGGGTCGAAAGCGTTCGCGTGGGCGATCCAGTGATCTGCCATCCGCTCGTGACCAGCGGCCACTGCCTTGCCTGCCGCCGCGGCGATGACATGCACGCGAGCGAGAGCAAGTTTCCGGGCATCAACGCCAATGGTGGCTATGCGGAATATCTGCTCACGGGGGAGCGTTCCCTGATCAAACTGCCGACATCGCTCGCGCCCAAGCAGGTCGCACCCTATACGGATGCGGGCCTCACCGCCTATCGCGCGGCCAAGAAGGCGTCACGGCACCTTCTGCCCGGCGAATATGCGGTGGCCATCGGGATTGGCGGACTCGGCCACATTGGCATTCAGGTGCTGGCGGCCTTGTGCGCGGCCGAGATCATCGCCGTCGATCGCACAGATAACGGATTGCAGCTCGCCAAGGAGTGCGGGGCGCACCACCTTGTTAAGGCCGATGGCAATGAGCTTCAGCACGTGCTCGACGTCACTCACGGCAAAGGTGCCGAGGCGGTGATCGATTTCGTAGGCGAAGGCGATGCCGTGCGCATCGGCATCGCGATGACGCGCGATGCCGGGTACTATTATATCGTCGGTTATGGCGGGAAAATCGACATGCCGACAATCGACATGATCACATCGGAAAAGACTATTGTGGGCAACCTTGTCGGCACTTACCCGGAGCTCGTGGAGCTGATGGCGCTGGCCGACCGCGGGTTGGTTCACCTCTCCACGCGGGAGTATCGACTGGCGGACGCAAACCAGGCGCTTCACGACCTGCTTCATGGGCAGGTCAAAGGGCGAGCCGTTCTGATCCCCTGAAGCGGCGGAACCGGACGGAGAGCGTGCCGTGGAAAACTTTCTCAGCCTGAACGGACGGTTCGCGGCGCATGGGTGCTTCGAAGGGGTGGCGGCTGTCGTGCGGAGATCCGTTTCGTGACTGAAGAAGACGTCTCCAAGGACCGATTCTTCGAGCGCGTGGGCGATCTCTCAGAAGAGATGATTGCCGCGCACGGGAGGGATTTTGCCATGGGTGTGCTGATCCTGACCGCGCGCTTCATTGCGGAAGGAAAACCGCTGCGGCGCCCATCCCATCAAGGAGAAACATCGTGACTCATTTGCTTCATTTCGGACTGTCCCAAATTGGGACAAAAGCGACAAGGTCAGTCCCAATATGCCACAGAATCCGAGGATTTCGGCGCATTGCGGCCCAATACGAATTGGAAATCTTATAATTCATGGATCGGATTCAAACTGGCACGAACCTTGCTTTCTTTGTCCACACAAACAAACGCAGGCATGTCGAAAATGCCATACGTCCCAATAGGGATGGCGGGAGGAACACGCAGGCATGATGACCCGAACCGGGCCGAACCGACGCGCACTTCCGCCCCCTGGATGCATGAGATTTTCGCCTGTCTGCGACGGGCAGGGGCAGTCGCGCCCGTGTGCGGATGCCCGTGAACACGCACGTTCCACCTTAACGACCAACAAGGAGATGTCCGAATGCCTGAAGGATTGACTCTCAACAAGATTACCTCACAGCGTGGCATCAGCCTCGGCGAGGCGGCGCGACGCGTATCCGATCTCGGCTGGACGCCGAGCTATGTGCAGAGAGCGAGCACCTTTCCGACCGACTATAAGATCACGCGTTCACCGCGTGACCCCATGAAGCAGGTGTTGCGCTCCTACTTCCCGATGCAGGAGGAGAAGGACAACCGCGTCTATGGCGCGCTTGATGCCGCCCTGCGTGGCGATATGTTCCGCGATGTCGAGCCACGCTGGATTGAATGGATGAAGCTTTTTCTTGCGATCATCCCGTTTCCTGAAATTTCGGCCGCCCGCTCGATGGCGATGCTCGGTGCGCTGGCACCCGGGGAGGAGCTGCGCACCGGGTTCACGATGCAGATGGTCGACGAGCTGCGCCACTCGACCATCCAGATGAACCTCAAGAAATGGTACATGGAAAACTACATCGACCCGGCTGGGTTCGATATCACCGAGGCGGCGTTTGGAAAGTGCTACGCGAGCACGATTGGAAGGCAGTTCGCCGAGGGATTCCTTACGGGAGACGCAGTGACGGCGGCCAATGTCTATCTGCAGGTGGTCGCCGAGACTGCATTCACCAACACGCTCTTCGTGGCTATGCCCTCCGAGGCGGCACGCAATGGTGACTATGCGCTGCCGACCGTCTTCCTTTCCGTCCAGTCCGATGAGAGCCGGCATATCGGCAATGGCCATTCGTTTCTCATGTCCATCATCAAGGAGCCTGACAATCACGCGTTGCTGGAGCGCGACCTGAAATATGCGTTTTGGCAGAATCACGCCATTGTCGACGCGGCCATAGGCACCTTCATCGAGTACGGCACGACCAACCGTGACAAGAAGAAGGAATCCTATGCTGAGCTCTGGGCGCGGTGGATCTATGAGGATTACTACCGCACATACATGCTGCCGCTCGAGAAATATGGAATCAAAATCCATCACGACGACGTTGCGCACGCATGGGACCGGTTGGTGAAGAAGCACTATGTCCACCATGTTGCCCAGTTCTTCTCGGTCGGTTGGCCGGTGAATTTCTGGCGTATCGATCCCATGACTGAGCGCGATTTCGAATGGTTCGAGCACAAATACCCAGGCTGGTACGCGCAATTCGGCAATTACTGGAAATGGTACGAAAAACTTTCCCACAAGGGAAGCAAGCCGATCATGGTCGCCGAGGAAACCGGCTATGTCTATCCGCACCGCTGCTGGAGCTGCATGGTACCCTGCCTGATCCGGGAGGAGTTCTGCGTGGATGAGGTGGACGGCAAGCTCTACACCTACTGCTCTGAGGAGTGCCGCTGGACCCACAAGGTCGCTTTCGCCAAGGAATATCAAGGACGACCGACCCCGGCGATGGGCCGCTTCAGCGGCAAGCGAGAATGGGAAACCTGCTATCACAACTGGAACCTCGCGGATTGCATCCAGGATCTCGGTTTCGTCCGCAGCGACGGCAAAACCTTGATCCCGCAGCCGCATCTTCACTTCGATGACACGAAGATGTGGACGCTCGACGATATGCGGCCATACACGCTGAAGAGCCCGCTCGAGACGATCCGGGCGATGACGCCGGAGGAACGTGAGAAGCACATCGCGGAATATCGGCGCGGGTTCACGATCAACCCGATCAACTGACGTCGCGGACTCCGGGGGCCGGCATCGGGCCGGCCTCCGGAGTCACGGAATGGGAAGAGGCGTGCCAGGATGGACGGAAAGAAGACGCACATCGTGCGGTTCGAGCCGGTGGGCGTGGAAATGGAGGTTGTGGAAGGGGAGACCGTGCTTGAGGCGGCATTCCGCCAGGGCGTGGCACTTATGCATGGCTGCAAGGAAGGCCAATGCAGCAGTTGCAAATCCCTGCTGATGGAAGGCGATATCGAGCTTGGCAAATACTCGACCTTCGCGCTTGCCGATTACGAGCGGGAGACCGATCACGTCCTGCTCTGCCGCACATTCGCGTACAGCGATCTCGTGGTCGAGCTTCTCAATTATGACGAGGATCTGCTGAGCCGATCGATCCCGGTGAAGGATTACGACGCCGAGCTTGTCACCATTGAACCCCTCACCGACGATATCCGTCTGTTGAGCCTCGCGCTCGAAAGTCCGCTCCGCTTCTGGGCAGGGCAATATGTGGATATCACCATTCCGCAGGCCGGCATCACACGGTCCTTCTCCATGGCCACGCCACCGGGCGGGGATGCAAGCCTTGAATTCATCATCAAGCGCTATCCAAACGGCGCTTTCTCCTCGCTTCTCGATGGGGGCCTTAAACCCGGAGACCGGCTGCGCGTGAAGGGGCCCTATGGCACCTGCTTCCGTCGTGAGGGCCGTGCCGACCCAATGCTGCTGATTGGCGGCGGTTCCGGGATGTCCCCGCTCTGGTCGATCTTGCGCGATCATGTGCAGAGCGGCGAGCAGCGGCCGATCCGCTTCTTCTACGGCGCGCGCACGAAGCGCGATCTTTTCTATCTCGATCAATTCCGGGCATTCGAGCAGGATCTGCCGGATTTCCGCTTCATTCCAGCGCTCTCGCATGATGATGGTACGGAGCCATGGCAAGGCGAGAAGGGCTTCATCCACGAAGTGCTGGCAAGGCACCTCAAGGAAAGCCCGATCGATGGTGAGCCGGATGCCTATGCTTGCGGGCCGCCGCCGATGATCGATGCGATCGTTCCGGTTCTGCACATGGCTGGGCTCGAGTCGGAGCATATCCACTGCGACAAGTTCACCCAGGCCGTGAGGTAAAACGCGAAGGCAAGGCCGAAACCGCTATCAGGTTCAACCCGAGGGAGGAAACAAGACGATGAGTGCAACCCAGGAACAAGCTGGTCACGTGAAGTCCGCCGCCGCTGGTGCAGCGAAGTTCGTCGGCTGGGATAGCCGGAAGTTTAACTATTTTGAGCCCAAAGGCCGCAAGGCGACACACTATGAAGACGTAACCGTGGATGTACAGCCAGATCCCAAACGGTACCTGCTGCAGGACTGGATTATTTCCTTCCCCGATGGAACGCCCACCTATTCCGAGAGCTGGACCCGGGCCAGGAGTTCCGACTGGCATCAGTTCCGCGCGGTCGATGAGGAGTGGGAGAAACCCCACTATCAGCGCCAGTCCACCATTGTCGGGATGCTGCAGAACATTGTTGCGAACGGTCGCCGTTCCGGTGCGCCAAAGCGCTTTGATACCGCCTGGATCAAGGTTCTGCAGGACCATGTTGGTGCCTTCAAGCATGCGGAGTTCGGCCTGGGCACATCGCTGATGCATGCGCAGCGCTATGGCTATACGCAGATGATCAATACCGCGATCCTTACCAACTCGTCCTACAAGTTGCGGTTCGCTCAGGATCTAACGCTCTATCTGAGCGAAATCGCGCTCGATCTCGATGGACTGGATCTCGAGGCCGGCAAGAAGCACTGGCTCGATGACCCGTTCTGGCAAGGCGTGCGCAGCGCAGTCGAGGCCATCATGGGGGCAAGCGATTATCTGGAGCAATATTTTGCGACCAACCTGGTGTTCGAGCCCCTTGTCGCCGAACTGTTCCGCAGCGGCTTCGTGATGCAGGTGGCCGCTGCGCAGAACGATTTCCTCACCCCTGCCGTGGTCTCAGCCGCCGAAGGCGACTATGAACGCAATCTCGCGAACACTGTCGAGCTTTGCCACATGCTCGCGACCGACTCGCAATATGCGAAGGAAAATGTGGCGCTGTTTGGCGAATGGCTGGCCAAGCATGGCGCGTTGGCTCTAGAGGCCGCCAACAACCTCCAGCCAATATGGTCGCTTCCGCGGGCGAAAGTGGCTCAGTTCACGGATGCGCTCGAGCAATCACACAACCGGTTGCGCGCCATCGGCGCCGCTGTCGGATTTGATGTCCGCCTTCTGATCGGGCACTGAGCGATCGGACGCTGAACGGAAAAATATCGAACACCATCGGCCTCGCAACCCAGGAAAGGATGTTAGGAAATGTCAGAATCCGAAATCTATCACGGTCAGACCATCTTCAAGCAAATGAAGGATATTCACTTCGAGGACACGATCTCGCACCAATGCGGGGTCACCATGAACGACAGTGTCGAGAGCCGTGTGATCGCTGAGCTGATGGAGGGCAAGCCAAAGATCAAAGTGACCTATCTACCGGCGATGATCCGCATCGATGGCGAGGACAAGATCGTTTTCAAGATGGATGAGATCAGCGAGGAGCTTGGGCGGGAAATGACACCGCATCTCTTCGAAGTCTGCACTTCGACGCATTATGGCCGGATGGTGATGGTGGACGACAATACGGTTGTTCTTTTCGGCAACATGGAGGATGCTCTCGCCTACGAATAGCCGCCCGCTCCCGCGCCAGATGACTCTGGCGCCCGGGGCAGGAGTTCGGCCAGAGAATCGTCGAGGAGGAACGAGATGTTCAAGACGGCAAGCGGAGAGGAGATTTTTGTCATCGATGGGCATACCCACCTCTGGGATGCGTCGAACGACAATCATCGCAATATCCATGGCACGCAGTTCATCGACTGCTTCTATGCCTATCACGCCAATCTGAGCCCGCCTGAGAACCGCTGGCCGAAGGACAAGTTCTACGATTACGGGCCAGATGCCATGTACCACGATCTCTTCGTGGATGGGTATGACGACATGGCCATTCTCCAGCCCACCTATCTCAAGGAATTCTATAAGCGCGGCTTCAACACCACCGAGCAGAACGCGGTGATGAAGGAGCGCTATCCGGATCGCTTCATCCTCAATGGCGCTTTCGATCCACGCGACGGTGAGGAGGGGCTCGATGCCCTCTCCGCTTTGGCCGAGACGTACAAGATCAAGGGTGTGAAGCTCTATACGGCGGAATGGAAGGGGGCGAGCAAGGGCTGGAAGCTTACCGATGACTGGGCGCAACGCTACCTGGAGCATTGCGGAAAGCTCGGTATCGTGAACATCCATGTTCATAAGGGGCCGACCATCATCCCGCTCAACCGCGACGCGTTTGACGTGGCAGATATTGATGACGCGGCGACGAGCTTCCCCAATCTCAACTTCATAGTCGAACATTGCGGTCTGCCGCGACTTGATGATTTCTGCTGGATTGCTACGCAGGAGACGAATGTCTATGGGGGCTTGGCTGTGGCCTTGCCCTTCATCCACACAAGGCCCGGCTATTTCGCGCATGTGATCGCCGAACTCCTTTACTGGATCGGGCCCGACAAAATCCTTTTTGGCAGCGACTATGCGATCTGGACGCCGCGCTGGCTGATAGACAAGTTCATGGCCTTTGAGCTGCCCGAAGAGGTAAAGCGTGAAACCGGTGTCGATCTGACACTCGAGACGAAGAAGAAGATTCTCGGCCTCAATGCTGCCCGGCTCTATGGCATCGACATTGCCACGCAGAAGAAGCGCCTCGCCGCGGAGCGGCGCGTGGCAGCGGAGTGAGTGGGATGGTTGCAGAGGAACGGGGCGGACGCGAAGCGGAGGTTCGCGCCCGGCTTGCCAGTGTGAGCGATCCCGAACTCGACGAGCCGGTGACCGATCTCGGCTTCGTCACCCGGATCGCCGTCAGCCCGGGCGGGCAGGTGGAGATTGGCTTCCGCCTGCCTACCTACTGGTGCGCCGCGAATTTTGCCTTCATGATGGCGGAAGATATGCGGGCGGCGGCAGCAGCGCTGCCCTGGGTCAGCGCGGTTCGCGTCGTGCTCGATGAGCACATGTACGCAGAGACGGTGAACCGGGCGATGGCGGAGGGCCTCTCGTTTCGGGAGGCTTTCGGCCCCGAAGCGGATGATGATCTTGCCGAAATTCGCTCCATCTTCGCAGTGAAATCCTTCCAACGCCGATTGCTTTCCCTGATCGAGCATCTGCGTGCGGAGAAAATTGGCACCGAACGGCTTGTTGCATTGACCCTCGACCAGCTTTCTCTGCTTCCACTCGGTTCCAAAGGGGTCTGGCTTCGCGCGCGCTATCTCGAGAAGCGGGCGATCGCAGGCCCGGCGGGAGGGGACGATCCTGCCTTCATCACCCATGAGGGCACGGCGCTGACCCGGACGATGCTTCCCTCTTATCTCCGTGATTGCCGGCGTGTCGCCATAAACGGCGAGTTTAACGGCGCGCTCTGCCGCGGGCTTCTCGTTGCGCGCTATGGAGAGGAATCTTGCGCCGCCGCCGGGATGACCGAGGCCGGCGCGGACAGCAGCGGTGTGATCCGGCCGTTGCCGGAGCCCACTCTGCACGACTTCCTACGCGCCGCGGCGCGCGCGACGTGGAGTGTGGCCAGTTGATGGAACACGTTCCAGCCTTGTTTTGCCGAGCAGATTCACGCGCTCCGGGATCGCTCTGCGATCCCGTCAAGCGCGATCTGCTCTAGCAGCGCAGCACCCGTTCATGCCGAAGATCATGCTGCACGGCGATGAGGCTCGCAGGGCGCTCGGGCGCGGTGTCGCCAAGCTGGCACGCGCGGTCCGCGGCACGCTCGGTCCACGCGGGATGAACGCGATCCTCGATCGCCCGCTCGGCAGCCCGCTCGTCTCGCGCGATGGTGCCGCAATTGCCCGGGAGGTCGAGCTCGAAGATCCGTTCGAGAATATGGGCGCGCAGGTCGCCCGGGAGGTTGCCAAGCAGACGAACGAGCTGGCCGGCGATGGGACCACCACCGCGACGATCCTTGCCGCCTCCCTCGTGGAGGGCGGTCTCGCGGCGATCGAAGAAGGCGCGAGCGCGGTCGAGCTTGTCGCTGGGCTCGAGGCCGCGGCCGCCTCGATCGGCGAGTGGCTTCATCGCGGCGCGAGGCCCTTGCGTGATGGGAAGGAGATCCAGGCAGTTGCGACCATCGCGGCCAATGAGGAGAGGCTGGGCGGCTTGGTCGCCAAGGCGCTGGAACGGATCGGGCCCGGCGGGGTGCTGACGGTCGAGGAAGGAAGCGGGCTCGATACCGTGCTCGAGTTGGTCGAGGGGATGACCTTCGATCGCGGTTATCTCTCGCACCACATGGTCACCGACATCGAACGCATGCAGGCCGTGCTCGAAGAGCCGGACATTCTGATGACCGACCTCAAGCTGCAGAGCGAGGCGGATCTGGATGCGATCGAAAGGGTGATCGACGATCGGCGCCGTTCCCTCCTCGTCATCGCCGAGGACGTTTCGCCGCCGGCCGTCGCGCGGTTGATGAAAAGGCGCGATCGCGGGCTGCCGCCCGTGGCGGCCATCCACCCCCCCGAATATGGGCATTGGCGCAAGGCGATGCTGGAGGATATCGCCATCCTCACCGGCGGGCGGGTCGTTGCGCGCGATCTCGGCGGATCCCTTGCCACCCTTGAGCCGCGCGATCTCGGCGCCGCGCGGCAAGTGCGAATCGGCGCGGACGTCACCATGATCACGATGGGCGCGGGAGATCCCGTCACGATCGAGGCGCGTCGGCGCCAGATCGCCCGGCAGATCGAGCTCGCGCCTCCCAATGTCGAACGTGATAAGCTCGAAATGCGGCTTGCCAAGCTCTCCGGCGGCTCCGCCATTCTCTACGCTGGCGGCGCGACGCCGGCCGAGCGCAGGCGCCGGGCGCAGCTTGCGGAGGACGCGATCTGCGCAGCGCGCGCGGCGATCGAGGATGGTATTGCCGCCGGCGGCGGTACGGCCCTGCTGCAGGCCGCGCCGGCGTTGGCGAAACTGGAAAGCGAGCTCGGCGCGGATGGGCGGCGCGGTGTGGCACTGGTCCGGCAGGCTCTGGCGCAGCCGCTTGCGACCATCGCCGCCAATGCCGGCCTTGATCCTGATCTCGTCGTCGCGCGGGTGAGCGAAGCCCCGTCCGGGACCGGGCTTGATGCACGGAGTGGCACATTCCGCGATCTCTTCGTCGCCGGGGTGATCGATCCGGCGAAGGTTGGCATTGTGGCGCTCCGCAATGCCGCCTCGATCGCCGCCCTGATCCTGACCACGGACACGGTGATCGCGGACCGGCGCGATCCCGAGGACCCGACCGCGGGGCCCGCGCGCGGCGGCGGGGCGGAGCGGCTGGGAATGGGCTGAGGGAATACGCTGAGGAATGCCCGCCCGGATATCGGTCCGGCCAATCAGTCCGTGCCGAGACCGGGAGGAGTGGCTAAACTGAGGGGGGCGGATCGGGAGGAACGCCATGCTGCAAGGCCGCCCGAAGCAAGCTTCCGGGCCAGCGGAAGTTCCGTCGCCGCCGGCCGGCGCCGGGATCGAACCGCGGCTCGCAGGCCGCGCCGAGGAGAGCGACACGATGCTCGCCTGGGAGCGCTTCCTGACCGGCGAGCCCTTCGTGCCGCCACCGGCACGGAACTTTCTCGTCTCGTCCTGGCTGCGCAGCCGCGATTTCGGCATCGATCCCACCGCCCGCGCCGCGCCGATCGTGAGCGATGCAGGCAAGCTGGAGGCCCTGCGAAGGCAGCATCGCGAGCTGATCAACGCCACCCATAGCATCTATCAGGAAGCGGCAGAGCTTCTGGAAGATACCGGCTCGATCCTGCTGCTGACCACGAGCGAAGGCGTGGTCCTGCGGGCGGTGGGTGATCACCAGACCCTGGATGCCGGGCAGCGCATTCACCTGACCGAGGGTGGAGACTGGCGGGAGAGCGCGATCGGTACCAACGGCATCGGCACCACGCTCGCCACCGGCCGTCCGGCGCAGGTCCATGCGGCCGAGCATTTCTGCGAGGGCATCAAAAGCTGGACTTGCGCGGCGGCGCCGGTTCTTCATCCCGTGAGCGGCGAGGTGCTCGGGGTGGTCGATATCTCCGGGCCCCCTTCGACCTATCAGCGCACGAACATGACCCTCGCCATCTCGATCGCGCGGCAGATCGAGATGCTGCTCACGGAGCGCGCAGCGGAAGAGCGTACGCGCCTGCTCGAGGCATGCCTGGAGCGCCTCACCTCCTCGGACTCGGCCGGGCTGCTGACGGTCGATCGGGATGGGCGCCTGGTCCATCGCAGCGGCGGCGTGCCACTCGCACTCCGCCTCGGCCAGCGCCTGCCCGGCCTTCCCGCGAACCTGCCGCTGGAGCGCTGGCCAGAGCATCTGCCGCCCGGCCTGCGCGCGGAGTGGTTTAGCCCGATCATCGTCGGCGGGCGGGCGATTGGCGCGATGGTGGTGATCCCCTCCCGCCCGCGTCCGGCTGCCGGGACGGTCCGTGGCACATCTCTCCATTCGGAAGCCGATCCAGGGCGCAGCTCATTCGCTTGCATCATCGGCACAAGCCCGGCGATCCGCAGCGCGGTCGAGCGGGCCCGCCAGCTTGCGGAGAAGCGGGTGCCGGTCCTGATCGAGGGCGAGACGGGGGTGGGCAAGGAGCTGTTCGCTCGCGCCATTCATGGCACCGCAGCCTCGCCCTTCATTGTCTACAATTGCGGCGCAGCGCCGAAGGAGCTGATCGCGAGCGAGCTCTTCGGCCATGTGCGGGGCGCCTATACCGGTGCGACTGCGGATGGGCGAGCGGGGCGGTTCGAGCTTGCCCATAGCGGCACACTCTGTCTCGACGAGATCGGCGAGATGCCGCTCGAAGCGCAGACATTGCTGTTGCGGGCGCTGGAGGAGGGCATCGTCTATCGGCTCGGCGACACGCAGCCCCGCCGAACCGATGTGCGGGTGCTTGCGCTGACCAACCGCAGCCTTGCCGATGAGGTGGAAGCCGGGAGGTTTCGGCGCGATCTCTATTACCGAATCGCGGTCACGCGCGTCTCGATCCCGCCGCTTCGCGAACGCGATGGCGATGTCGCATTGCTCGTCGAGCATCTGAACAGTGAGCTCGCCCGCCGCCATGGGCTGATAAAGCGGCATTTCGGTCCCGCCGCGCTGGAGGTGCTTGCGGCCCATTCCTGGCCGGGCAATGTGCGAGAACTGCGCAACTGTATCGAAAGCCTGCTCCTTCTCTCCAAAGAGCCGGAAGTGAGTGAAGCGGAAGTACGAACTGCGCTTCCTCCGGCCGAAGCACCCGCCGCTCAGCATCCTGTTACGCCACCGATGCGCGGCTCAAGCCTGGTCGAGATGGAGCGCGGGGCGATCCTCGGGGCTGTCAGGCGTGCGCGGGGCAACTTGGCCCAGGCGGCACGCCTGCTCGGTATCTCGCGCAGCACGCTCTATCGGAAAGCGGCCAGCTATGCACTTGATCTCGACACGGCGGCGCGCGCCGGGCACGCTCATCCTCTTCTCCCGGATGCGAACCCGGAAGCCGAGCGTGATGACCGAAGATGGCTTCACCGGCGGTCTGAGTCACGCGGCAAAACAAATGGCCAGAGCCGATCGCGATCAGACGGACTCGGCTGATCGCGTGAAGATGCTGGGAAAAACAAACAGAAAGAGCAGTTCGCGTGAGCCAGGGCGATCGCGAATGGCTTGTGGAGCGGGATATGTGAGCGAAGGCGAACCTGCCCCGCTGCGGGCCACCGCTGCCGATTTGCGGCTCACGGAAGATTAACGGCTTGCGGGCAGAATTTTGAGGAACGCCAGTACGACGGAAGCCGCATTGTCCGAAGCAAGCTGGAAGAAGGTGTCGATCTCGTTTTCGCCAGGGCCGCCGCCCGCCAGGTCGGAAAGGCTGCGGAAGATAATGAACGGCGTCTTGTTCATGGTCGCGACATGGGCGATGGCGGCGCTCTCCATGTCGAGCGCCTGGGCGTCGAAGGTCTTCCACACATAGTCGCGAAACGCCTTGTTGTCGACAAAAGCCTGGCCCGAGACGCCGCGTCCGCCCACCACGATCTGCGGCTTCCTTTCCAGACATCTGCCTGCGTCAGTGCAGCTTTTCAGGATCGTCGTCTGCGCCACCTTTCCCGCAAGGGCGAGAAGCGCCGGATCGGCGGCGAACCAGAAGCGGCTTTCCGGCGCCTTGAGGCCCATGGCGATATGTTCAGGCTGTGGAAAGATCATGCCGAAATTGGCGAAGGGATGAACGGCGCCGCTCGGCAGCTGATAGGCGCCGCTGGCTGTTTGCCGGGCGAAAATGGCCTCCAGATACTCGCCCCATTCCGCAGGTACGACGACATCACCGATCGTAAGCGCGGGATCAACGCCGCCAGCGATGCCTGAAACCACGATTCTTTGTACAGAAAAATGATCAAGGGCGAGCTGGGTTGCCATCGCGGCATTCACCATGCTGATCCCTGTCAGCAGCAGCACGACCGGCTTGCCCTCCAAGGTGCCGGTGGTGAAGATCACACCGTTGACATCGTACTCCTTGCCCCCGCGCAGGGCGGCCTGCAATTCGACCATTTCCGGCGGGAAGGCGGAGAGCACCGCCGTGCGCGGGGTGGGATCGAGCGTTCCAGCAGCGTCGGCCAACCGCCCACCGAGGAGAAGAAGTGCGGCGAACAGGACTCCGGCAAATCTGGAAAATTTGATCTTCCCCACGGCGGGAGTCTCCTCTGATCGGACCGCGGACTCCTCTGGCCCCCTGGCGCCCCGCGGATTCGCCGAAGGCCAAACAGGCGCAGCGTCTTCGGGGCTTCTCCAAAAATCAATCTTCCTCTCAATCGGCTTCATCTTTCGTCGCGCGGCGCGATTTGCACGCAATTGCGCGGAGCGTAAGGGGAAGGAGGCGCGTGCTCCCGTGGAACGTGCGGGGCGCGAGCGCGATCAGGAACGAAGGACCGGGTGCGGGCATGGACAAATGGGTGGTGCATGAGGTCGAGCCCACGCTCGCGGTGGTGGCGGCGTGGACCATGCCCGCGCTCGCCACGGTGGTGGAGGCCGAGATCGAGCGCCTGTGGCGGGAAGCGCAGTCGCGGCTCGGTGATGCCCTGTTCAACGGGCGCGTCTTTAGCGCCGAGCACATTACGCCGCGGCGCGTGAGCGGGCACTTTACCGAATTCCGCCGTATCGTGGCACAAGTGGCGCGGCCGGAGCTTTTTGCCACGCTCGGGCTTCGGCCGCTCGCGGTCAACGGGGTGGTGCGGCTTCGCGACGGGATCCTGCTCGGAAGGCGGAGCCTGCGGACCGCGCACCAGGCGGGGAAATGGCAGCTTCCGCCAGCCGGCAGCGTCGATCCCGGCGTGGCGGACGCGCGCGGCAACATCGATCTCGCGGCGCAGCTCCTGAAGGAGTTGCGCGAGGAAGTGGGGATCACGGCGAAGCGGGAATGGTTGGGGCCGCCAATCGCCATCATCGAGCATCCCGGAACCCATGTGCTCGATATCGGCATTCCGCTCACCATGCCGATGGATGGAGCGGAGGCGCTTGCCCTGCATACACGGTTCGGCGATGGCGAATATGCGCCGCTGCGGGTCGTAGCGGAGGCGGATTTCCCTGCGGTTCTGGCGGAGCTCGGCAATGCGGTGGTGCCAACGGCTTCGATCCTTCTTCGCCGGATCGGGGTCATTTGAGCGCTGATTTCAGCAAGACCCTGGCGTGATC
>DASZQO010000092.1:0-11284 GCA_035549615.1 Acetobacteraceae bacterium
TAATTATGCCAGATCGTGATTGTTCCGGCCTCCGCCGGCCGGACGGCACCAAGGCCGCAAAGCGCGGCAAGCCCCGTCAGGACGCCGAGCAGGGAGCGTCGCCATCCTTTGCCTGTGGCGGAGACGCGTGTTGCGCAGGAAATCTGGACTCCGGGCACGAGACATCTCCTTCCTAGAGCGTGACGACCGGCGGCGGGAACACCGGAGGCCTGAATCACGCGAGAAAACACAGACCAAGAGCGGGATGGGGGCGCGGGCGTCCACCTCCCGCCCTGCTGGCGATTGCGGGCGGCACGCTCGCTCACGCCCGCCCCCAGCCAAAGACGGCCCTTGGTTAAATCAGATAATATGTTTTAATAGTGGGGCGGCCCTGTCAACCGGAATCGACAGGGCCCGTATCGAAATGAAGTTGCAAGGAGCGGCGATGGACCCGATCGATGCAAGCTATCCGAGCCTCCGGGGCCGCCACGTCATCGTAACGGGGGGCGCCTCCGGCATCGGCGAGAGCATCGTCGAGCATTTCGCCGCCCAAAAGACGCTCGTCTCCTTTCTCGACATCCAGCGCGAGGCGGGCGAGCAGCTCGCCGAACGCATTGCCGCTCGCGGCGACGTCCGGCCCGACTTCATCCATTGCGATCTCACCGATCTCGATTCCCTCCGCGCGGCGATCGGCGGCGCCATCGCCCGTCACGGCGCGCCGGCATCCCTCGTCAACAATGCCGGGAACGACGATCGCCACAAGATCGAGGCGGTGACGCCGGATTATTGGCAGAACCGCATGGATACCAATCTCCGCCACCAGTTCTTCGCCTCCCAGGCGGTGCGTCCGGCCATGCGCGATGCCGGCGGCGGCTCGATCATCTGCTTCGGCTCGATTAGCTGGATGGCCAGCGAAGGCGGCTATATCGCCTATGTCACGGCCAAGGCCGCGATCGGCGGCCTGACCAGGGGGCTCGCGCGGGAGCTCGGGCCCGAGCGCATCCGCGTCAATTGCGTCGTCCCCGGCTGGGTGATGACGAAGCGGCAGATCGCTCTCTGGCTCGACGAGGCCGGAGAACGGCAGATCGCCGAACGGCAATGTTTGCCCGACAAGCTCATGCCGCCTGATCTCGCCCGCATGGTTCTCTGGCTCGCCGCCGCTGACAGCCGCATGTGCACGGCGCAGAATTTCATCGTCGATGCGGGATGGGTATGACGCCAGCAGACGAGACGACAGGCGAAGGTTGAGCGGTGAAGCGCCTGTTCGGACCGATCGCCCGCAGGGTGGCTGCCATCCTGCTCGCGCTGGTCATGGTCGTCATGCTCTTTCCTTTCTATGTCATCGGCCGCAGCGCGATGGAGAGCGAGGACGCAAGCGGCCTCTCCCATCTCAGCCTGCGGAACTGGCGCGTCCTCTTCGCGCATCTGCCGGTGGCACGGCAGCTCTTCAATTCCACCGTGGTCACGCTCGGTTCCGTCGCGGTGATCCTGTTCATAAGCGCGCTCGCCGCCTTCGCGCTGACCAAGCTCAGGCTGCGCGGCGGCGGGCCGCTGCTCGGCGTCATCGCGGCCAGCATGATGATTCCGATGCAGTCGATCATCCTGACCGAGTTCATCAATTTCGCCTCGCTCGGCCTCAGCGACAACATGCTCTCGGTCATCCTGACCTATGCCGCGCTCGGCGTGCCCTTCGGCTGCTTCCTGCTCACCTCCTTCATGCGGGATCTGCCGGACGAGCTTGTCGAGGCCGCGCAGATCGACGGCATGCCCTATTGGCGGATGTTCCTGCATGTGATCCTGCCGCTCTCGGTGCCGGCGCTGCTCGCCGTTGGCGTGCTGCAATTCATCCAGATCTGGGACGATCTTCTGGTCGCCCTCATCTTCCTGCAGGAACCGGCGGTCCGCACCATCACTGTGGGGCTTGCCGTGCTGCAGTCGGGCCGCGTGCTCGATATCCCCGTGCTGCTGGCGGGCTCGCTCTTGAGCGCCGTGCCGGCGATGGCGGCCTATCTCGTATTCCAGCGCTACCTCATCGGGGGGCTGATGCTCGGCATCGGCAAGTAGCGCCACCACAGCTTTCGGAGATTTTGCGATGACCAGGAAAACATTGCGTTCCCGGGCCTGGTTCGGCGGCGACAGCAAGGATGCGATCATGCATCGGAGCTGGATGAAGAATCAGGGCTTTGCCGAGGATTCGTTCGATGGGCGGCCGGTGATCGGCATCTGCAACACCTGGTCTGAGCTGACACCCTGCAACGCGCATCTGCGCGGCCTCGCGGAGCGGGTGAAGCGCGGCGTGCTGGAGGCGGGTGGATTTCCGCTTGAATTCCCGGTCATGTCGCTCGGGGAGTCCAATTTGCGGCCGACCGCGATGCTCTATCGCAACCTCGCATCGATGGATGTCGAGGAATCGATCCGCGGCAATCCCGTCGATGGCGTCGTCCTGCTCGTCGGCTGCGACAAGACGACACCGGCGCTGGTGATGGGCGCGGCCTCGTGCGATCTGCCGACGATCGTGCTCTCCGGCGGCCCGATGCTCAACGGCCGGGTTCGCGGCGAGGTGGTGGGATCGGGCACCGCGATCTGGCGTTTCAGCGAGGCCGTGAAGGCCGGCCAAATGACACGGGCTGAATTCGTGAACGCGGAAGCGGGCATGGCCCGCTCGCCCGGAACCTGCATGACGATGGGCACAGCCTCGACCATGGCCTGCATGATGGAGGCGCTCGGCCTCGCCCTGCCGGGCAATGCGGCGTTCCCCGCCGTCGATTCCCGCCGCGCCGCGCTCGCGCAGCTCACCGGTCGGCGCATCGTCGGCATGGTGGAGGATGATCTCCGCCTCTCCGCGATCCTCGGTGCCGCCGCGTTCCGTAACGCGATCCGCACCAATGGCGCGATCGGCGGCTCGACGAACGCGGTTCTTCATCTCATCGCCATTGCCGGCCGGCTTGGCGTGCCGCTCGATCTCGATGACTGGGACAGGCTCGGCCGCGGCGTGCCCACCCTCGTCGATCTCCAGCCCTCCGGCCGCTTCCTCATGGAGGAGTTCTGCTATGCCGGCGGTCTGCCCGTGGTATTGCGGGCGCTGGCCGAGCATGGGCTCCTGGAGCGTGAGGCCCTGACGGTGACAGGCCGATCGATCTGGGAAAATGTGCGCGAGGCGGAGAACTTCTCGCCCGAGGTGATCCGCAGCTTTGAGGCCGCCTTGACGCAAGAGGGGGGCATCGCGGTGCTGCGCGGCAATCTGGCCCCGAACGGTGCGGTTCTGAAACCTTCCGCCGCCACGCCCGCGCTCATGCAGCATCGCGGCCGGGCCGTCGTTTTCGACAATATCGATGACTATAAGCGGCGTATCATGGACCCGGCGCTCGAAATCACGCCGGAGAACGTGATGGTGCTGCGGAATTGCGGCCCGCGCGGCTATCCCGGCATGGCGGAGGTCGGGAACATGGGCCTGCCGCCCAAGCTGCTGGCGGCCGGCGTGACGGACATGATCCGCATCTCGGATGCCCGCATGTCGGGCACGGCCTTCGGCACGGTGGTGCTGCATGTGGCGCCGGAGGCGGCGGTGGGTGGTCCGCTGGCGCTGGTGCGGGAGGGCGACATGATCGAGCTCGATGTCGCGGGGCGCCGCCTCATCCTCGATGTGCCGGAGGAGCAGCTCGCGGCGCGGCGGCGGGACTGGGTGCCGCCGCCCACCCGGGCCTCGGGCTATGTCGGGCTCTATCAGAAGCACGTGCTGCAGGCCGATCGCGGCGCCGATTTCGATTTCCTGGTGGGCTGCCGCGGCGCGGAGGTGCCGGCAAACTCGCATTGACCGCAAATGTTCACCGCTCACGCCGCCCTCTGGCGCACAGCCCCTGGGCGATGAACGCACCTGTTTCGGGTGACGCACTGCGATAAAGGATCACAAGGAAGAAGGCTTCTTTTTCTGAAGAAAAAGAAGCAGAAAGACTTTTCTCCGTTTTCCGGACCAGAACGCGATGATTTCTGATCATCACGCGTTGGTTCTTTTTCCCCGATCAATTTCATAATTTCCCTTTGGCCTTCCTCTTGCGCTCCCGCCGGCCCCGTCTTCGCTTCGAAAGCGCTCAAGCCCACCCGGCGCAGGCTCGGATAGAGAACAAAACGGAACCGTTGTCAGCCTGCTCCCGCGGGCCCAATAGAAGAGCCCCATAGAAGAGGATGCGTCGCCCGCAACCTGGCGGGCCGTGACGATCCTTTGGCAGGCAAGCGGGTGTCCCATGGGATTTTCCTGGTTATCTCCGGCCTTGCTGTCTTTCGTGGCGATGCTCTGGTCGGTGACCCTCTCGCCGACCAATCCGCCATCGCCCGGGATGGAACCGCCCCACGCGTCACTGGCCGGAGATCTGCTCATCGCCTCCCCCCAGATCGGCGATCCGCGGTTTTGGCACACTGTCATTTTGATCGTGGTCCAGAATGACGGGGGCACGCTCGGAATCGTGATCAACCGGCCCGTCGCAACCGTGCCGCTGGGCGGCCTGCTGAAGGCGGTCGGCTTGAACAGCGCGGGAATCAAGGGAACTGTCCGCATTTTTGCCGGCGGCCCGCTGGCGCCGACTGTCGGCTACATCCTGCACAGCGCCGAATATCACCACGCCGGCACCATCGACATCGATGGCCACGTGGCGATGACCCAGAGTCCGGACATCCTGCTGGATATTGCTCACGGTCATGGCCCGAAAAAGAGCCTCATCGCCTTCGGCTATGCCGGCTGGGCTCCCGGCCAGCTCGATTTCGAACTGGCGCGCGGCGATTGGTTCGTCATCCCCGAGACCACCAAGCTCGTTTTCGACGACAAGCGCGAGCATGTGTGGGACGACGCCATGGCGCGCAGAACCACCCCTCTCTGAGGATCTGTTTGCGGGAAAATGTTGCGAACCTTCTCTCAAGCCCAAGGCGGTGAACGAGGAAGAGACGTCGTTCCCTCGTGAAAGAAAGACCCATCGGCACTCCGCTGCTCGGCGCGCCGACGCATGGCGCGCAGCTCCGCCTTCTCTCCCGAAGCGATGCTCGATGCGGGCTGGATTCGAAGCGGGCCGGGGCGGATGAAATGGTGCGGGTGGTCGGGGTCGAACCGACACTTCCGTGAGGAAACCAGATTTTGCATCCCACTATGGCTTTCGCCACGCGGCCCGGAGGCGGCTTTGTGGGCTGGACTTTATCTTCACCCTGGGCTCACGCCTTTAGGTGGCTGCCGTTAAGTCTCTACACCTTCCCGGTCACCGGGCTTGGCTCGGGGTTGGCATCGCCTTGAGGCGGAAGCGTTCACCGACTTTGACAGCTTACCACCGGCCCGTTTCCGGGCCGGCGACCCTGGTTCGAGTCTGGCGCGTCTGCCAATTCCGCCACACCCGCACACCGGCTCGTCCATACCCCGAAACCGGCAAATCCCCAAGACCCGGCCGGCTCATTCCCCGCTCTGCGGTCGCGCCGGGTCCGCGGTGCCGAGGGTCACGGAGATGGGGCGGCGGCGCCGTTCGGGCGCCACGAGGACGGAAACCCTGAGATGCTCGAGCCAGGCGCGCTGCACCAGTGCGGCGATCGTGGGATCGCGGGTTTCGAAGCAGCACTCCTTGCCGCAGATGGTTTCAAGGACGAAACCGTCGAAATTGCCGGAATCATCACGAAGCGGGGCAAGGATCTGCCCGACGAAGGATGTGCCGGATGAGGGCACGTCGGCAGCCCCCGATGAGCATGGTTCCATGGCGGCGTCTCCCCCCCTTGGCGCGGACGCGGCCCGGACCATAGGCGAAGGATCCGGCAAGCGGTGTGATTCGGATCACATTCGTATTAAAGTGTTTTAAAGAAAGAGCGGGCGGGCAACCGCAAGCCCGCGCTATTTCTCCGCGCCACCGCGCCTTGCGCGCACTCGGCGGGAGAGAAGCGGCTGGAGAGCGGGTGGATCCAAGGGCAGCCCGCTCATTGCTGGCGGCAGACGGCATGCTGCTCCCAGCCGCCCATGCTCGATGCATGCACGATCCTGAGATCGCCGGTAACCTGATCGAGCCTGTAGTATCCCTGGTTTTCCGTGTCATGCCACAGGATCATCCGCTGCCCGACCGTGGCGGGATAGCCGTCCACCTTTCCATGATCGAAATCGATCTTGAGCGTCCAGCTCGCGCCGCTCTCCGGATTGGTGCAGCGAAACACCGTGCTCGCCGCGACGACCGGCCCCGGCCGGGCCGAGCCCGCAAGCCCGCCGATCACCAGCGCCGCCATCAGCGCGCCGAACCGCCGCGTTCCCGCCGGATCTCTCCAACGCATCACGTGCCCGCTTCGCTTCGGCAGACCGCCCCACCCCCCGGCTCCCACCGGAAGCCCGGCTTGGCACCGGGGTGCGGCCCGAAACCACACCGTTCCTGCATGATCCTCATGCTGTCAGCATGCCACGGCTCGGCCGGAACCGCGAGCCGGCGCCTCATCCCGGCTGTTCCTGCTTCTGCTCCTGAAGCGCCTGCGCCCGCTCGGGCGCGAAGGGCCGCCAGTCGCGGAAGAAGGCCGTGCCGATCTCGCTCGCGAGCCCGATCAGCGCGTGCTGGAGATTGTCGAGAAAGGCGTGCAGCCCCCCGGCGCTCAGCCGTTCCGTCTCCGCCCCGGCGATCAGCGCACGCATCTCCTCCGCCCGCTCGAGCGCGGCGCGCGTGCCGCCGAGCCCATAGCGGATGCGCAATGCCGTCAGGTGCCGCTCGATCTCGTCGAGGCAGAGCCGGACGCTGCGCGGGAAGGATGCGTCCGTCAGCAGGAAGGCGACGACATCGGCCGGCGTGAACTCAACCGGTGCAACGCGGCGGAAGGCGTGATAGCCGGCCGCCGCCCGCAGCACGGATCCCCATTGGGTGAGCTCGACCAGCCGCCGCTCCTCGCGCGCGCGGGGAACCAGCAGATGGAACTTGATGTCGAGCAGCCGCGTCGTCTGGTCGGCGCGCTCGATCAATCGGCCAAGCTCAAGAAAATGCCAGCTCTGGTCACGAAAGAACGTACCTTCGGTGATGCCGGTCTGTGCCTGCACGCCGGCGCGGATGCGGTCGGCGAGCCGCGAGAGCGCATCGCCCTCAAGCTCCGCCGGCGCGATCGCGGTGAGCGCATGGTGAAACTGGTTGAGCTGCTTCCACATCTCGGTGCTGATCAGCGGCCGCAGCACACGCGCATTGGTTCGTGCAGCCTCGATCGCCGCTGGGATCGAGGTCGGATTGTCCGCCTCGATCAGGTAGAAGCGCTTGATCGCGTCCGGATCGGCGCCACCGTGCCGGCGCGAGAAGCTTTCCTCATCGGCATTGATGCGCACCAGGGCGTACCAGGATTCGCTCTCGCGGCCCGGGCTCTCGAAGATATAGGTCACTTCGATCAGCCGCGCGAGATTCTCCACCCGCTCGAGATAGCGGGCCATCCAGAAGAGGCTTTCGGCGTAGCGCGCAAGCAGCGGCGGCGCCAGGTTCAACGCATCACCCCATGCGCCGCCGCGCCGCCCAGACATTCGCCCGTCAGCACCCAGGTATCCTTCGACCCGCCGCCCTGCGAGGAATTGACGATGAGGCTCCCCCGCTTGAGCGCGACGCGCGTGAGCCCCCCCGGCAGCACCCAGCTCTCGCGTCCGGTGACGATGAAGGGGCGAAAATCCAGATGCCGCGCGCGGATTCCCTCCTCGCAGAGCGTCGGCCCCACCGAAAGCCCGACCATCGGCTGGCTGATCCAGTTGGCCGGGTCGGCAAACAGGGCGGCGCGCGCCCGCTCGAGCTCGGCCGACGAGGCGCGCGGCCCGATGGTGATCCCATAACCACCGGATTCGCCAACCGGCTTGACGACCAGCTCGGCGAGATGATCGAGCGTATATTGCAGCCCCGCCGGCTCCCGGCAGATATGCGTCTCGACATTCGGCAGGATCGCATCCTCGCCGAAATAATAGCGGATGATCCGCGGCATATAGGCATAGATCGCCTTGTCGTCGGCGACCCCGGTCCCCACGGCATTGGCGAGCGCCACATGCCCGCGCCGCCAGGCGCTGATCAGCCCCGGCACGCCAAGCAGGCTGTCGGGGCGGAACAGGGTGGGGTCGAGAAAATCATCGCTGATCCGCCGATAGATCGTATGCACCGGGCGCGGCCCGGCGGTGGTCAGCATGAACACCCGGTCGTTCTCGACGACGAGGTCCCGTCCCTCCACCAGCGGCACGCCCATCTCGCGCGCCAGGAACACATGCTCGAAATAGGCGGAATTGTAGATCCCGGGCGAGAGCAGGACCACCTGCGGATCGAGCACCTCCGCGGGTGCGATCTCGGAAAGCGCGGCCCGGAGCCGCTGCCCGTAATCATCGACCGGCGCCACCCGCATCCCGGCCATCAGGTCGGGGAAGGCGCGCAGCATCAGATGGCGGTTCTCCACCACGTAGGAAACGCCCGAGGGCGTGCGGGCATTGTCCTCAAGGACGCGGAAGGCGCCTCTCTCATCGCGCACGATATCGATCCCGGCGATATGCACATAGGTGCCGAAGGGAACCGGAAATCCCTCCATCTCGCCGCGATAATTGCCATTGCCGAGCACGAGGTCAGCCGGCACGACGCCATCCTTCAGGATGTGCCGCGCATGGTAGATATCCTCGAGAAAAGCGTTGAGGGCCGCGACCCGCTGGCGCACGCCGCGATCGAGTTCAGTCCATTCCGCCGCCGTGATCAGGCGCGGGATGCAATCGAACGGCAGGATGCGATCGATCGCATTGGCCTCGGAATAGACGGTGAAGGTGATGCCGAGATTGAAAAGATCGGTCTCGGCCGCCCGGGCGCGGCTGCGCAGGTTGGCAAGGCCAAGCGCCGTGATCCGGCTGCGGATCTCCGCCGCCGCACCCCCATCGCCCTCCCGGCCGGCGGCGAGCTCGCAGTAAAAGGAACCGGCATCATAACCCTGGAACGGATCTTCAGCCGGCACGTCCATCCATAGAGTGTCCCTATCCAGAGCGTGGTGAGCAGAGTGCGGATCACCATCGGTCTCAGTCACGCGGGAAAACAAACAGCCTCGCCAAGATGCGGCAGCGAACGCATCCCGCTCTCGGCGGATTGACATCGCGGAGCAAGCCTACACGCTTCGCCGAAGCGGAAGGAAGCCGCATTCCTTTCATTCATTTCTTCCCCGGGCATTTCCTCCGCCGGCGAGGAAAAATCCGGGCTCGCCGCCGCGTGCGCCTTTGGGCACAATCCACCGCCTTCCTCTTTTCCAACCTGCTTTCCTTTGGGGGCCCAAGCCGCACCGCATGTTGATCCACGCCGCCCTGACCCACCGCACCCTTTATCGCTATGATCGGCTGGTCTCGCTCGGGCCACAGGTGATCCGCCTGCGCCCGGCGCCACACACTCGTACGCCGGTTCTCTCCTACACCCTCGCGGTTGAGCCCACGCCCCATTTCCTCAACTGGCAGCAGGACCCGCAGGGCAATTTCCTCGCTCGCGTCGTGTTCCCCGAACGGGTGCGGGAATTCGCCGTCACCGTCGATCTCATTGTTGATATGGCAACGATCAACCCGTTCGATTTCTTCCTCGAACCGGAGGCGGAGACCTGGCCCTTCGCCTATGATCCCTTGCTCGTGCACGAGCTGCAGCCCTATCGCGCCACCGAATCCCCGGGCGGGCCCGATGACGAGCCCGCAGGCCCCTTGCTCTCCGCTTTCCTCGCCGAGACTCCGCCCGGCCCGATCCGCTCGGTCGATATGCTGGTCGCCCTCAACCGCCGCCTGCGCGATCGCATCGCCTATATCGTTCGGCCCGAACCCGGCATCTGGTCGGTCGAGGAGACGCTCCTCAATGCGCGCGGCTCCTGCCGGGATTCCGCGTGGGTGCTGGTGCAGGCGCTGCGCCGCCTCGGTTTCGCCGCGCGCTTCGTCTCCGGCTATCTGATCCAGCTCGTTCCGGACGAAAAGCCTCTCGAAGGCCCGCCCGGCCCGGCCGCGGACTTCACCGATCTGCATGCCTGGGCGGAGGTCTATCTCCCCGGTGCCGGGTGGATCGGGCTCGACGCCACCTCCGGCCTGCTCGCGGGCGAGGGCCATATCCCGCTCGCCGCCAGCCCTGATCCGATCTCCGCTGCGCCCATCACCGGCATGGTCGAGGCGTGCGAGGTCGCCTTCAGCCACCATATGGACGTACGGCGCATCCGCGAGACCCCGCGCGTCACCAAACCCTATGCCGAGCCAGTCTGGCGCGCGATCACCGAGGCCGGCGAGCGGCTCGACCGCGTGATGGATCACTCTGGAATCGAATTGACGATGGGCGGCGAGCCCACCTTCGTCGCCGCCACGGATCGTGACGCGCCCGAGTGGAACACGACCGCCCTTGGCCCCACGAAGCGGCGCTATGCGGGCCGGCTGCTCCGCCGCCTGGCGCCCCTCTGGGTGCCGGGCGCGGCGCTGCAACATACGCTCGGCAAGCATTATCCTGGCGAGCAATTGCCGCGCTGGGCGTTTCATGCCCATGGCCGGAGGGATGGCGAGCCGGTCTGGCGCCGCCCCGAGCTGCTCGCCGCCGATGACGATTTCGACACCATCACCCCGGCCGAGACTGCCCGCTTTGCCGCCCTCCTTGCCGAACGCCTGCAGATCGATCCCGCCTTCCTGATCACCGCGTACGAGGATGTGCATTACTATCTCTGGCGGGAAAAACGCCTGCCCGCCAATGTGCGGGCGGAGGCGAGCAGGCTCGCCGATCCGCTCGAGCGCGCCCGGCTCGCGCGCGTCTTCGGCCAGGGCCTCGCCGCGCCCGTCGGCAGCGTGCTTCCCCTCCGCCGCGTCGTCGCCAACGGCTCAAGCCGCTGGCAATCCGGCAAATGGTTCTTCCGCGCCGGGGAGATGTTTCTCATCCCCGGCGATTCGCCGATCGGGCTCCGCCTGCCGCTGGACAGCCTGCCCTGGATCTCACCGGAAAATCTGGAGCCGGAGATCGAAGCCGATCCCTTCGCCCCGCGCGCGCCGCTCCCCCCTGCGCAATTCTTTCACCGCGCCGCCCGCCCAGGCCATCGCGCCCAAGCCGGCCCGCCGGACCTCGCATTCGGCCTCTTTCGCCCGGTCGCCCAGCCGGCGCCCGAGATCGGCCGTGAGGAGCCGGACATCGTCCGCACCGCGCTCGCCATCGAGCCGCGCGAGGGCAAGCTCCATGTTTTCTTTCCCCCCCTCTTCGCCGCGGAGGATTGGCTCGACCTTGCCGCCGCGATCGAGGACACCGCCGCCGAGCTTGGCCGCAAGGTCATTCTCGAAGGCTATCTGCCGCCGCGCGACCCCCGCCTCATCCATTTCTCCGTGACCCCC
>DASZQO010000093.1:0-11143 GCA_035549615.1 Acetobacteraceae bacterium
GGTCCAGGGCATGGGATCCGGCGGGTCGGAGGCGGGGGCGAGCGGCCATAGCTCCACCGCCCCCGCCTGCCCGGCCCGCACCGGATCGTGGCGCAGGGTCCGCGCCGCCGGCACCACGCCCGCGCTGGCCGGCGGCGCGGCGAAGACCGCATCGACAAGGGCGAGCACGGGCGCGGTGGAACGGAAGGAAACATCAAGCGCGGGCTCCCGCCAGGTTTCGCCCGCCGCCGCCACGCGGGCGCGCAGATTGTCCCGCCAGCGATCGAAGCCGGCCGGATCCGCGCCCTGGAAGGAGTAGATCGACTGTTTCGGATCGCCCACCGCGAAGACCGTCCGCTTCACCTCCCGCGCGCCCTGCCCGGCGAAGAATTCGGCGGTCAGCGCCTCGGCGATCGCCCACTGTTCGGGCGCGGTGTCTTGAGCCTCGTCGAGCAGCAGATGATCGAGGCCGCCATCGAGCTTGTAGAGAACCCAGGCCGCGCCCGGATCGACCAGCAGCCGGTTCGTGTGATGGATCAGGTCTGCGTAGTCGAGCCAGGCGGCGCGGCCCTTGGCCTCGTCATAGGCGGCGAGCACCAGCGCGGCGAAGGTGTGGAGATCGGACGAGGCGGCAGCCACCCGTCCGGCCGCCTCTTCCTCCAGGATCCTCAGCACATGCGCCTGTTCGGCGCACAGCGCCTCGAGCACGGCCGGCACCTGGCGGGCCAGGCCCGGATTGACCAGCCCGCCCGGTGCGCGCGGCTGCCCCCTGCCGTCGAGGAAAGCGCCGCACCATTGCGGGAATCGCTCCCGCCGCATCTCTCCCGGCAGGTCGAGCCAACCGAGCATGGCCGCAGCACGCTCCACGAACTTCGCGCTGCCCTGCTCGGCGAGCACCGAAAGCGCGGCCCGAAGCCTCGCCTCGTCGCTGACCCGCGCACGGTCGGGCGGCCTGTCCGGGGCGCCGGCGGCGCGGCGAAAGGCTTCGGCAAAGGCGGGCGGGAGCTTGACGCGCTTTGCGGCCAGCGCATCGATCAGTCCGCGCAGCCGGTCGAGCGTGCCGATCAGCGGAGCCAGCCTTTCGACCGCCGCCCGCACCGGGCCGGTTTCCTGCGCCAGGATGAGCTGCTGGGCCGCCTGGAGCGCGAGCGCCCGGTCTTCCTCCGCCGCCAGCTCGAAATGGGGGGAGAGCGAGGCTTCCAATGGGAAGCGCCGCAGGACGGACTGGCAGAAGGCGTGGATCGTGCTGATCCGCATCCCCCCGGGCAGGTCGAGCACTTCGGCGAAGAGTTTCCGCGCCTGCGCGCGCAGTGCCGCATCCGCAACGAAGCCGAGCCCGGCCAGCGCGTCATCGAGCTCTTCCTCTTCCATCACCACCCATTTGCCGAGGCTTCGCTGCAGCCGGAGCGCCATTTCCGCGGCCGCGGCACGGGTGAAAGTGAGGCAGAGGATGCGTCCGGGCGGATTGCCCGCCAGCATCAGCCTGAGCAGGCGGTCGGTCAGCAGCTTGGTCTTGCCCGAACCCGCGGAGGCGCCGACGAACGCCGAAACCGCCGGATCGGAGGCGAGGCGCTGGGCATCGCCGGCCCTGCGCAGCGCCGTATCTGAGTCCATCACTCCTCGGCTGCTGCCCATTCGCCGACGCGGGCGAGCCGGTCATAGTCGGAATAGTCGGGCAGGTTCGCCGGATGCGGGCGGGCGAGATAGGGTGTCGCCGGATCGTCGAACCGCGCGATCAGCGCGGCGAGGCCGGCCGAAGCGGCGGCGACGAGCTCTGCGATCTCTGCCGGGTCACCGAGGCTCGTCGCCTCGCCCGGCACCATCCGTCCGCTGAGCGCCCAATAGACAAGCTCGGTGGCCGGGCGCGCGAATGCCGTACCGAAGGCGCCCGCCGCGGCCATCGCCGCGAGCAGGGGCAATTGCGGCGCCTGGCCCGCCGCCACTGCGCCGCGGCCGGGGCTGCGCCCGGTCTTGTAGTCGAGGATGGCGAGGTGCCCGTCGGCCCGAAGCTCGATCCGATCGGCCCGGCCCCGGACGAGAAACGGCCCCGCCGGCCCATTCAGACTCCAATCGCCGGGCTGCTCGACCGCGACCGCCACGGGCGGCCCCTCTCGTCGCCGTTCCGCTTCCGCCGCCGCCACCCAGGCGGCGATCCTGGGCAGGCGCGGCGCCCACCAGGCGACGAGATGCGCTGGGAGCCTCTCATTTTTGAGAGCCTGCGCCAAGGCTGCGGCGATGTGCCGCTCTTCATCCCCCTCCCAGTCTTTCCCGGCCTGCCCGCCGGCCTGGCCGAAGAATGCCGCCAGGCCCTGATGCACAATCATCCCGAACTGGGCCGCATCCGCGACTTGGCCGATGGCCGGCAAAGCCGTGAGACCGAGCACGTGGCGTGCATAAATCTGGTAGGGATCGGCGAGCCAGGTCGCGATCTCGGTGAGCCCGAGCTGCCGCGGGCGAAGGGCGAGCGCCGGCCGCGGCCGCGGCGCGCGTGCCGGCTTTGCCGGGCCGGCGGGATGATCGAGCGCCCGTGCCCAGGCGAGAGAAGGATGCTCGGGAAGCGTTCGGTCCTGGCCTGCGAGCATTGCCTCGAGCCGCACGAGCCACCGCGCCGGCACCGCGGGCGCGCCTTCGCGCCGCCGCGGCGCGGAGAGAATGACGATGGGCGCGGCGAGAGTGGCCGAGAGAAAATCATGCGCCGCGCGGCCGATCGCCTCCTCCGGCGAATCGAGCCCGAGCGCGGCGCGCATCGGCCGGCTGAGCCAGGGGCCGGGATCGGTCGCCGGAGGCCAGGTGCCCTCAGTGAGCCCGCCGAGCACGATCACTTCGGCCGATTGCAGGCGCGCCTCCAGCAGGCCCCAGATGAACACCCTCGGGTGCTCGGTGCCTTCCCGTCCGCGCAGGCTGCGCCGGGTGCGCACCACCGCGCCGGCCAGGCTCTCGGTGAGAAGGCCCGAAAGCTCGGCGGGCGGGATCGGCGGCAGGTGGGCGAGCGCGGGGAGCAGCTCGGCCAGGCGGGATGCCAGCGCCTCGCCTTCCTCCAGTGCCCAGAGCCGCGCAGGGCCGGGCTCGGTCTCGGTTGCGGCGAGCCTCTCGGCGCTTTCGATCAAAGCGGCGAGCAAGGCGCCGGGCGCAGCCTCCTGCAATGTGCGGACGCGTTCGAGCGGCGAAAGCGCCGTCCGGAGGCGACGGACGAGGTCCAGGCCGTCTCCTTTTCGCTCTGCCGCCTGCGCGAGTGCGGCGAGGCCGGGTGGCGGCCCGGGCCCGCGCAGGACCGCGAGCTCCAGGCGCCGCGCGGCGGCGCGCGCCGCGGGCGGGGCAAGGCCGGCGGCACAAAGCGGGTGCTTCAGCTGGGCAAGAAGAGGCAGCGCGGCATAATCCTGCTCTGCGGCAGCCGCGAGCAGGCGGAGGAGCACAGCGGGTGGGGTTTCGCCGAGCGGTTCGCCGGCGCTGTCATCGGCGACGATCCCGTAGCGCAGCAGCTCGGCGCTGACCCGGCGGGCGAGCGCGCGGTCGGGCGTGACCAGCGCCGCCCGCTGCCCTGGCGTTTCGAGGGCTGCGCGCAGGGCCAGCGCGGCCGCCGTCGCCTCCTCCTGCTGATCGGCGGGCGAAAGGCGGAAGAGGCCGGCGATTTCGGCGGGTGCCTCTTTCGGCCAGGCAAGCGCGGGTGCGGGCAGAAGAGCACGCCGAAGGGTGGGAGAACGCTCGGCCGGAATGGCGCTCGGCAATCCTGGCAAGGATTGCACGTCGTCACGCCGGGCGCCGAGCGCGGTCAGCAGCCGGGCGATGCCGGCATCGGCATGATCGGGATGCGCGCTGCCAAGCGTGGAAAAATGCGTCTCTGCCATCGCGCGATCGAGGCCGGTGAGGATGACGCGCCCGCGCGGCAGACGGGCGATCACCCGGAGCAGGGCACTGACCGCTGGAAACTCACCGAAGCTGCCGGCCACCCAGATCGGCTGGGGGGGCGGCCTATCTTCCCATGCCCGCGCCTGGGCCTTGAGCAGCGCCACCTGCCGGGCGGCCGGATTCATCAGCCCCTGCTCGGCGAGCCAGGCGGGCCAGGCTTCGGTGACGATCGAGAGAAAGGCGAGCGTGGTCTGCCAGTGGGATGCGAATTCGGCGGGAACCACGTCCGGCAGCCGGGCGGCAAGATCGATCTCCGACCGCTCGGCTTCGTCTTGCAGGCGGGCGAGTTCCGCGGCCAGCGCCCAGGCGCGATCGGCCCGCCCGGCGGCGGCGCCGACCCCGCCGGCGGCGAGGATGAGGCGGGCCAGAACGGCAAGCCGCTCGGCCTCGCCGACCGCGGGCGGGAGGTCGAGCGCGCCGGCAAGCGCGAGCGGCGCTTCATCCAGGGCGCCGAAGGCGGCGATGCGCGGCAGGAGAAGCGGCCTGCCGTCAGTGCGGCGGAGAAAGGCTTCGGCCAGGGCCCGGGCCGCCCGCCGGGTCGGCAGCAGGATCAGCCCGTCAGCGGCACCGACCGGGTCGGCACCGCGCGTGGTGAGCCATGCCTCGGCAACGCTGTCGAGGAACGGGCTCTCCGGCGGCAAGGCGAAAAGATTCACCGGCTTCGTCCGGTTTCGCGGGCATCGAGACCCGACTGCGCCGCGACGAGATCGGCCGGCGTGGAAAGATGGAACCAGAGCCCATCATGGACGATGGCGGCGAGCCTGCCCTCTTCGATCGCCCGGCTCCAAACCAGGCTCATGCCGAAGGCGCCCCGCGGCGTGTCACGGAAGAGCGCCGGCCGGACGAGCTGGATGCCGGCATAGACGTAAGGCACCAGCTCGCGCTCCTTGCGCCAGCGGAGGGTGCCGAGCGGGTCCAGCATGAAATCTCCGGCACCGACCTCACCGCTCACCTGCCAGGTGCGGTGGACGAGAAGCAGGCCGTCATGCCGTGCCGGATCGAAGCTCTCGGAGAGGCGGACCAGGGCGGGATGAGGACCGTCGAGCCAGAGCACATCGCCATTCACGACGAAAAAGGGCTCCGGCCCCAGCAGACCCTCGGCGAGGGCCGCGGCGACCGCTCCGCCCGTGTCGAGCAGCGTGGACTCGTGCTGGAGCCGCGTGCGTGGCGGGCCGGCGCGGCGGGCGAGGTGTGCGGCCAGAATTTCCCCCTGCCAGTGTGTGTTCACCACGACCTCTTCCACGCCGGCCGCCGCGAGACGATCGAGCGCGCGGTCGATGAGGGGTTTCCCCCCGACCGGCAGAAGGGGCTTGGGAATCGCGTCGGTGAGCGGGCGCATCCGCGTGCCGAGGCCGGCCGCGAGGAGCATGGCGCGGGCGGGTGTCATTCGAGCCGGTCGGGCCAGCCGGCCAGACGCACCTCACGGCGGGCCTCGCCCAGGATCGTGAAGGTCATGCGAAGCGCGGCCGCCGGGGCGAGGGGACCGAGCCGGTCAGGCCATTCCACCAGCACGATATCCCCCATGGCCTCCGTCCAGCCCAGCTCGGCGAGGTCCGCGGGCCCGTCGAGCCGCCAGAGATCGAAATGGTGCACCGGGCCGAGGCGAGTCGGGTAGGTCTGAACGAGCGTGTAGCTCGGGCTCGGCACGACGAGAGCGGGATCGCCGGCGGCGGCGCGAAGAAAGGCGCGGGCGAAGGCGGTCTTGCCGGCACCGAGCGGCCCTTCCAGCAGGATCGCGTCCCCTGGCCGTGCCAGCGCGGCGATATGCGCGGCGAGCGTTTCCGTCGCCGCCGGGTCGGCGAGGAGGTGGCGTTGCTCGGGCTGGAGGGCAAGGTTCACGGGCGGCACGGGCGGACTCTGCCGATCACGACGAGCGCAGACAACCGCGGGCGCCAAGGGACAGGCCCCCTGGTCTTTGATGAACGAATCTTTCATTTTGCCGACATGGCTGAAGAGATCGTCACCGACGTCGCGATCGTCGGCGCCGGGCCTGTCGGGATGTTTGCCGTGTTCGAATGCGGCATGCTCCGCATGCGGAGCGTGCTGATCGATGCGCTCCCGGTGTCCGGAGGGCAATGCACCGCGCTCTATCCGGAGAAGCCGATATACGACATTCCGGCCCATCCGACGATCTCCGCCGCCGAGCTGATCGCGGCACTCGAACGCCAGATCGCGCCTTTCGCGCCCGCGCGGATTTTCGGCCGCAAGGTGGAGGCGCTTGCTGGCGAGGCGGGAAATTTTCGTCTCCGAATCGGTGGGGATGGCGCGGTCCGGGCCAAGGCGGTGATCCTCGCCGCCGGAGCGGGCGCCTTCGGTCCGAACCGGCCGCCGATCGCGGGGCTTGCCTCCTACGAAGCAACCGGCACGGTGCAATATTGCGTCAGCAGCCGCGAATCGCTGCGCGGCAAGCGGGTGGTGATCGCCGGCGGCGGCGATTCGGCGGTTGACTGGGCGCTGGCGCTCATCGGCATCGCAGCCGAGATCAGCGTGGTTCATCGGCGCGAGAAATTCCGTGCCGCGCCCGAGAGTGCCGCGCGCCTTGCCGCGGCGGCCAAGAGTGGCGCGCTGACCGTGGTGGCTCCCTACCAGCTTGCCGGGCTTGCCGGCCGTGACGGCATGCTGGAAGCCGTGGAGGTCGCGGGCCTCTCGGGGGGAAACCGGTCGATCCCGGCGGACATTCTGCTCGCCTTCTTCGGATTGGCGACGGATCTTGGCCCGATCGCCCGCTGGGGCCTTGCCCTTGAGCGGCATCAGCTCGTGGTCGATCCCGGCACCTGCCAGACTTCACAGGCCGGCATCTTCGCGATCGGTGACATCGCGAGCTATCGCGGCAAGCTCAAGCTCATTCTGCAGGGATTTTCCGAGGCGGCCCTGGCCGCACACGCGATCCACCCGATCGTCTTTCCCGGCCAGGCGCTGCATTTCGAGTATTCGACCACGAGCGGCGTTCCAGCCCTTGGCTGAGCGGACAACAGGATTCCAGACTTGCGTTTTCCGCCTGCCGGGATCTCCCGCCTCTCTCTTTCAGCTGCGCGGCGTGCGCCCAATTTGAAATCGTGCTATAGGAACAGCGCAATGATGCACCGCATAGTCGGATTGGCCGTGATGGGGGCCTTCCTGCTCGTCGGCGCCCCGATGGTGCGGGCGGCCTCGCCGCAATCCTATGGTGTGCAGGCGCCAGCCCTTCCCCAGCCGCCGCTGCCGCCGACAACCACCGGACCCAATTTGTCGATCTTCGGGATTCCGGTCGTCGTCAACACGCCGGTTGCCGCACCTTATTGCAATTGCGCGTCGCAATCCTTCGGCGGCCAGACTCTCAAAGGCTCGCAGGTGCTGATGGCGATCCCGCCCGACCGCCTGCATTAAATCGTTATAGTTGCAATAATTGCGTTTTTGCGATTCGATAAAGAATTGAAATGGAGAAGGCGTCTTTCTCTAAAAAAAGAAGCAGAAAGACTTTTCTCCGTTTTTCCGGACCAGCGGCGGACTGTGGATTATAAACGACAGGATAAAAGTTCTTTGGTTCTTTCTTTCAAGAAAGAACCATTTCTCTTCCTCGTTTACGGCCATTCGGCCGAGATCCTGCCGGGCACACCGGCCTGTCCGCCACACGCAAGCCGGCGGACAGGCCGGGAAATGTTTCGAAAGAGTGAAAGAGTGGGGTGCCCGGATTAACGGACGGACGAGAAGGACGTGGGCTCAAGGAAGGAATTGCTGATCGACTGAACGATCGGCCCATCGCGCTCGGTCTCGGCGCGCTTGGCGATCCATTCCGGATCAGCCATGAAGGCCGACCATTTCTTTTCGCGCTCGGCGAGCGATTCCCAGGCGAGCAGATAATAGAGATCGTGGTTCGATTCGCCGACGAGCACCGTCCAGAAACCGGCCTGGCGGATGCCGTGGCGCTGCCAGATGCCAAGGGTGATCGTATCGAAACGCTTGAGCAGCGCCGGCAGCCGGCCCGGCATGCAGTGATAGACGCGGAGCTCGTAGATCATCGGTCGGTACCCCCACATGATGGCTGGAGAGAACACGATAGCCGAGCGGCGGTGGCGGGAAACCCCGCCCCCCGGTGTTGCCCGCGGCGCTATCCGGGAGCTGTCGCGAGCAGGAAAAGGCGGCGGAAGGGAAAGAGGGTCGTGCCATCCGGCTGCGGCGGATAGTGCGGGCGGAGCGCGGCTGCGTAAGCCGCCTGAAATTCCGCCCGCTCCGGCTCGGCGAGCGCATCGAGATAAGGGCGGAGGCTGGTGCCCATGGCCCAGTGCAGCACCGCATCCGGGCCCTTGAGCGCGTGCAGGTAGATCGTCTCCCAAAGCTCGAGCGTGCCCGCGAGCGGCTTGAGCAGATCCCAGTATTCCGCTGGCGCGAGGATCGGCAGAACCCGGGCAATATGCGCAAGCCGCTCGATCCACGGGCCCTCGCGCGCGAGCTCTTCCTGTAGCTTGCGGAAGGGAGCTCCCTCCATGGCCGGCATCTGCACCGCGAGGACTCCTCCCGGCGCGACGAAAGAGAGGAGTCGCGGCAGGAGCCGGCGATGATCGGGCAGCCATTGCAGCGCCGCGTTCGAGAAGATCACGTCGGGCGCGCGTTCGGGAACGAAGGTCGCGATATCGGCTTGCACGAAGGAGCAGCCGGGCGCCGCGCCGCGCGCGCGGGCGAGCATCTCCGCCGATCCGTCGATGCCGATAATCTTCGCCCCCGGCCAGCGCGCAGCGAGCAGAGCGGTGATATTGCCCGCGCCGCAGCCGAGATCGATCACGAATTTCGGTGCTTCGGCCGATACCCGTGCCAGCAGATCAAGCGCGGGGCGCAGCCGTTCGGAACCGAAGCGCAGATATTGCGCCGGGTCCCAGTTCAATGCCCGTCCTTATGGCGCTCACGGTCGATCGAGTCGAACGCACGCTTGATCGTGAAGAAGGCGTAGGCGATGGCCGCCAGAAAGATGAGGAAGGCGATGGTCGCGGTCGTGCTGTTTTGGTTCGCCGAGGCGTCCAGCAGGGCCAGGATGGCAACGACCGTTGCCAACCCAAGCTGTACCCAGAAGGACATGGGCACGGCAGCCTCCATTTTGCCCTCAAGGGAATTGCCAACCGGTTCAAGCATTACCGGGGTGAAGGGGCGAGGGCAACGGGGGCGACGACGCCATCGGTTCAATCGGCGGCGAGGGGCGGCGCGCCTTCTTCCTGGCGGCGGGCAGCCTCCCGCCCGGCGGCGCAGAGCGCGCGGAGGAAGCCTGCTTCGGCATTGAGCCGCGAGGAGATCGGCAGGCCCAGGAGGGCTTCGTCCGCCTCATAGCTTCGGACCCGGATTGTGCGCGGCAGGGCTTCGAGCTCGCGCTCAAGCACGCTCTGGAAGGCGATCTCATTGATACGGTTGAAGATTTCACCATGGCTGGTCGGCGTGCCGGGCCGGTGCCGCGGCTGGGCGCGGATCAGGACGAGCTCATCCGGCAGATTTGGCTCAAGCAGCGGGGCGAGGGGCGGGTTGCCGGAATAGGCCCCGTCCCAGCAGACGCGGCCGTTGATCTCCACCGCGGGGAAGATAAAGGGCAGACAGGAAGAGGCAAGCAGCACCTCGACCGTGATCTCCTCGTTGCGGAAGAGGACGGCCTTGCCGGTCTCGACATCCGTGACGCCGACCGTGAGGCGTGGCGCGGCCGGGCTCGCCAGCAGCTTGGGATTGAGCAGATCGGCGATCACGGCGCGCAATGGATTGTGGCCGAGCGGATTGAGCTGTGCCGGTCCGAAGAAGCGCATTGCCGTCTCCAGCCCCTGCCAGACCGGATTGCGGGAAAGGTCCGCTCCCCACAGCCAGCGCTCGATCGGTCCGTTCTGAACGGGGCTTACAGCATGCGCCTCCGCCACCCGTTCCCAGAGGCGGACGATGGCCGCACGCGCGCCATCCGCCCCGCCTGAGGCCCAGCCCTGCGCCAGCATCGTCCCGAGCAGCGCACCGGAGGAGACACCGGAGACGCGATCTGGCGCGAACCCGGTTTCCAGCAGCCGATCAAGGACCCCGGCGGCGAAGGCGCCGTGCGCCCCACCCCCCTGAAGGGCGAGGGCGATCCGTCTTGGCTTCCACATGGTCCACATGGAACGTTACATGGTGCAGCGCACAATAATCGCCAATCCTTGCCTGAAGGTTGCTGAGAAAGCGATACGTAAAGGACATGCTTGCCATGCACATTGTCCGACATCATGTCACGCCGCTGGCATGGCCGGCGATCCGGAGAAGAGGGACGATGGGAGCCGGAAGCCGAGCCCATGACGGCAAACAGGCAGCCGGAGCGAAAGGGCGCCCGCGGGGATGTTGCGAAGCGCCGGCAATTGAGGTGCGGCAAATTGATGCACTGCAATTGACGGGCCGGCCAGCCCGACCCTAATAAGCCGCGGCCCGCAGCGGGGTGGCCTTCGGGCGTCTCGTTTTTCGTTGATGGCGGAGCCCCCGAGACAAGCGGAGACGGCCTGTGAAGCGTACGTACCAACCCTCCAAGCTGGTCCGCAAGCGGCGGCACGGATTCCGCGCGCGGATGGCGACCAAGGGCGGACAAAAGGTGCTGGCCAGCCGCCGCGCCAAGGGCCGCAAGCGCCTGTCTGCCTGAGGCGCGATGCCGCGCCCGCCTTTGCGCCTGAAACGCCGCGCCGAGTTCCTGCGCGTTGCCGCCGCCGGGCGGAAGCTGCCGGCCGGAGCGCTGATGCTGCAGGCGCTGGCGCGCGGGGATGCGGAGCCGGTTCGCGTCGGCTTCACGGTGACGCGCAAGGTGGGCAATGCGGTGACGCGCAACCGCGCGCGCCGACGCTTGCGCGAGGCGGCGCGGCTGGTGCTGGCTGAGCGGCCGGCCCGCGGCTTTGATCTTGTGCTGGTGGGCCGGGGGGCGACCCTCGCGGTCGCTTTCGAACGGCTCAAGGGTGAGCTGAACCGCGCGCTCGATCGCGCCGGGGTCCCGTGAGCGGGGGTTCCATGAGTGTCGCCGCGCGCGCGCTCGCCGGGATGGTCCGCGTCTATCAATGGACGCTCCGCCCCCTGCTGGGCCCAGCCTGCCGCTTCCACCCGAGCTGCAGCGACTATGCGCTGGAGGCGCTGGCGCGGCATGGCGCCGGCCGTGGCAGCCTGCTCGCGGCGGAGCGGATCCTGCGTTGCAATCCCTGGAATGAAGGCGGGCTTGACCCGGTGCCGTCGGTACCGGCCCATGGCCGCGTGCGCCGAGGCCGGCAAAACTGATGGACCAGACACGGTTGTTCCTGGCGATCGCGGTCTC